>JANOAF010000028.1:0-44869 GCA_031411015.1 Opitutaceae bacterium | reverse complement strand
CGGCCGCGTGCATCATGCGCCCTATCGCATGCACACGCCGGAGGTGGCGGAGTTCTCGACCGCACCGGCGCGACAGGCCGGATTCGATCTCGTCGGCGAACCAGCGTCCGTGCTCGGTGCGCAGGCCGTCGATGTCGCGATTTTTCCGCTGTGCCGAATCAACGCTTCCGCCCGATGAACGAACCCAACGAATCACCGGTCTGGTTTATTACCGGCTGCTCGAGCGGCCTCGGTCGCGCGCTCGCACGGCGCGTGCTGGCCTGCGGTCACCGCCTCGTGGCCACGGCGCGACGACCGGAGACGCTCGACGATCTCGTGGCCAGCCATCCTGACCGGTGTCGTGCGCTCGCGCTCGACGTTGCCGTCGCGGCGCAGATTGCTCCCGTTGTCGCGCAGGCCGCGGCGGCGTTCGGCCGGCTGGACGTCGTCGTAAACAACGCGGGCTACGGCCTGGTCGGCGCGGTCGAGGAGGTGAGCGACGAGCAGATCGCGCGCAGTTTCGAGACGAATTTCTTCGGAGCGCTGCGGGTGATGCGCGCCGCGCTGCCCATCCTGCGCGCACAGCGCCGTGGACATTTCGTGAACATCAGTGCGGCCGCTGCCATCGCCAACTACCCGGGCTTCTCAATCTACGGTGCGGCCAAGTGCGCGCTCGAAGGTGTCTCCGAATCGCTCGCCGCCGAAGTGCGGCCGCTCGGCCTCAAGGTCACTCTCGTGCAGCCCGGTCCGTTTCGCACGGACTTCATCGCGCGTTCGCTCGAACGGGCGCCCGTTCGGATCGTCGATTATGCGGCGTCGAGCGGCAAGTTCCTGCGCTTCCTCGAAACGATGAACGGCCGGCAGCCCGGCGATCCCGACAAAGCGGCCGAGGCGATTATCGCGGCGGTGGGGGCGGAGCAGCCGCCATTGCGGCTGGTGCTGGGAAAATATGCGAACGAGAAGGCCCGGCGGAAACTCGGGTCCGCCTCACGGGAGCTCGACGCCGGCGGTGCGGTGGCGCTCGCCACGGATTTCGATTCCAATCCCGCGGGCGGCTCGCGACCATGAAGCGCGATTTGCCATCCCGATCAGCCGAGGCGGTCGCCACCGCGGATCCAAGGAGTGGAGCGCGGGTCGTGAGCGGAGCAAAACGGGGGCGCCGGCTTGTGCTGATTTTGGGCGATCAACTCGACGCGGCGGCGGCGGTGTTTGATGATTTCGACGCACAGCACGACGCGGTGTGGATGGCCGAGGTCGTGGCCGAGTCGGAATATGTTTGGTCAAGCAAGCCGCGGATCGCGGTGTTTCTGGCGGCGATGCGCCACTTTCGCGACGCGCAGAGAAAGCTGGGTCGCGTGGTGCTTTACACCGAGCTCGACGTGCCGGCGAACACCCAAACGCTCGCCGGCGAGCTGGCGCGCGCCGTGGCGGAGTTCAAACCGGAGCGACTGGTGATGACGGAAGCGGGCGAGTGGCGGGTGAGCCAGGCGATGGCGGCGGCGGCCGAAGCGGTGGGCCGGCCGTTGGAAGTGCGGCTTGATCGCCATTTTTTTTGCACGCGGGCTGATTTCACCGCGCACGCAGCGGGGCGGAAAAGCCTGCGGATGGAATTTTTCTACCGCGAAGTGCGGCGCCGCCACGGCGTTTTGCTCGACGCGGCGGGGGAGCCCGAGGGCGGACAATGGAATTTTGACCACGACAATCGCGGGAGTTTTTCGCGTGCGGGTCCGGCGGCGGCAGGCTTGCGTCCGCCCGCCCTCACGCCCCCGGACGCGACGACGCGCGCCGTGCTCGCCCTCGTGGAGAAAGAATTTGCCGCGCATCCGGGCGAGTTGGCGGAATTTTCCTGGCCGGTGACGCCCGAGGATGCCCGCGCCGCGCTGGATGATTTCATCGCGCATCGGCTGGCCGCCTTCGGGGAGTTTCAGGATGCGATGTGGACGGACGAGCCGTGGCTGTTTCATGCGCGAATTTCGGCGGCGATGAATTTGAAGCTGCTCAACCCCCGCGAGGCCGTGGCCGCCGCCGAGCAAGCCTATCGCGCGGGCCGGGCGCCGCTGGCGAGCGTGGAAGGATTCATCCGGCAGATCCTCGGTTGGCGGGAATATGTGCGGGGCATCTATTGGCATTTCATGCCGGAGTATGGCGGGCTGAATGCGCTCGGCGCGCGCGGCAAACTCCCGAAATTTTATTGGACCGGCCAATGCGAGATGAACTGCCTGCGGGCGAGCATCGGTCAGACCCTGCGGCACGGTTATGCGCATCACATCCAACGGCTGATGGTCACGGGGCTTTACTCGCTGCTCCTGGGGGTGAAGCCGCAGGAAACGCACGAATGGTATCTGGCCGTTTACGTTGATGCCGTCGAATGGGTCGAGCTGCCGAACACGCTCGGGATGTCGCAATATGCCGATGGGGGGATCATGGCCTCGAAGCCCTATGCGGCCACGGGGAAATACATCCAGCGGATGAGCAACTATTGCGCGGGCTGCCGGTTCGATCCGGCCAGGGCCACCGGGGACGAGGCGTGTCCGTTCACCACGCTGTATTGGGATTTTCTACTGCGCCACGAGGCGTTGCTGGCCAAGAATCAGCGGATGGCACTGCAGGTAAAAAATCTCGCGCGGTTGAAACCGGCAGAGCGGGCGCTGATTTTGGAAAAGGCGGCCGCCCTCAAAGCCAACGACGGCGCGCCGGCGGCGGCGGATGGACTTTTCACCCGCGACGACCGAGTTTGAACGCGATGCCGAAGATGCGAAAAAAATCTGACCTGCCGACGAAGACCTGCGCGGTGTGCGCGCGTCCCTTCACATGGCGGAAGAGGTGGGAAAAAGTATGGGATGATGTGAAGTTCTGCTCCGATGCCTGCCGGATGCGGAAAGGGCGGGTGGCGCATGAGTGACGAGATTTTCAAGCGGAGCGTGCGGATCGAGCGGCCGGCGACGGAGGTCTTCGCGTGGCACGAGCGGCCGGGGGCGTTCGGCCGGCTATGTCCCCCATGGGAGCGCGTGGAGGTGACCGCGCACGAGGGTGGCATCCGCGACGGCGCGCGGGTTTCCCTGCGCACCAAGATCGGCCCGGCGTGGGCGCGCTGGGAAATCGTGCACCGCGACTACGTCGCCGGCCGGCAGTTTCGCGATGTGCTGCTGCGCGGGCCGTTCGCGAAGTGGGAGCACCTGCACCTGATCGAGCCGGCCGGGGCCGACGCCTGCGTGCTCACCGACGAGATCCGCTATCGGCTGCCGCTGGGTGTGCTCGGGCAGTGGGGCGGGGCGGCGTTCACGCGCCGGCAACTTGCCCAGATGTTTGCCTATCGGCACGCGGTGACGAAGGCCGATGTCGAGGGCGCGATCGCGGGCGCACGCCGGTGCGTGCTGGTCTCGGGCGCGTCGGGCGTCGTGGGACGAGTGCTCGGGCCCTACCTGCAAACGCAGGGGCACACGGTGCGCCGGCTCGTGCGGGGCGCGACGCGAAGCGCGGATGAATTTCGTTGGGACCCTTCGAAAGGAGAACTCGATCCCGCGGCGCTCGAGGGCGTCGATGCCATCGTGCATCTGGCGGGCGAGAATGTCGGAGGCGGCCGTTGGACCGCCAAGCGGAAAGCGGAAATCCTCTCCAGCCGCGTGCAGGGCACGCGCACCCTCGCGGCGGCGATCGCGGCCCGCAACCCCGCGGCGCGGCCGGAGACTCTGGTCAGCGCCTCGGCGGTCGGATTCTATGGCAATCGCGGTGACGAACAATTGCCGGAGGGCTCGGCCCAAGGAGCGGGATTTCTGGCGGACGTATGCGAAGCGTGGGAACGCGAGGTCGCCGCGGTCGAAGCCCTCGGCGTGCGCCCCGTGGCGTTGCGCACCGGCGTGGTGCTGACGCCGGCCGGCGGGGCACTGGCGAAAATGCTGCCGGCTTTTCGCGCCGGCGTGGCCGGCCGGCTCGGCTCAGGCCGGCAGTGGATGAGCTGGATCGCGCCGGACGACTTGGCCGCGATGTATGTGCGCGCGATGATGGATCGGACCTGGCGCGGCGCGATCAACGCCGTGGCGCCCGAGCCCGTGACCAACGCGCAGTTCACCGCCACCCTCGCGCGCGTTTTGCGCCGACCGGCGGTGCTGCCGATCCCCGCGGGGGTATTAAGGATTATTTTCGGCCAGATGGCGGAGGACACTCTCCTCGCCAGCACGCGCGCGGAGCCGGCGCGGGCCAGCGCCACGGGCTTTACCTGGCGGCACGCCGACTTGGAGCCCGCACTGCGGCATGTGCTCGGGAAGCCGGGCTCGTAGCCGCAAAAAATCGCAGGCCGACGGCGTCAGGCTGCCATTCTACCCAGTTGACCTGACTGACTACAGATTCGGACTGATCCGCCCGGCTGAGTCTTTGAATTTTTGGGAGGCGCCGTGGAACCACTGGGCCCGTTCCGCCCGCGCCGTGTTTTTCCGTCGGATAAACGCAAAAACACAAAGGATTCCGCACCTGTCCATTGGTTTAGGCACCACGCGCCTGCTATTCTCCTTCGTCAGTCCTTCACTCCGGGCGGCCATTTTCTTGGCCTCCACCGGCCACCCCCATCCCACCCACCCCATCGAATGCATCCCTGCATCCCACCACGGTTCCGCTGCACCATCATCATCGCCGCGCTTTGTCTTTTCGGCTCCGCGCTTCAGGCCCAGTCCGCAGCCGCTTCGACTTCCGACAAATCGGCCGACGCCGTGGTTCTCGACCCATTCAAGGTCAAGGCCGACGGCCTTGAAGGCTACCGCACCCAGTCCAGTGCGAGCGGCCTCGGCTTCACCCTCGCCATCGAAAAATTGCCGATTCCGATCATGGTTCTCACCACTCGCTTCCTCGCGGACAGTGGTGGCGTAAAGGTGGAGGACGCGCTGCGCTACGTCAGCGGCGTGAGCAACACGGGCCGGAGCAGCGGCACGGAGAATTTCGCCATTCGGGGCTTCTCTACCGGCAATGTCCTTCGCGATGGCGAGCCGTTCAACACCGCGACCGACCGCGCGATTATCGATCGCGTCGAAGTCCTCAAGGGACCCGCCGCGATCATTTACGGCACTGCCGACCCCTCGGGCCTCGTCAACGTCGTTCAGAAACAGGCCCACTTCAAAACCGAGACCACCCTCAGCGCCACCTACGGCGAATACGGCTCCTACAACGGCCTGATCGACTCCAATCAGGCTTTCGCCCGCAACGGCGAATGGCGCGGCGCCGCCCGGCTCGTGTTGGGTCAGACCCGCGAGGGCTTCTCCCGCCCGAACGAATATCGCGACCGCACCATCGTCGCCCCCACCGTGCACGTGGAATACGGCAAAGACACCGCGCTCGACGCCCGCTTCAACTGGTCGAAGGAAAAGGGCCGGCTCAACCGCATCCAAACGCCCTTCCGCAACACCGGCGAAGGCGGCAGTGTCTTCGCCCGCGGCTTCGTGCCCATCTTCCGCGACTTCACCTTCGTCACGCCGTTCGACGACTGGCAGCAGGAAGACAAGGGCGTCAGCGTCCAGCTGGTGCAACACATCGGTGCCAACACCACCGTGCAGGCCTCCTTCGTGAATTCCGAGATCGATGGCGTGCAGTATTTCAACATCGGCACTGGCCGCATCCAAGCCAATGCCCTCGGTCAATACATCGCCGGCCCCGCCCGCATGATCGTCGAACCCCGTAAAACCGATCACCGCGGCCTCTCCCTTAAAGTGCTGCACGAACTCAAGCTTGGCAAAACCGACCACAAGATTTCCGTCGGCTACCGGGACAATCGCGACACCAACTACGGCTACGCCTACTACGACAGCCGCGTGTTCGCCAATACCGCCACCGTGATTTCCGACGCCAGCGGTCCGCAGAAAGTCTCGTTCCCCGGTGCGCCGCGCTCTGTCTTCAGTCTCAACGATCCCTTCGCCACCACCATCACTGGCGTCGCCAGCGCCACGAACCCCAATCCCGTCCCTGTCACCAGTATCTATGTGACCGACTACGTGACGCTGTTCGACGGACGCCTGAACCTCCTCGCCGGCGGCCACTACATCGACATCCGCTCGCAGGGAAAAACCGCCACGTCGCCCCAGTTCGGCGCAATCTTCGAGCTCGCGAAAGGCTACAACCTCTACGCCCTCACCTCGAATTCCTACCGGCCCAACGGCCCCGCCAGCACGGTCAATTCTGCCCTCGGTTTCATCGATCCCGAAAAAGGCTCGGGCAAGGAAATCGGCCTGAAGTTCAGCCCGTTCGGCAGCCAGCTGACCGGCACGCTCTCGGCCTACCGCATCACCCGCGAAAACATCGTGCAGTTCCTCGGCGGCGTCTTCACGCAGAACAACAACATCCCCAGCGGCGAGGAACTCTCGAAAGGCATCGAACTCGATCTCGTCTACACGCCGTTCCCGAATCTCTCAATCATGGCCGCGTATGCCTACACCGACGCCTATGTAAGCAAGAACGTCATCACGACCGACGGCAACAGCCCCGACGAAAACAAGGACGGCATCGCCGACATCATCGGCCTGCCGAAGGAAGGCGTCGCCAAAAACGACATTCGCCTCTGGGTGAGCTACGACTTCGCGAAGAACACCCCGTTGCAAGGTCTGGCCTTCGGCGGCGGTTACACCTGGCGCCAGGGGCCCATCAAGCAATTCCCGACCTACATCCAACGTTTCATCCAGCAGGAAAAAGATCCCGTGCGCGTCGATCTGTTCGCCTCGTATCGCACCAAACTGATCGGGCGCGACACCAGTTTCCGCCTCAACTGGCAAAACGTCACCAACGCCGACTACCGCGACCGCCGCGGCTACTTCGTCATTCCGTCCACGCTGCAATTCACAATCGAGGTGAAGTTTTAACGACCGCGGAACTGAGCTGAAACCGATCCGTCGCTGGGCACCAATCCCCCTCTCGTTCGTCTTGGTCGCCAATCGACGTTTTGTCCTATCGCAGCAATGCCAACTCCACTGCCCGACGTGATCGTAAGACCATCCGCAGAATGCGGCTGAACTCCTGCAGCTCTCCCGCTTTGATTCCGCTTCACTCCATGCCGCCCAATATTCTCTTCGTGATGACCGACCAGCAGCGGTTCGACACCATTGCTGCGCTGGGTCATCCGCACGTGCACACGCCGAATCTCGACCGCCTCGCCGCGCGCGGCGCCGCGTGCACCAACGCCTACTCCACGTGCCCGGTCTGCGTGCCCGCGCGCTATTCGCTCATGACCGGGTGCGAGCCACTGCGCACGGGCTGGTTCGGCAACTGGTCACCGGGCGAACACGTGCGTGAACGCTGCGGCGCCTACCTCGCCGAGACGTTGGCGGCGCGCGGCTATCGCACGTGGGGGCTCGGCAAATTTCACACCGAGCCGCGCCATGAGCCGCTCGGTTTCCAGACCCACGAATACAGCGAGGAACTCTGGCCCACTGAGGAGGAATTCCTCGGCGACGACTACGTCAAGTGGCTGCGCGCCCGCACGCCGGGATTCAACCACATCGAGCAGGTCCACGGCGAACGCAGCGACATGTATTACGTGCCGCAAGCCCGGCCCATGCCGCCCGCCCTGACGGTCGAAGCGTGGCTCACCTCCCGCACTTTGGAGGAACTCGCCCGGCCCGATGCCCGGCCTTACTTCGGTTTCGTTTCGTTCGTCACGCCGCACCCGCCCCTCGCGCCGCCCATCCCCTACAACCGGATGTTCGATCCTGATGCGATGCCCAACCCCCATCGCGGCGATCCCGCGATCGACACGGCCGACGACTACCTCGGGTGGATGAACCACGCCGTCTGGGCCGAGGACATCCCGCCATCGTATGCTCGCCGCATCCGCGCGCGTTACTACGGCTCCATCACCTACATCGATCAGTGCATCGGCCGCATCCTCGATGCCGTCGACCAGCGGGCTGACGCCGCGAACACGCTCATCTGTTTCTACTCCGATCACGGCGACCACCTCGGGGATCACGGCGCGTGGCAAAAGGAGAGCTTCTTTGAATCCGCCTGCCGGGTGCCCATGTTGGTGAGCTGGCCGAAAAGTATTCCCGCGGGTCAACGTCACCCCGGTTTCGTTACTCTCACGGACCTCTTTGGTCTCGCAACCGCGGCCAGCGGCCAGGTCGAGCTACGCGATGGCCACGATTTGTTGGGCACCCTCGCCGAAGGAAAGGCCCACCGCCCCTCGGTCTTCGGCATCTTCGGGACGCCGGGCACGCCGCAGTTCAAATGCATGCTGCGCCAGGGCGATTGGAAATACATCTGGTTGGCCAACGGCGGCCGCGAACTCCTCTTCAACTTGCAGGATGATCCCGGTGAAACGCGCAACTTCGCCGCCACCGCGGCCCCGACCCTCACGGCCTTCCGGGCCGAAACGATCCGCATCCTGTCCGCCCAATCGATCTCGGCCTCGGCCTTGGACGGCGACACTTTGCGCGCGCTCCCGTTCGCGCCGTTCCCTCGCGTGCGCATCAAGCAGTTTGCCCGCGGCGTGACCGACTACGGCCAGGAATCCGTTTCCTTCACGTGACACCTGCGACCGAGCCCTCTCCCGCCTCCGAACGCGTGGCCCTCGGCACCCGCGTGGCCTACGGCTCGTCGGCGTTTGCCGAGAATCTCGCGATCAATTCCGTCAACCAACTCGCGAATCCCGTTTTCAATCTCACCCTCGGCGTCAGCCCCGTGCTCGTCGGCGCCGCGATCGCGCTCCCGCGCCTGTGGGACGCGGTGATGGATCCGTGGATCGGCCACGTGAGCGACAACTGCCAATCCCGCTGGGGCCGCCGCCGGCCGTTCATCTTGATCGGCGCGATCCTCACCGGCCTCTGCGCCGCCGGCATCTGGTATTTTCCCGACGGGCGCTCGCCGACCTTTTATTTTTGGTGGCTCGCGATCGGCTCGCTGCTCCTCGCCACCGCCTACTCGATCTTCGTTGTCCCCTACGGCGCGCTCGGCCTCGAACTCACCCGCGACTACCACGAGCGCACGCGCCTCATGGGCGCGAAGTCGATGCTCCACAAACTCTCGGGCGTCGTGAACCAGTGGCTCCTCAAACTCGTGCAGCTCGTCGCGAACAACCAGCTCGTCGCGGGCAGTCGTTTCTGCGGCGCGATCATCGGCGTCATTGTCGCCGCCCTCGGCGCGATCACCGCCACCCGCGTCCCCGAGCGCCCTCGCCCCGCGGCGCCCTCCGGCCCGAAACTTTCCCTCTGGCAGGGTTGGCGCGAGACCGTGAAGCGCCGCGACTTTACCCGTCTCGCGATCGCGCAATGCCTCATCTACGCGAGCTACCTCGTCATCGATAACACCGGATTCTACCTGAACGTTTTCTACGTCAACGGCGGCGACATGGTGAAGGGCGCCTTCCTTAAGGGCGTCGTCGGCACCTGTTTTCAACTCGGCGGCCTCTGCGCCATCCCTGGCATCGTCCGCCTCTCGCAGCGCCTCGGAAAGAAAAACGCGTTTCTCCTTTGCACGCTCTGCATTGCCCTCGGCGGCGTTGCGAAATGGTTTTGCTACGTCCCCGACGCCGGCTGGCTCCTCGTCATTCCCTCGCTGCTCATGGCTCCTGGTCTCGTCGCGGTGATGGTGCTCGTCCCCTCGATGACCGCCGACATCTGCGACCTCGACGAAGCCGTCACCGGCGCGCGCCGCGAGGGCATGTTCAACGCCGTGCTCGGCTGGATGCTCAAGGTCGCCCTCTCCGGCTCCATCTTTCTCGCCGGCGTCGCGCTCAGCCTCACCGGCTGGCAAACCGATCTGAAGGCCGCGCAAACCCCGGAGACTTTTCTCGCGATGCGCATCGCCTTCTCCGCCGGCACCATCGTCTTCGCCCTCGTCGCCGCCGCGCTCATCGCCGGCTACCGCGTGACCGAGGCCGACGTCGCGGCCTCGCGCCGGCTCGCCGCCAAAAATTTCCCCGCGCCTGACCACCCATGAACACCCGTCACCTCTTCCCCACCCTCGCCCTCACCCTCCTCCCCTCCGCTGCCTACGCGGCCACCGCCCCCGCGTCACCCGCCACCACCGAAGCCCCGATCGAGCTCTCCCCTTTCACCGTCTTTTCCGAAAACGACACGGGCTACCGCGCGCAAAATACTCTCTCCGGCTCCCGCCTGAATTCCTCGCTGAAGGATACCCCCGGCGCGCTCGACGTGCTGACGAAGGATTTCCTCGACGACATCGGCGCGACCACACTGCAAGAGGCCCTCGCATTCTCGACCAACTTTGCCGAGGACAACGGCGACTTCGACAGCCAGGGCGTCATCAACACCGTTTTCCCCGGCTCGCAGGCCAACGTCACGTTCCGCTCCCGTGGTCTGAGCGGCACCATCGCGCGCAACTACCTCGAGACCGACACGCGCCCGGCCTTCTACACCGTCGAGCGCATCGACAACTCCAGCGGCCCCAACGCCATCCTCTTCGGCCTCGGGAGCGCCGGTGGCGTCGCCAACATCACCACCAAGCGGGCCAAGCTCAACCGCCCCGCCTACGGCTTCGACCTGCTTTTCGATAGCAACAACTCCCGCCGCGCCACCCTCGACGTGAATCAGGTGCTCTTTCCCCAGAAGCTCGGCCTCCGCCTCAACGCCCTCGCGAACCGCGGCAAAAAATATCGCGCCAACTTCACCGACAACACGGATGGTTTCCATCTTGCGAGCACATGGCGCCCGGGCGACCGCACCGAGGTCCGCGTCGAATACGAGCGTGAGCGCACCACCGGCAGCGTCGCCTATCCCGGCCCCCACCTCACGAACACCTACGTCACCAACTGGCTCGACCGCGGCTCGCCTACCTACGCGCTCCCCATCGGCTGGGAAACCCTCTCGACCGCCGCCCGCAATGCGATGGTGAATCCCACGGGCTCACCCGTGGCCTTCAACTACTACGGCGCCGGCGTCAGCCCCGTCGTCATCCAAAACGGCGAACGCTCCTACATCATCAACGCCGCCGCCTCGCTCTTCAGCAACGCCAGCCTCGGCAGCAACGACGGCAGCAACCGCCAGACGATCGACCCGCGTTTCTTCACTCCGCGCGGCAACATTAACGGCCCCGGTGGCCGCAAGGGCGTCAATCGCGACATCGTCGCCGTCGCCGTGGATCACAAGCTCACCGAAAAAATCTACCTCAACCTCGCCGCTTCGCGCGAAGAGAGCAGTGCCGACACCTACCAGGCCTTTGCCAATGGCGCCGCCAGCGGCGCGACTATCCTCATCGATGGCAACGGCACGTTTACGAATTCTGCGCAGCTCAAGAATCTCGGCTCCGCTTCGCTCCCGACCAACACCGCCGGCCAGTTCGTCAATCCCTTCGCGGGCCAGTTCTACGCGCAGTCGCGCTGGCTCCACCGCACCCAGGAAAACACCCGGAAGATCATCCAGGGCACCGCCGCCGCGCAGTTCGACCTCGGCCGGTGGTTCGGCTCCCACCGCCTCGTCGCCACCACCGCTTACACCGAGCGCAGCGCCGGCAGCGAAAGTTTTCGCGACTCGTGGCTCTACGCCCCGTTCAACGTCGATCCGACCAACACCAACAACGGCGTCACTCGCCGCCACTACGCCGCGCCGACCGACGCCGCGAATTTCTTCGTGCCCGACTACCGGGAATATCCCGAGCTGACCTGGACTCATCCCACCCTCGGCCCGATCAAAACCGGCTGGGTCACCGAGGGCGAAAATCTCCGCCACGCGCGGCAGTTCTCCTACCTGGGTGCCGCGCAGAGCCGCTTCTTCAAAAACCGTCTCGTGCTCACCGCCGGCTACCGCGTCGATGAGGCGACGGATTACGTCTACGGCCAGACGCGCGTGAAGCCGCCGGGCTGGGAAGCGAGCAACGGTCTGCTCGCCCTCGACCGCAGCAACGTCGTCAAGACCTCCACCTCGGGCCCGACGCGCACCCTTGGCGGCGTCTTCCATCTCACATCGTGGATGTCCGTTTACGGTAACAAGAGCACCAACTTCGGCCCGCCGCGCGGCAACGTCGTCGGCCCGGACGCCGTCACGCCGCCCAATACCGCCGGTCAGGGCCTCGACGCGGGGCTCAAGTTCGAGCTCTTCGGCGAGAAACTCTACCTCGACGTCGGCTACTTTGATACCGCGAACAACAACGTCACCGAGGTGCTCACCCTCAATCTCAACGACTCCGCCAGCATCCGCGGCGCCTACAACGCCGTCTTCCCGATCCTCAACAACCCCGTCGGTGCCACCCCGGTCTTCCGCACCGCCGATCCCGCCGCCGTCGCCGCACTCATCGCCGCCTACCCGCTGCTGCGCCCCGTTTACAGCGCCAACGCCGACATGCTCGACCAGGCCAGCCGCGGCTACGAAGCCCGCCTCACGGCGAATCCGATGAAGGGCCTGCGCATCCGCGCCACCTTCGCGAAGACGGAACGCGACCGGGAAAATCTCTTCAAGTTCACCGCGCCCATGGCCGTGCAGCTCCGCACTTACATCAAGGACCTGCAGACCAAAAATCCCGGCGTGAGTGTCGGCAACCTCACGTCCACGGCCAACCCCGGCGTCACCGTCACCAGCCTGCTCGACGCGCTCGACCAGCGTCTCGACAACGCCATTGACTCGCTCGGCAACAATTTCGGCGGCGGCAAACTCAACGCCAATCTCACGGCGACTTACGATTTCCAAAAAGTCCTGAAGGGCTTCGGCACCACGCTCAGCACGCGTTACCGCTCCGGTGCCTACACCGGGGCCTACGAAATCCGCACCGGCGGCGTCGCCGCGGGCAATCTGATCCAGACCGTTCCACGTTTCGGCCAGAGCACGATCGACTACGACCTCAGCCTCCGCTACCGCACGCGTTTCGCATGGATCAAAAACACGCGCGTTACCTTCCAGCTCAACATCACCAATCTTCTCAACCAATCCGACCCGATCGTGCGCCGCGTCTCCACCGAAGTCATCGCGCCCGGAGCCGCGGCTCCGACCACGTTCCGCCCGTCCTCCTACTTCATCCGCACTCCCCGCGCTTGGTCGCTGACCTCGAAGTTCGACTTCTGAGCCCCGCATAGGTGAGTTTAACGAGCCTTCCAAAATGGCTGAAACCCAGTTGTCCCGCCTCGGCGCGAAGCTCCCCGCAAATCTCCGGCGGCCACCGCGAGACGCTCAATTTTTCGGCGCGGCGGACCGGTTTCAAGACGGCACCCCTCGCGCCGCCGCCCCCACCATTCATCCCTTTCTCCCAAGCGGAAAACCTCTGCCGCCGCACGCATGACGCCCGCCCCGGTTCAAATTCGTCTTGCGCACCCGCGCCGCGTTTCTCATCGCAGCCGGGGCGTGTCCCGCTGGCCAAGTCACGTCGCCAGAAACCTGTCACGCGTCCGGATTCACAGCGCCATGGCCGACCCCAGACGGACGCCGCCTTGCCCCTCCGCCAGAATGGGTTTTGGTATTCTAACGGCGTCGTTTGGGAGCCCCGCGTCGATCGAGGCCCTTGTTCGACAATACAGTTGAAGCCCTTCCGGCGTTAAGCCTCCGATAACTCCACCCTACGCACAAGTTCGCCCCTTCCCCGACTGGATTGGATATCCGTTTCTCCGCGCACTACCGGCCGACAGAATCCGTTCGCGGCGACATCATTTTTATTCACCCACCCTTCCCATGAACCTCCCCCGCCTCATCTCTGTCTCCCTCTCGCTCCTTCTCGCGGTCCCGGCGGTCGCCGCCGCGACGCTCTCCGGCAACGTCTCCAACCTCGCCACGGGCAATCTCCTCGAGGGTGCGCGCGTCGAAATTCCCGCCCTGCAGTTTGTCACCCTCACCGACAAAACCGGCCGCTACGTTTTCTCTGACCTGCCTACCGGTGCCCACGAAATCGTCGTCACCTACACCGGCCTCGATCCCACCCGGGCAAACGTAAGCGTCACCGCGGGCGCGTCCGCCACGCGTAATTTCGATCTCACGACGGGCATCTACAAACTCGAAGCCTTCAAGGTCACCGGCGAGCGCGAGGGCGGCGCCGCCGCGATCACGGCCGCGCGCAACGCGGAAAACCTCAAGAACGTCGCCGCCACCGACTCATTCGGAAACCTCCCGAACATGAACGCCGGCGAGGTCGCCATCCGTCTGCCTGGCATCTACGGCGAACTCGATGCCGGCGGCAATCTCTCCGGCTTCACCGTGCGCGGCATGACCTCCGGCCTCAACACTGTCACGATGGACGGCGCGATGCTCACTGGCCAGGGCGGCGCGGGCCGCTCCATTTTCGTGAACAACATCACCGGCGCGATGTTCGATCAGATCGAACTCATCAAGGGTCACACGCCCGACAAGGGCGCGGATTCCCTCGGCGGCACGATCAATTTTAAGAGCCGCTCGCCGCTCTCGATGCGCGAAAAACGCCGTGTTACCTACACGCTCACGGCGCGCATCGCGCCGTCGTTCACGCAGCAGATTCCGATTCGCGAGCAGCAGCGCGTGCATGGCCTCGCGAGCCTCGGCTATCAAGAGGTGTTCGATGCGTTCGGCGGCAGCCGCAACCTCGGCGTCAACGTCAGCATCTTCAACTCCGAGACCGCGTTGGGCTGGTTCACCACCCAACGCGATGTGCAGAACGCCGCGACGGGGCCGCTCTACCTCTGGGACTACCGCACCGGCGACGTCTACAACCACCGTCGCCAAAAAAACATCACGACCAAGGTCGACTACCGCCTCACGCCCGCGACCAAGCTCTCGTTTCTCGCGAGCTACATCGATCACTCGGAAGTTTTCCGCCGCCAATACGACACGCGCGCCTTCACCAATCAGGCGATCTTCAATCCTGCCAATGCCGCCGGCACCGCCGCCAACGGCATCGAGCCCGGCTTCACCGATCGCGTGACCACCGTCCGCCCCGTCGCCGCCTCGACGATCGATATCACGATGACGGGCCCGAACAACTTCTTCAATCGCCTGCGTCGCGCCGATGTCGGCGCCGAGCACAACTGGGGCCCGTGGCAGATCGAATACAACGCCCGCTATACCCAAACCCATATCAACATCGGCAACGGCGAGGGCGGCGTGCTCGTCAACCGCCTCACCGGTGCCGGCTGGATCCTCGATCGCACGCAGTCGGATCTGTTTCCGAAATTTATCCAGAACGGTGGGCCCGATTTCACCAACGCCGCCAACTACCGCCCTGCCGCCGCCAACGCGCTCTCCAACCAAAACAACACGCAGCTCCACGAGGTCACTGAGCTGCGCGGCGACGCCCGCTACACGCTGCCGCTGGCGTTTCCCGTTTCGCTCAAGGCCGGCTTCGTCTGGCGCGAACAAGTCGTCGGCGCGACGAGCGCCTCGCGCCGCTGGAACTACACCGGCACCGGCCCGCTCCCCACGGATCCCAACATCCTCCTGATGGATCAGGTCAAGACCGGCCGCCGCCTCCCGCAGTGGGAAGCGTCGAATTTTATTCGTGCCCGCGAGGTCATCGATCCGACGATCTGGCGCGAAGACCTCTACTTCCGCGAGACGACCAAATACACCGGCTTCACCGACGCGACTGAGACCGTCTCCGCCGCCTACGCGATGGCACAGGGCAAACTCGGCCGCGAAGGTCTGCTCGCGCGCACCGGTTTCCTTGGCGGCGTGCGTTTTGAACGGACCGAAAACGAAGCCGCCGGCTGGGTCCGCGCGCGCACGCTCAGCACTGCCGCCCAACAAACCGCCGATGCGCTCGGCTCCGCCAAGCGCGACTACGCCGACAACCGCCGCACCACCGAAGGCGACTACACGAAAGCGTTTCCGAGCATGCATCTCTCGCACGACGTCACAGCTAATCTCAAGACCCGCCTCAGTTGGTCCACGAGCTTCGGCCGCCCCGGCTTCGGCAACCTCACGCCCGGCGAAACTCCGAACGCCGCCAACACCGCCTTCGAAAACAAGCCCACCCTCACGATCAACAATCCTTCGCTCCTACCCCAGACCTCGCAGAACTGGGATGCCACGCTCGAGTATTATTTCGAACCCGTCGGCAGCCTCTCCGTCGGCTGGTTCCACAAGGACATCCGCAACTACATCGTCAGCGGCATCGAGGGCGGCACGATCGGCACCGGCAACGACAACGGCTACAACGGCGAGTATCCCGGCTGGACGATCCTCACCGCCGCCAACGCCGGCGCCGCCGTCGTGCAGGGCTGGGAGTTCAGTTATCAGCAGCAGTTCACGTTTCTCCCCGGTGTCCTCAAGGGCCTGAGCGGCATGATCAATTACACCGTGCTGACTACGCACGGAAATTTCCCCGTCGCCGGCTCGCTCACCAACACCGCCGCGCGCACCAACGGCCAGATCGCCGGCTTCGTCCCGCGCACCGCCAACGCCAGCCTCTCGTGGCGCTACCGCGGCTTCAGCACGCGCGTGCTCTCGAACTACGCGACCACCTTCCTCACCTCCTACAGCGCCGCGACGCCCTACCGGAATCTCTACCGCGTGAAGCGCAATCTCGTGAACGTCGGCTTCGCTTACCAAGTCCGCCCCACGCTCACCCTGACGCTCGACATCGATAACCTGAACAACGTCGCGCAAAAGCGCTACCGCGGCACCCCTGACAACGTCGAATACTACAACTACCCCGGCACGACGATCACGGTGGGCGTGAATGGTAGATTTTGACCAAGAGCCACGCGGAAAGCGAAGGCACCAAACCGGTGAAACGCTCAGCTTGGCTCATTCCCGCTAATTCAATCTCTGCCCCAAGCTCCCGTGCTTCGCCGATGAGGCGAAGCACGCCCGGCAACCTCGGGCGCCATCGCCTTGGAAAAATCAGCGAAGATTAGCGTTCAAACTCCGATCTTTTCTCGCTCCACCCCCCCATGAACGCCCGCATCCACCTCACGTTGTTTTCAGTTTTCGCTACCGCCGCGCTCCGCGCCGCGGACCTCGTCGGCACCGTCTCAAACGTCGCCACCGGCAATCTTCTTGATGGTGCGCGCGTCGAGATTCCCACCCTCGGCGTCTCCGCGCTTACCGACAACACGGGTCGCTACGTCCTTCCCGCGCTGCCCCCCGGCGCTCATGAGGTCGTTGTCTCCTACGTCGGGCTCGATACGACGCGCGCCACGGTCGCCGTGTCCGCCGCTGGTTCAGCCACACGCAATTTCGACCTTACCGCGGCGATCTACCAGCTTGAGGCCTTCAAGGTCGCGAGCGAACGCGAGGGCGGAGCCGCCGCGATCACGGCGCAGCGCAACGCGCCCAATGCGAAGAACGTCGTCGCGATGGATTCCTACGGCAATTTGCCGAATATGAGCGCGAGCGAGCTCGCGATTCTCCTCCCCGGCGTCAGCGCCGCGCTCAATCTGGAAAACGGCATCGACGGCTTCAGCATCCGCGGTATGGGCCCGACGCTGAACAACATCACGCTCGATGGCGGGATGCTCTCCACCCAGGGCGCGATGGCGCGGCAGGGTCGCATCAACAATCTCACCGGCGCCATGTTCGAGGGCCTCGAGCTCATCAAGGGCCACCTGCCCGACAAGAGCGCCGATTCCCTCGGCGGCACCATCAACCTCAAGAGCCGCTCGCCCCTCGCGATGCGCGACAAGCGTCGGATCGACTACAACTTCGCGGTGCGCTGGGCACCGTCATTCACCGACCAGATTCCGCTGCGTGAGGCCCACCGCAGCCATCCGCTGCTCAACGTCGGCTACACCGAGGTCTTCGATGTCGCCGGCGGCAGCCGCAACCTCGGCATCGCGGTGAACACATTTTACAGCGAAAACGTGGGCGCCGCGCACAGCACCACGCGCGATTTCGAAAACACCACGGCCCGCCCCGCGTTTCTCTGGGACTACAATACCTTCGACCAATACAACAACCGCAAGCAGGCCAGCGTAAACGTGAAGGCGGAATACCGCCTCTCCGCGCACACCAAGATCGCGTTCAACACGATCTACAACGACGCGAACGAAATGGGCAAACTGCGCTTCACCACGCGGGCGTTTACCAACCAGGTCGTCTTCAACCCCACGCTGCCGGCGACCACGGCGCCGAACTCCACCGCCGGTATTCTCCCCGGCTACACCGATCTCATCACCCAGGTGCGCCAGTCCACCGCTTCCAATTTCGACGTGCTCACGCAGGGGCCGAACAATTTTTTCCTGCGCACGCGCAATTTCGATCTCGGTGCCGAGCACAACTGGGGCCGCTGGGCGCTGGATTACGGCGGCATGTTTAGCGCCACGCATATCAACAACGGCTTCGGCAACGACGGCGGCCAGTTCACGATGCGCGTGAACAACCTAGGTTGGATCCTCGATCGCACCGCGTCCGATCTCTACCCGCGTTTCACGCAGACCGCCGGGCTCGACATCACGAAGCCGGAAAATTACCGGATGACCGGTTTCTTCGCGAACAACAATGTGGACAACGACCACGAGGTCCGTGAAGCGCGCGCCAACTTGAAGTTCGACGCGGCCGACCTGCACACGCTCTTCAAGACGGGCGTGCACTGGCGCGAGCAGTTCGCCCACGACGTGAATCGCAACCGCCGCTGGAGCTACCTCGGCACCACGCTCCCGTCCGATCCCTCGATCCGTAACGTCAACGGCCGCGAGACCGGCCTGGTCATCCCGTTCTGGTATGCGTCGCAGTTTTTCCGCGACCGGAGCCCGACCACCCCCGCGCTCTGGAGTGAGGATCGCTATTTCGCTCAGCAGGTGAACTACACCGGCACCCGCCGCGTGACCGAGACTGTCACGGCCGGCTACGCCATGGCCCAGGGCCGCGTGAACCACACCGGGTTTGTCGCCGGCCTGCGCGTCGAAGACACCGAGACAAATAGCTGGGGCTGGGTCCGCGCGCGCACCCCGAGCACCCTCGCCCAACAAACCGCCGATCCCATCGGTTCGGCCAACCGCGACTACGCCGGCACCCGCCGTGAACTGCGCGGCAGCTACACGAAATCGTTTCCCAGCGTGCATCTCACCCAGGACATTTCGTCGAACTGGAAGGCGCGGCTGAGCTGGTCCACGAGTTTCGGCCGCGCGCCGATGACGAGCCTGTTGCCCAACGAAACGATCAACGAGACCGCGCAGACGCTGACGGTGAACAATCCCTCGCTGCTGCCGCAGACGGCGAAAAACTGGGACGCGTCGCTCGAGTATTATTTCGAGCCCGTGGGCCGCGTGTCCGTCGGGTTCTTCCAAAAGACGATTCGCGACTTCATCGTGAACGGCCTCGCGAGCGGCACCGTCGCCACCGGCCGCGACAACGGCTACGACGGCGAATACGGCGGCTTCACGCGCCTCTCCAGCGCCAACGCCGGCACCGCCTACGTGCAGGGCTGGGAGCTCAGCTACCAGCAACAGTTCACCTTTCTGCCTGGGCTGCTCCGCGGCCTCGGCGCCAGTGTGAACCTCACGGCGCTCGAAGCGCACGGCGACTACGGCGGCCGCGGTCGCCGCGAAGGCCGCGATGTCGAGGGCTTCGTGCCTCGCAACGCCAACGCGAGCCTCTTCTGGCGCCACCGCGGCTTCACCTCACGCGTGATCGTGAACTACACCGGCGAATCCATCACCGAGTTCACTGACGGCTCGCCCGCGCGCAGCCGCTACCTCTCCCCGCGCACCGTCGTAAACGCCGGCATCGGTTACCAATTCCGCCCGTCCGTCACTTTTTCCATCGACGTCAACAACCTCACCAACGCCCCGCAATCCGCCTACCGCGGCTATTCCGATCGGACGCAGTTCAAACTCTTCGGCGGCACCACCGTCACCGCGGGCGTCAACGGCCGGTTCTAATTACCCATCCACCATGAAACCCCAACACCTCCTCCCGCTAATCTTTGCCTCGGTGTGTGTCGTTTTGCGCGCCGCCGACACGACCGCCACTCTCACCGGCACCGTCTCCAACCTCGCCACCGGCAATCTCCTCGAGGGTGCGCGCGTCGAGCTTCCCACGCTCGGCGTCTCCGTCCTCACCGACAACACCGGGCTCTACGTCCTCCCCGCGCTGCCCGCCGGTGCGCATGAAGTTGTCGTTTCCTACCTCGGCCTCGACACGGCGCGCGCCACCGTCACCGCCACCACCGGCGCACGGGCCGTGCGCAATTTCGATCTCACCGCCGCAATCTACAAACTCGAAGCCTTCAAGGTCACCGGCGAGCGCGAGGGCGGCGCCGCCGCAATCACCGCGCAGCGCAACGCCGAAAACGTGAAGAACATCGTCGCGATGGATTCGTTTGGAAACCTGCCGAACATGAACGCCGGCGAGGTCGCCATCCGTCTCCCCGGCGTCGCCGGCAATCCCTCCGACGAAAATCTCATCGACGGTTTCACCATCCGCGGCATCGGGCCCGGCCTCAACAGCATCACGCTCGACGGCGCGCCGATGACCAGCCAGGGCGCCCTCACGCGCGGCACCAACATCAACAACCTCACCGGCACGATGTTTGACCAGCTGGAGCTGACCAAGGGCCACACGCCCGACAAGGAGGCCGGCTCCATCGGCGGGACGATCAATCTCAAGACCCGCTCGCCCCTCTCCATGCGCGAAAAGCGCCGCCTCAGCTACAGCGCGGGGATGCGCGTCGCGCCGTCGTTCACCGAACAGACGCCCACCCGTGAAAAGCACCGCGCCCACCCGCTCTTCAATGTCCAGTGGCAGGAGCTCTTCGACTTGCTCGGCGGCGAGCGCAACCTCGGCGTCGCCGTGAATGTTTTCTACAGCGAAAACGCCGTCGGCGGCTTTCGCACCGTCCGCGATTTTCAGAACACCACCGCGCAGCCCGCCTACCTCTGGGACTACCGCACGTGGGACAACTACAACAACCGCAAGCAGGCCTCGATCAATTTCAAGGCCGACTACCGTCTCTCGCCGTCCACCAAGCTCTCGCTCAACACCATCGTCAACGACGCCGTCGAGAGCTTCCGCCGCCAATATGAGATGCGCGCGTTCACCAACCAGGCGATCTTCAACCCCGCCAACGCCACCGGCACCGCGGCCAACGGCATTGCGCCCGATTTCACCGATCGCGTCACGCAGGTCCGGCCCGTCGCCGCCTCCACGCTCGAGCAGACCACCACCGGGCCGGGGAATTTCTTCAACCGCATGCGCCGCGTCGATCTCGGCGCCGAGCACACGTTCGGCCCGCTGCAGCTCGACTACAACGCCCGCTACACGCAGACCAACATCAACGGCGGCGGGGGCGGCCGCGGCGGCATTCTGGTCAATCGCATCACCGGCGTCGGCTGGATCCTAGACCGCACGCAGTCTGATCTCTTCCCGACGTTCATCCAAAACGGCGGCCCCGACTTCACCAACCCCGCCAATTACCGGCCCACCACCTACAACAATTCCATCCTGCAGAACGACGACATGATCAAGGAGGCGACGGCCAACGCGCGCTACACGCTGCCCACCGCCTTCCCACTCTCGCTCAAGACCGGCGCCGTCTGGCGCGAGCGCTACGTCTCCGCCGAGAGCTTCGCCCGCCGCTGGAACTACGCCGGCACCGCCGCACTCCCCAGCGACCCGACGATCGTCACGTTCGATCAGGTGAAGACCGGCCGCCGCCTCCCGTATTGGGAGGCCGTGCAATTCTTCGCCGACCGCCAGCCGATCACGCCCGCGCTCTGGACCGAGGATCGTTATTTTAACGCGCAGAACCAATACACGGCCAACCGCGCCGTCACCGAGACCGTCACCGCCGGCTACGCGATGGCACAGGGCCGCGCCGGGCCCACCGGCTTTCTCGGCGGGGTGCGCCTCGAGCGCACCGAGACCTCAAGCTGGGGCTGGGTCCGCACCCGCACCGGCAGCACCGCCGCGCAGCAGACCGCCGATCCGATCGGCTCCGCCACGCGCGACTACGCCGGCACGCAGCGCAACCTCAGCGGCAGCTACACGAAGGCGTTTCCCAGCCTGCACCTCTCGCACGATGTCACGCCGAGCGTGAAGGCCCGCCTCAGTTGGTCCACAAGCTTCGGCCGCCCCGCGCTCAACAACGCCCTGCCCAATGAGACCGTCTCCGAGGCCAACCAGACTCTCACCGTCAACAACCCCGGCCTCCTCCCGCAGCGGGCCGCCACGTGGGATGCCACACTCGAGTATTATTTCGAGCCAGTCGGCACGCTCTCCGTCGGCTGGTTCCACAAGACGATCGCGGACTACATCGTCAGCGGCGTCGCCACCGGCACGATCGCGGGGGGCAACGACAACGGCTTCAACGGCGAATACCCCGGCTTCACGCGCCTCACCACGTCGAACGCCGGCACGGCCTTCGTGCAGGGCTGGGAGTTCAGCTACCAGCAGCAGTTCACGTTTCTCCCCGGTTGGCTGAAGGGCTTCGGCGCCTCCGCCAACTTCACCGTGATCCGCACGCACGGAAATTTCGGCGGCACCGCCGGCCTCAGCACCGATCAGGTCGCCGGCTTCATCCCGCGCACCGGCAACGCCAGCCTCTCGTGGCGCTACAAAAAATTCAGCGCCCGCGCGCTCTACAACTACACCGGCGACTACATCACCACCTACACCGCCGCCACGCTCGGCCGGAACCTCTACCGCTTCTCCGCCGAAACGGTGACTGCCGGCGTCTCCTACCAGGTGCGCCCCTCGCTCCAGCTCACGCTCGACGTGGCGAACCTCTTCAACGAACCGCAGGCCTTCTACCGCGGCGTGCGCTCGCAGCTGCAGAACACGATCATCAACGGCACCACCATTACGGCGGGGATCAACGGACGGTTTTAATTCTCCCCTTCATGCTCCGTCTCCTACCGGCCACTGAGCTCCCTCGTCCGCTTGGTCCCAACCGGGTGCAAGCGCACCCTTGGCGTTGCCCGTTTCGACCGGGCGCGAAACTTCCCCCCAGTTCCCGACCAAGTTGCGGGGACCACGATGCCTGGGGGGAAAATCAGGTGGAGTTGGCGCGGCCTCGATTTTTTTTCCCGCGATCTGGCGCGCGTGACATTCGGCTATTCACCCGCCTCGTCATGCTCGTCGCCGCGCTGGGGACCAGCGCCCGCGCCGCCACTAACAACATCGGCCCGCGCGGCGAAGTGCTTCTCACCCTCGACAATGGCACCGTGAAAGTCGGCATCGATCGCGCCAAGGGTGCCGCGATCACGTGGCTTTCGTCAGCCGGTTACCCGAGGAACCTCGTCAACTCGGCCGACCCCGGCCGCCTGATCCAACAATCCTATTACGCCGGTCTCCGTCTCGACCGCCAGGCCGAGGGCCAAAGCAAAGCCTGGAGCCCGTGGTCGTGGAACCCGATACAGGGCGGCGGCGTCGGCTCTTGGGCGCGCGTCAACGAATTCAAACGTCTCGATGACCACACGCTCTTCGGAGAAACCGTCCCAAAACTCTGGGACATGCCGAACGAAGAGGCCGCCGCCGTCATGCGGCAGTGGACCGGCTTCGAACCCGGTATGCCGGACGTCGTCGTCGTGCGTTGCGAGTTCGTCGCGCAGCGCGCGGACGGCGATCGCTGGGGCCCGGCGAAACTCTCGCCGCAAGAAATTCCCGCCTGCTATTTCACCCGTAATTTCAGCACGATCAAAAGCTACCTCGGGGCCGGGGCGTGGCGCGCGGAAACCCAGCCCCCCGGTCCGCCGTGGGGCAAGACGCGGCCTCCGCTCAACGTGATGGCGTGCTTCGCCCCCAACGGACAGGGCGTCGCAATTTTCAGCCCCACGGCGACGCAGCCGTGGAATTTCGGTCCGCACGCCGGCGGCGCCAGCGACGATCCCGCCGCCGGTCCCTGCATCCACATCGCCCCGATCGACCGCGTGAACCTCGGGCCCCAGTCCACCTATCGCTACCGCTACTGGCTCCTCCTCGGCACCGAATCGCAACTCACCATGCGACTCGATGCCCTCCTCACAAAATACGCCGGCGAGAGCGCCGTGCTGACCAGCCGCTGAACCCACGCGCCGTGAAAAACACCTTCCTCGTCCTCTTCACCCTCGCACTGCTGCTGCCCGCCGCCCGCGCGGCGGCCGTGGCGGCGAAGCCCAACATCATTTTAATCTACAGCGACGATCATGGCTTCGCCGACCTCGCCGCGCAGAAAACTGATCCCGACATTCGCACTCCCCACCTCGACGCGATGGCCCGCGACGGCGTGCGCTTCCTCAACGGCTACGTCAGCGCCCCGCAGTGCGTGCCGTCGCGCGCCGGCGTGATCACGGGCCGCTACCAGCAGCGCTTCGGCGTCGAGGACAACCTGAAGGGTCCGCTCCCGCTCGCCGAACTCACCCTCGCCGAACGGCTAAAACCGGCCGGCTACATTTCCTGTCAGATCGGCAAGTGGCATCTCGAACCCACCCCCCGCGGCGAGAACGAAGCCGCTCCGCGCAAGGGCGCCGCGTCCGACGACCGCAAGTTTCTCCCGCTCGGCCAGGGTTTCGACGAATACTACACCGGCCCGATGAACACCTTCGTCGCCTCGCACGATCTCAAGGGCAACAAACTCCCCAACGCTCCGCAGACGCTCACCGATCCGCGCTTCCGCTGCGTGTGGCAGACGGACGCTGCGCTGCAATTCATCGACCGCCACGCGCGCGATCCGTTTTTTCTCTACCTCGCCTACTTCACACCGCACGTGCCACTGCAATCGCCCGAGCCGTGGTTCGCGCGCACGCCCGCGCACCTCCCGCTCGAACGCCGCCAGGCCCTCGCGATGATCGCGGCGATGGACGAGGGCATCGGCCAGATCCGCGCCAAACTCCGCGAGCAGGGTAACGAGCAAAACACGCTCATCTTTTTCATCGGCGACAACGGCGCGCCCCTGAAAGACGGCGCGTGGAACGGCTCGCTCAACACCCCGCTCACCGGCGAGAAAGGCATGCTCACCGACGGCGGCATCCGCACACCCTTTCTCGCGGCCTGGCCCGGCACGCTGCCCGCCGGGAAAGTTTACGAGCCTCCCGTGATCAATTTCGACGTCGCCGCGACCGCCGTCGCGATCGCCGGCCTACCGCACGATCCCGTGCTCGACGGCGTGAACCTGGTCCCGTTTGTGCGCGGCGAAAAAACCGGCGCACCCCACGACGCGCTCTATTGGCGCTGGCGCTCGCAAGCCGCAATCCGCGACGACCGCTGGAAACTGATCCTCCTCGGGTCCGAGCAAAAATTTCTCTTCGACCTCCAAAGCCCTGAGCGTGAAACAAAAAACCGCCTCGCCGACTTCCCCGCCGTCGCGGCCAATTTGGAGAAGAAACTCATGGCGTGGGACGCCACGCTCCCACCGCCGCCACTCCCCCGCGCGGTCGTCGCGCAGGATCAGATTTTCTACGACGCGCACGTCACGAAGACCGGCCCCGCTCCCGAAAAACGCGGCCGCGCCACGAAGGCCGGCACGAAAGCCGTAGCCAAGTTAAGCGCGCCCGCGCCCGCAGATGCGCTGAACGTCGTCGCGGAAGCCCAAGGTTGGATCGCCCGCGGAGCGACGCTTGCGCTGCGCGACGGCGCGCTGCACCTCGCGCCCGGCAACGCGCGCGGTTTTATCACGCACACCGGCTTGGAGGTCAGGGGGCCGATGCAGGCGACCGTCCGCCTGCGCGCGCCGGCGGGCGGCGAGTTCTCCCTCGCCTGGCGCACCAAGGAACAACCGGATTTTTCCCCCGGCCAAACTGCGCGAGCCACCGTCGCCGGCTCCACCCAGTGGCAAACCATCGCGCTCGAGGTCCCCGCCCAGGGCACCGTAATCCACGTCCGCCTGCACACTCCCGGGGAAACTGCGGTGGAAATCTCCCGGATCGAATTCCTTGGCGCCAACCGCGCATCCCCGAAGGTGTGGGATTTCACCGCTGCGCCACTGGCCCGCTGAGACCGCCTCGATGAGACCTTCGCTCGCCCTGCCATTCCTCTCGCTGCTCGTTG
This sequence comes from Opitutaceae bacterium, assembly GCA_031411015.1. Lineage (GTDB taxonomy): Bacteria > Verrucomicrobiota > Verrucomicrobiia > Opitutales > Opitutaceae > ER46. Next base: position 19,109 of record JANOAF010000028.1, on the reverse strand, counting down.
CGGTTTCGGCACCGTGCGCCGCCGCACCCGCGGCCGGTCGCTCACCGCAGATTTATGCGGGAGGCGTGGCCGGCGTCGCCGCGCTGGCCGACGCGGCGGCTTCCGCGCAGTTCCGCGCCGCCGGCGGCGGACTCTACCTGCACAACAACGGCTGGGCGGCACTCACGCCCGAGCAGCAGCGCGCCACGCTGCGGCACTTCGCCGGAGCGCCCGTCGCGCTCGAACTGGGTTTCGGTCTGGGCGATCACGCCCACACCTGGGGGAAGCGTTTCCGCGAGGGCTATCTCGCGCTCGGCATCAAACCCGCGTTCATCGCCGCGAACGCATTCGACAAAAACAACCAGCCCACGGCGGAGATGTGGCGCGACTACATGACGGCGCTCCGCGCGGCCGGCGTGCCGGAGACGACGCTGATTCTGCCGACCTTCGAGTATCAGAATTTTCGGCCCAACATTCCGACCCTTGCAGCCCACACGGTCACACTTTCTCCGGTGTTTCAGGCCATCATCCGCACCGCCGGCGGGATCGTGCTCGATACCCCGAGCGGCTACACGTTCGGACGCGAGGCCGCCTATCGCGACTGGGTGGTCGACGGGTTGCGCTGGACGCGCGCGCAGGGATTGAAGTCCGTCGTCATCGCTTCGCCGCATCGTTCCAAACTCCAGTTCGCCGCCGACACCGATCGCTACCTCGCTTTTCTGCGCGCCCAAGACGCCTCGCCCGACATCGTCGTCGTGGAAAACTACGAGCCAAAACCGGATCCCGACTACCCCAACCTCGTCGGCCCCGAATCCGATCCCGCGACCGCGCTCGGCGTCGGACTAGGTTTGTTGCGACGCGACCGGTTGCTCTGGCTCGACCATGACAGGTGGAAAACCGGGACCGGAACCAAGCGGAGCGACGCGCTCACGGCGCTCCCGGCCGCACCTTTGCCGAAGCACTTCGCCCTCCAAGCAGAGCCCAACGATTCGCGCCCCTGATTTTCCATGAAACCATTCCGTCCCGTTCTCATGCTCAGCCTGCTCGTGTTCGGCGGCGCCGCGTTCGCCGCCTCGCCCGCCCAGCCGAACGTCCTCTTCATCCTCGCCGACGATCTCGGCTGGAACGACACGACGTTCAACCGGCCCAATGCATTCTACGAGACGCCCAACATCCAGCGGCTCGCGCAACGCGGTCTGCGCTTCACGCAGGCCTACGCGGCGAACCCGCTCTGCTCGCCGACCCGCGCGAGTATTCAAACTGGGCTCTATCCGGCGCGCATTGGCCTGACCGCGCCGGTAGCGCACACGCCGCAGGTGATGCTGGAAAAAGGCACCGTCAAACAAGCGGGGCCCACCGTCAAAGCACTCGTGGCGCAGAGTATCACCCGGCTCGACACGAGCTACTTCACGCTCGCCGAGGCGCTCAAGGGCGAGGGTTACACCACCGGGCACTTCGGCAAATGGCACCTTGGCCCCGAGCCCTACAGCCCGCTACAACAGGGCTTCGACGTCGATTTTCCCCACTGGCCCGGCCCCGGTCCAGCGGGCAGCTACGTCGCGCCGTGGAAATTTCCGGCCGCGCTCAATGTCCTCCCGACCACGCCCCACGAGCACATCGAGGACCGCATGGCCGACGAAGCGATCAAGTTCATCAAGGCCCACCGCGACCAGCCATTCTACCTCAACTACTGGGCGTTCTCCGTCCACGCACCCTACGACGCCAAGCCCGGGCTCATCGAAAAATATCGCTCCAAGGCCGCGAAGCTCCCGCCCGGCAGCGGCCAGCGCAATCCAGTCTACGGAGCCATGGTCCAAAGCCTCGACGATAACGTCGGCCGCCTCCTCGACGCGCTCGACGAACTCAAACTCACCGAGAAGACCGTCATCGTTTTCTTCTCCGACAACGGCGGCGTGCACTGGATCGCCGGCACCGCCGAGGCTGGCACCGCCAATGGAATCGCCGACATTCCGATCACCAGCAACGCCCCGCTGCGCGGCGGCAAGGCCACAACCTACGAGGGCGGCACGCGCGAACCCTGCATCGTCGTCTGGCCCGGCCTGACCCAAGCAGGCGTCGCGACCGAGACGATCATTCAGAGCACGGATTTTTTCCCGACATTCGCCGAGCTGCTGAAACTGAAGATCCCGGCGACCCTGAAATTTGACGGCCGGAGTTTCGCGCCCGCCCTTCGCGGCCAGGCCCACGACCGTGGGCCCACGTTCTGCCATTTTCCCCACACCACGCCCGCGTCCGGCGGCATCGCCTCCACCTGGGTGCGCGTCGGCGATTGGAAACTCATCCGCTTCTACTGCCAGAACGCCGATCAGACCGACCTGCTTGAACTCTACAACCTCAAGGACGATCTCAGCGAAACGAGGAATCTCGCGGTGCAACAGCCCGCTAAAACCTCGGAGTTGAACGCCCTCATCACGGGTTTCCTTCGCGATACCGAGGCTGTCATCCCCCTGAAGAATCCAGCCTATCGGGCCGACGCTGCAGCCGAGCCCGCCGCGAACAAGAAGAAGCAGGCCAAAAAAGCATGAGATCCCAAGTTGCCCTCGTTTGCCTCGCCCTTTGCACCGGACTTCGCGCCGCGGCCCAAGACGCGGCGTCATCCCTCACCGCGGCCGATCTGCGCTGCGAATATCTTGTGGCTCCCGACGCGATTGAGAGCGCGCAGCCGCGGCTCTCGTGGCGAATCGTCTCCGATCGGCGCGGCGCGGCGCAAACGGCGTGGCAGATTCGTGTCGCGACCAGCACGGAGAAACTTGCCCGCGCCGAGGCCAACGCTTGGGACAGCGGCCGTATCGAGGGCAACGCCACCCACCAGATCGCCTACGCCGGCACGCCGCTCGCTTCGCGCGGGGAATATTTCTGGCAAGTGCGCGCGTGGGACGAGCGCGGCGCCGCCACGGCGTGGAGCGCGCCCGCGCGTTGGGCGATGGGCTTGCTCAAACCCGAAGACTGGCGCGCGCAGTGGATTTCCTATCGCGACGACACCCCGCTCCACACCGAGCGCGCGAAACTCCACCTCCCCGCGCCGCGCCATTACCGGAAGGAATTTTCCGCCGCGAAGCCGGTGCAGCGCGCGACCGTCTACGCCTCCGCGCTCGGCCTCTACGATCTCTACTGCAACGGCCAGCGCGTGGGCGACGCGTTCTTCCAGCCGGGCTGGTCCGACTACCTCCAGCGCGCCTACTATCGCGCGCACGACGTCACTGCGCTCGTGCAGAGCGGCGGCGCGAACGCCTTGGGAGCCGTCGTCGCCGAGGGCTGGTATTCCGGCTACGTCGGCTACGCGCTCCTCGTCGGCTATGGGCCGGGCAAAGTCGGACGCTACTTCTATGGCAAGACGCCCGCCTTCCGCGCGCAGCTCGCAATCGACTATGCCGACGGCACGCATGAAACCATCTCGACCGACGAGAGCTGGCGCGTGACCGACCGCGGGCCCACGCGCGAAGCCGATCTCATCATGGGCGAGAGTTACGATGCGCGCGCGGAACTCGGCGCGTGGTCCACCGCCGGCTACGACGCGAAAAACTGGTCGCCTGCCGTGCGCGCCGAGACGAATCCGCGCGCGCCGGCGGTTTATTCCGATGCCGCCGGCGCACGCAACGTGGACCTCGGTTTCGTCGCGCCGCCGAAAATGCAGGCCTACTCCGCGCCGCCGATTCGGATTACGCAGGAGCTCCCCGCGAAATCTCTGACCGAGCCGAAGCCCGGCACCTACGTTTTCGATCTCGGCCAGAATTTCGCCGGTCTCGTGCGGCTAAAAATCAAGGGCGCCGCCGGCACGACCGTCCGCCTCCGCTTCGGCGAGATGCTCCACAAAGACGGCACGATCATGACGGAGAATCTCCGCAAGGCGCGCGCGACCGACTTCTACACCCTGCGCGGCGATCCGGCCGGCGAAATGTGGTCACCGCGTTTCACTTATCACGGCTTCCAATTCGTCGAACTCACCGGCCTCGCCGAGAAACCGCCGCTCACCGCGATCACCGGCCTCGTGCTCCACAACGACACACCGCTCACCGGCAGCTTCGAGTGCAGCGATCCCGTGCTCACGCAGTTTGGCCGCAACGCGCAGTGGACGCAGCGCGCGAACTTCGTCGAGGTGCCCACCGACTGCCCGCAGCGCGACGAGCGCCTCGGCTGGATGGGCGACGCGCAAGCCTACGTGCGCACCGCGAGTTTCAACGCCGATGTCGCCGCGTTTTTCACCAAGTGGGCCGACGATGTGGTGGAGGCGCAGCGCAGCTTCGGCGCGTATCCCGACTACGCGCCCTATCCGATGGCGCACGGCGGAGCGGGCAAAACCTTCGGCTCCGGCTGGACCGATGCCGGCATCATCTGCCCCTGGACCATCTGGAAAGTTTACGGCGACACGCGCCTCCTGGAGCGTCACTGGGCTTCGATGACGCGATTTATGGAGTGGCGTCACGCCAGCACCACGCCGGAAGGACTCGGCACGAGTCTCGGCAATCCGTGGGGTGACTGGCTCAACGTCAACGAGACCACGCCCGTGGAGTTCATCGACACGTGCTACCACGTCTACGATTGCACGCTGATGGCCGAGATGGCCGACGCGCTCGGCCGCCCGCTCGAAGCCGCGACCTACCGCGCGCGCCGCGCGAAATCCTCCGCCGCGTTTGCGAAAAGCTACCTCAAGTCCGACGGCACGCTCACGATCGCCACGCAGTCGGCCTACGTGCTCGCGCTCACCTTCGGCCTCATCCCCGAAAAGCGAATTCCCGCCGCCGCCGCCACGCTCGTCGCCCGACTCGCCGCCAACGACCACCGGATGGCGACGGGCTTCCTCGGCACGAAATCGATTCTGCCCGCGCTCACCGCGAATGGCCACCACGACGAGGCGGCGCGCCTCTTCCAGAGCCGGAAATTCCCAAGCTGGGGCTACGAAGTTTCCAATGGCGCGAACTCCGTGTGGGAACGTTGGGACAGCTACACCGCCGAGCACGGATTCAATGGCGCCAACGGAAAACAAAATTCCGCGATGAACAGCTTCAGCCATTACGCGTTCGGCGCCGTGATGGAGTGGGCCTACCGCGTTCTCGCCGGCATTGACACCGACGGCGCGGGATACCGCCGCATCATCATCCGCCCGCGCCCGCCGACGGCCGGCAGCAATCCCGACCAGACTCCGATCAACTGGGTGCGCGCCCACTACGACTCGATCAACGGCCGGATCGCGAGCGCGTGGAAGCTTGAGAACGGCGTCTTCACCCTCGACGTGACGATCCCCGCCAACACGACCGCGAGCGTTTTTCTGCCCAACGCCACCATCGACCGCACGACCGAGGGTGGCGCAGCGCTTTCCGCCGCCCCGTCGAGCAGCGGCATCCGCGCGGTCACCGCCGACGGTGACGCGCTCAAAGTGTCAGCGGCCGCCGGCACCTATCACTTCGCCGTGCGTGTCCCTTAAAATTATTCGGCCGCCCCACCCCATCGCCCATTCCCATGAACCCTAACTCCGCCATGTTTCCCGACCGCATTCTACTGCTCACCTTCGTCACGGGCTTGGCGGCGTCGCTTGCGGTAGCCCAAACCTCGCCGCCCAAACCGGCCACTCCCCCCACGGAGGAGCCCCTCGTCCTTTCTCCCTTCCAAGTCGACGCCAGCACCGACAAGGGCTACATGGCCACGCAGACCCTCAGTGGCACGCGCCTGAAAACGGATCTCAAGGACATCGGCTCCTCCCTGACGGTTTTCACCGAGCAGCTCATGGACGATCTCGGCGCGAACAGCATCTACAACCTGATGTCGTTCGCGCCCAACACCGATCCGTTCATCATGTCGACGTCCGACATCACGGGGAACGGCAACGACTTCATCAACATCCCGACGAAATACGTGACGCGCGGCGGCGCGACCACCGTCGTCGCTCAGGATTTCTTCAGCAACGGCCTCCCGCAGGACCGCTACAACTCCGAGGCGCTCACGTTTACGCGCGGCCCCAATGCCATTCTCTTTGGCCTCGGCAACTCCGCCGGCGCGTTTGTCTCCTCCACCAAACGCGCGAAACCCAAGGACTCGATCACCGTGGAACAGCAAATGGACAGCCGCGGCGGCCACCGCCTCACCGTCGACCTCAATCGCGTGCTGATCAAAAATTATCTCAGCGCCCGCTACTCCGGCCTGTTCGAGGGGCTCAATGATTTCCGGCTCCACAACAACAGCTACCAGCGGCGCGATTTCTTCACGCTGAACTTTACGCCGTTCAAGAAGACGACGCTCCGCGTCAACTTCGACAAAGGCCACATCCAGCAACCCGGTGTGCGCCCCTGGCCCGACTACGACGCCGTCTCACCCTGGCTCGCCGCCGGCTCGCCGCTGATCAACACCTACACCAACGTCGCGACCGGCAAGCCCGCCGGCACACAAAACTTCGCCTTCGCCGGTCTCGTCTCGACGCAGTATTCGGCGGGCGGCACACCCGTCCCCACGCAACGGCTGCAAAATCAGGGTCAGAGCGTGCCGACGACCTTTGCGAACGGTTTTCCGGTGAACGGCGGAAACTTCCGCTCGCTCGTCAACGACTCCATCTATCCGACCTTCGCCAGTGCGTTTGGCAATTCGGCCTATCGGTTGACGGACTACAAGACGCTCTCGGCGTTTCTCGAACAGCAGATCACGCGGGACTTCTTCATCGAGGCCGCGTTCAACAAGGTCGACAGCAAGCTCCGCGCGATTAACGGCTTCGTCGGCCAACTGAGTTACATCTACGTCGATCCCAACCGCCAGCTCCCCGACGGATCGCCGAATCCGAACGTCGGCAAACTCTACAGCCAGTCGCAGTCCACGATCATCGAAGCGCCGAACCAGGCCACGAACTACCGCGCCATGGCCTCCTACGAATTGGATTTCTCCCGCACCAAACGCGGCTGGCTCCCATACCTCGGCCGCCACCAGGCCGCCGTCTTCGGCGAGCAAAGCGAGTCCAGCAGCTGGTCGAGCAACAACGGCCTCTTCAATACCACGCCGTTCGCCACGACCGGCGCCGCCGCCGCGATCAACAACGCGGCCAATGGCATCCAATACCGTTATTACTACGACAACGCCGCGAACAAGGTCGGCACCTCTGTCGGCCGACATATCGAGGCCATCCCCGTGCTCTATGCCAACGATCCGCTGCCGACCCGCGACCCCAGTGGCGTCACGCCCGCGTTCATGTCCCAGCAAGGCCCGACGGTCGCCGAATCGGTCGTGCGCACCAAGGCCCTCGCCGTGCAAAGCTTCCTCTGGAAAGACCGCATCGTCGTGACCAACGGTCTGCGGCAGGACGACCTCACGTCATGGGCGGCATTTCCCAACGATTTCAGCAACCGGCGCGACGTGAATCAGACCTTCCCCCGTCCGAGCGGGATCAACCTGCGGTCCTTCGCGCCCGCCATCCGCACGGAGCGCGGGGGAAAAACCAACACCCGCGGCGTGGTCTTTCACGCCCTCCCGTGGGTGAGCCTGAGCTATAACACGTCCAATAATTTTCAGGTGAACGCCGCGAGTCGCAATGTCTACGGCGACCTCCTGCCGAATCCCGAAGGCGAGGGCAAAGACTACGGCCTCAAGTTTTCCTTCTTCGAGCGCCGCCTCTTCCTCGACGTTACCTACTACACCAACAGCAGCTCGAACGGTTCCGACAGCATCGCCAGCAACCCGGCCGGCAACTTCAAGCAATTCGACCAAATCTGGATCGCCGTCGGCGATTTCACGCGCGATGCGAAATACTACACGTCGCCCTATTCCACGATTGCCACGGTCTGGTCCGACGTCGTCTCCACCACCTCGAAGGGTTGGGAATTCTCCCTCACTGCGAACCCCACCAAGCAGTGGCGTCTGACGCTCAACGGCAGCAAGCGCGGCGACAATACCACCAGTGCCCGCGGCGTGTTCATCAACCAATACATGGCCCAATACATTCCACTTCTGAAATCGCACCCGGAGTGGCAGAATCTCGACGCGACCAACGGCCTCACCGTCGCTTCGCGCATCGCTGACCTCGAGAACACGCTCGTGAATTTCAACGCCATCCGCAACAGCCCGTCCGCCAACTTCGCCTCCAACTGGACGCTCAATCTCATCCAGAGCTACGACTTCGCCACCCGCGGTCCACTCGGCGGCTTCTCCATCGGCGGCAGCCTGAACGCCCGCGGCAAAGCCATCAACGGCTTCGCCGTGGACTCCAAGTTGCTCCTCGATCCCACGCAGCCTTACTACGCGCCAGCCTGGGCGAACTTCGGCGGCTGGATCACCTACAAGCGGAAGATCTTCAAAGACCGCATCGATTGGCGCCTCCAGATGAACGTCCGCAACGTCTTCGACAAAAACACGGTCTTCCCGCTCATCAGCGTCGACAGCCGCGACGGCCGACACACGCCGAGCGTGGCGGTCTACAACCTCAAGGAACCGCGCGCCTACCAGTTCACCAGTTCGTTCCGGTTCTGAACTCCACGACCTAATTCCATGAGAACTACACTGCTCTTCGCCTGCGTCCTTTCGACCGGCACCTTGCCGGCGCTTGCCGCTGCAGCCGACGCCAAGCCGCTCAACATCGTCGTCCTCCTCGCCGACGACTGGCGCTACGATACCCTCGGCATCGCGGGCAACCCCGTGGTCAAAACGCCCCACCTCGATCAACTCGCACGCGAGGGCGTGCGCTTCACGCAAAACTGCGTGACGACGTCCGTCTGCTGGGTGAGTCGCGCCAATCTTTTCACGGGCCAGTGGATGTCGCGCAACGGTCAACCCCCGAACGGCATGTTCAAGACGCCGTGGGCCGAGACCTACCCCGGTCTGCTCCGCGCGCGCGGCTATCACACCGGCCACGTCGGCAAGTGGCACAACGGCGCGTTTCCCGCCGCCGAGTTCGACTTCGGCGCGGGCCGCATCACCCCGATGCGCCACTGGCTCAAGCAGCCCGACGGCACCGAGATTCACGTCACCAAGAAAAACGAAATCGACGCCATGGAATTTCTTCGGACGCGCCCGAAGGAAAAACCCTTTGTGCTCACGCTCGCCTTCATCGCCACCCACGCCGAGGACCAAAACCCAAAACAATATCTCCCGCAGCCCGAGAGCATGGCGCTCTATCAGGACGCAACCGTGCCCGTGCCGAAGACCGCGACCGAGGCGCACTTCAAGCGGCTCCCGCCTTTCCTCGCGAACGACAAGAACGAGGGCCGCAACCGCTGGAAATGGCGCTTCGACACCCCCGCGCGTTACCAGGAATACATGAAAAATTACTACCGCATGGCCACCGAGCTCGATGCCGTCTGCGGACGCCTGGTCGCCGAACTCAAAGCGCAGGGCACCCTCGACCACACGCTCATCATCTTCACCGGCGATAACGGCTACTTCCACGCCGAGCACGGCCTCGCCGACAAATGGTATCCCTACCAAGAGAGCATTCGTGTGCCGCTGATCATCCGCGACCCGCGCCTGCCCGCCGCTCAACGCGGCACCATCAACGACGCCTTCACCCTGAACGTCGATCTCGCGCCGACGATTCTCGCCGCCACCGGCACGCCCGCCCCCGCCCGCATGCAGGGCCGCGACATCGCCGCGCTCTACCTCGCCACCACGCCGCCCCAGTGGCGCACCGAGTTTTTCTACGAGCACGCCACGGTGCGCGACATCACCTTCATCCCGTCCTCCGAGGCGCTCGTGCGGAAGGACGTGAAATACATCTGGTGGCCCGATTTCAAACACGAGGAGCTCTTCGATCTCCGCGCCGATCCGCTCGAGGAAAACAATCTCGCCGCCGACCCCGCGCGCGCCACCCAACTCGCCTCGCTTCGCACCCGCTTCGCCGAACTGAAAGCCGCCGCCAAATGATCACTCCACCCATGCGCTACCTCCTCCTTGCACTGTTTCTCATTCTCCCCGTCGCCGCGCTCCGCGCCGCCGCCGTCACCCCGCCGCCCAACATCGTGATGATCGTCTCCGACGATCAGCTGTGGAGCGACTACGGCTTCATGGGCCATCCGGTTGTCCAAACCCCGAATCTCGACCGCCTCGCGAAGGAGAGCCTCACGTTCAAGCGCGGCTACGATGTCAGCAGCCTCTGCTGCCCAAGTCTCGCGACGATGATCACCGGCCAGTATCCGCACGCACACAAAGTCACCAGCAACGACCCGCCGATCCCCGCCGGGATGACGCCGCGCGAATTCAACACCAGCCCCGCGTTCGACGCCGGTCGCGACGTGATGAGCCGCCACCTCACCGCGGCCGGCACGCTCCCGACGATGTTGAAACAAAAAGGCTACCTCAGTCTCCAAACCGGCAAGTGGTGGCTGAAGAGCTACACCAACGGCGGCTTCACGCACGGCATGACCAAAGGCGGCCGCCACGGCGACGTTGGCCTCGAGATCGGCCGCAAGACCATGCAGCCCATCTACGATTTCATCACCGAAGCGCGCACCGCGAAAAAACCGTTCCTCGTCTGGTATGCGCCGATGATGCCCCACGACCCGCACACGCCGCCCGAACGCCTGCTCGCCAAATACCGCGAGAAAACCCCGAGCCTCCCCGTCGCGAAGTATTGGGCGATGATCGAGTGGTTCGATGAAACTTGCGGCGAACTCATCAAGCATATCGACGACGCCGGCCTAAAAGAAAACACGATCTTCGTTTACCTCTCCGATAACGGCTGGATCACCCACCCCGTCACCGGCCGCTTCGACGCCAAATCGAAACAGAGCCAATACGACGGCGGCCTGCGCACCCCGATTATGGTCCGTTGGCCCGGCAAGGTGAAACCCGCGATGTCGCCCGACCTCGCGCAAGCCATCGACCTCGTCCCCACGCTCCTCACCGCCGCGGGCATCGCACCCGCAAAAAACCTGCCGGGCCTCAACCTCCTCGATCCCGTCGCGGTGGCCGCCCGCAAAACCATCTATGGCGAATGCTTCACCCACAACTTCGTCGATCTCGAAGTCCCCGCCTCGAGCTTGCGTTGGCGCTGGATGATCGACGGCCAGATGAAGCTTATCGTCCCCGACAAAACCAATCAGCCGAAAGACGGGGTCGAACTCTACAACCTCGCCACCGACCCGACCGAAGAAAAAAATCTCGCCGCCGCCGAGCCCGCCAAAGTGAAATCGCTCACCGCCAAGCTCGACGCGTGGTGGAAACCATAACGCCATCGCACCCCGCCACCCGAATTCAAAACCGAAAGACGCGGAAGATCTGATACCGATCGCCCGACGCTCCTAACCTGTAGAACCGGCCAACGGCCGGTTCTACATCAAGCCAATCGCCCCAAAGCATCGGGCCATTGGTATGAAAATAGAAACCCCGGCTCTTTCCGCTCTTCCCGGCCCTCCTGTTCAATAGTCCGCAGTCTCGTTCCCCCACCCCATGAAAGCCTCCGCCTCCTCCCGCCTCCTTCTCGCACTGTCGCTCCTTGTCGCCCGCTTCGTGCCTGCCACGCTCTCCGCGCAAACCGCCCCGGCCAACCTTGCGTCGCTCGCGCCTGCCGCGACCAAATCCGCCGACGCCCTCAAGCTCGACGAGTTCGTCGTCACCGGGGTCTTCAATGCCACCGAGGTGAGGAAAGCCACGACCGCAATCACGTCGCTCCCCGCCGATATGCTCGCCGAGCAAGTCGCGCTCAGCGCCGACGACATGTTGCTCAACGTCGCAGGCGTGTTCGTGAATTCCTCCCTCGGTGAAATCCGCGGCATGGTTTACTCGCGCGGCATCTCCGCCGACAGCTCCGACGGCGCCAACGGCACCTACTACGTCTCGCTCCAGGAAGACGGCCTGCCGTTCACCAACGTCAATTTCGGTAACTTCGGCGCCGGGTATTTCAACCGCCCCGATGCCACGCTGGGTCGCGTCGAGGCCGTGCGCGGTGGCAGCGCCTCGATCACTTCTTCGAATTCTCCCGGCGGTGCCTTCAACTACATCACGCGCACCGGCACGTCGCGTTTCGGCGGCGAGCTGCGCACGCGCTACGGCTTGGAGGGACGGGGTTCGCCCCAGTATCGCACCGATCTCACGATGGGTGGCCCGCTCCCCGGCCCGCTCGGCGCGAAGGGTTGGGTCTACAACGTCGGCGGCTTCTATCGCTACGCCGAGGGCCATCGGCCGCCGAAAGGCTACCCGATGAACAACGGCTTCGGGCTCCACGGAAATCTTTTCAAGGACTACGGCCACGGCTCGGTAAAAATTTACGGCAAGTATCTCGACGACCGAAACCATTGGTATGAATACCTGCTCGCCCGCGATCCGCAGGACCCGAAACAGTTTCCCGGCCTGAGCCGCTACAGCACGAATCTCTTTCCCAAGGCGTCGTTTCAATACCCGCGCGAAGCCGACAACCAGTTCGCCACCTTCGACACGACCGACGCCGTTCGCTCCCGCTCGCGCTACACCGGCGTCGAGTGGAAACACGAATTCGGCGACGGTTGGTCGGTGAACAACAATGTGCGCTTCAGCCGCAATTGGGCCGACTGGAATTCCAGTTCCGGCGTCACGCCCCGCTCGCTCGAGTGGCCGAATTTTTTCAGCACGATGGGGATTCAGTTCAGCGGTGGCGGCCAGAACGGCCGTGTGCCCGCCGGCCTCTATCGTTTCTCCGATCGCGCGACCGGCGCCGTGCTCGCCGAGGTCACGTCCAACGGCAACTACACCGTCAACGCCAATGCCCTCAACAACGTCGGCCAGGTCGTGCGCAGCTCCTCGCTCCCCAATGCCCAGATCATCCCCGCCGCGCTCTGGACCAACAACGGTCGCGTCGCCAACGAACACATGGACGAGATCATGGAGCGGCTCTCCGTGACGAAGCGTTGGCGCAGCCACACGTTTGTCGGCGGCGGTTTCTTTGGCTACTCCGGCATCTCCGATCGCCAGTCGAGCGGCGGCCGCACCGCCTCGCCCCTCACCGAACAGCCCGAGCCCGTCGCGATCACGTGGATTCCCGCCACGGCCGCCACGGCTCCCGCCGGCACGCTCGCCGCCGCGCTCACCGCCGTCGAGGGATTCAACGGCCGGCCCGTCAAACTCACCAACCCTGAAGGCTTCACCGCGCTCGGCGTCGGCTACGTGCGCGACGAAGCCATCGCGCGGCAGTTCGCCTATTTCTTCGGCCACAAATGGGAGCTCACTCCGCGCTGGGGCTTCGACTGGGGCTTCCGCGGCGAAAACTACAAGGTCAAGGGTTTCAACCAATCCGGCTCCCAAAACGCCCGCGGCAACTGGGACCCGACCTACGGCGGCGCCGACGGCGATCCGTTCACGATGTTCGACAATCGCTTTCAGGTGCCGAATCCCGCCGGCAAGTGGGCCTTCGACAAAAACGTCCGCAGCTTCTCGTGGTCCGCCGCCAGCAACTTCGTCATCAACAACGAAAACTCATTCTACGTCCGCTACGCCGACGGCGAGAAGGCCCCCGACTACGGTTTCTTTCGGAACTACAATTCCGTTTTCCGCATCAACAACCTCAAGCCGCGTCCGCAGACGATCCAGCAGGCCGAGCTCGGCTACCGCGTGAAAGTGGGCCGCGTCACCCTCGTCGCCACACCGTTTTACAGCCACCTCGACAACATCCTCGGCATCACGCAGGCGACCGAGGCCGACGGTGTCACCCTCTACTTCCCCGATCCGCTCTACAATTCCACGACGTCTTACGGTCTCGAACTCGAAGGCACGTTCCGCCTCTCTGATCGCTGGAGCGTGCGCAGCGTCTTCACCGCGCAGAAGGCGAAGAACGATGTCTGGAAAGTTTTCCAAGCCGGCTCCAATGGCCGCGACGACGACACCTACCTCGACCTCTCCGGCCGGCCCGCCGACAACAATCCCGACTTCATCCTCAACAACACGCTGAGCTACCGGACCCCGACCTACTTCGCCAACCTCGCGTGGAAGCACATGGGCGAGCGCGCCGGCAACGCCGCCAACGTGATCGTGCTCCCGCGCTTCAACCAATTCGATCTCGGCATGGGTTGGAGCTTTTCCCGCCGTTGGTCCGTCAATCTCAACATCAACAATCTCACCGACAGCGAGGGCGTGATGACGTGGCGCGGCTGGGGCATTAATCCCGGCGACCGCCAGAGCTTCACCACGCTCCCCGCCACCGGCCGCGACACGATGCTGCAATACGTCCCCGTCCAACCCCGCGCTTATTTCGTCTCCTCGACCTTCAAATTCTGAGCGGGGATTCCGGATTTTTTTTGGGAACTCTAATCTTCGCAAATCCTCGCTAATTCCAGACGCAAATCGATCCCCGCGCTTCGGCGATTAGCCGAAGCCCGCACACCTTTGATCCGCCTCGTCACCTCGGAAAAATCAGCGAAGATTAGCGGTTAATCTCTTCTGTCCGTCTCCCCTTCTCTCCTTCCCTAGCTCCCATCTCCCAGACCCCATCTCCTCTCCCTCCCCCATGCTCCGCCCCCTCCTCGTTCTCCTCCTCGTCCCCGCCGCGTTTACCCTGAGCCTGTCGAACGGGCTCTTCGCCCAAACGCCGAAGAAGAAAAACGCCGCCGCCGCCGATCAGCCGCCCGGTCAGAGCGCCCGCGCCGCGATGGCCGCCATCACCACCGCCACGGATCCCGCCGCGCTCCAAGTCGCGCCGGGGTTCAAGATCGAGCTGCTCCACACCGTGCCGAAGGAAGAGCAGGGTTCGTGGGTCAGTCTCGCCTTCGATCCGAAGGGCCGCCTCACCGCTGCGGATCAATACGGCGCTCTCTACCGCATCACCCTGCCACCGGTCGGCACGTCGACGGGCACGAAAGTTGAGCGCCTCGACATCCGACTTCCCGCCACGCCCGGCGCCGAAGCCGTGCCGACGCCCAAGCGCGCTGCCGGCACGGACGGCACCGCTTCGCCCGCCATCGGCGCACACGGGCTGCTCTATGCGTTTGGCGCGCTCTACGTGATGGTCGACGAAGTCCCCGGCAAGCAGGGGCTCTGGCGCTTCCGCGACACCGACGGTGACGACCAATTCGACGAGTTCACCTACCTCCGCAAAATGAAGGGCAGTGGCGAACACGGCCCGCACTCGCTCGCGCTCTCGCCCGACGGCCAGTCGATTTATTTCGCCAACGGCAACCATACCGATCTCCCCGACCGCATTGAAAAATCCCGCGCCGTCCGTTGGGACGAGGATCATCTCCTCCCCCGCATGTGGGACGCCCGCGGCCATGCGAAAAATAAATTTGCCCCCGGCGGCTACGTGGGGCGCACCGACAAGGACGGCAAGACCATGGAGCTCTTCGCCCTCGGTTTCCGCAACCACTACGACATCGCCTTCGATCAAAACGGCGAGCTCTTCACCTACGACTCCGACATGGAGTGGGACCAAGGTTCGCCGTGGTATATGCCCACGCGCATTAATCACGTCGTCGATGCCGGCGACTACGGCTGGCGCTCCGGTGCCGGCCGCTGGCCCGCCTACTACGCCGACTCGCTGCCGGCCGCGCTGGACATCGGCCCCGGTTGCCCGACCGGCACCGTCTTCGGCACCGGCGCCAAGTTCCCCGCGAAATTCCAGACCGCCCTCTACGCCTGCGACTGGACCTACGGCACGCTCTACGCGATCCACCTCACGCCCGAGGGCGCGACGTTTCGCGGCGAGAAGACCGAGTTTCTTTCCGGCAAGCCGCTTCCGCTCACCGACCTCGTCGTCAACCCGCGCGACGGCGCGATGTATTTCGCCGTCGGCGGCCGCCGCACGCAGGCCGCGCTCTATCGCGTGACCTACACTGGCACCGAGAGCACCGCGCCCGCGAAGCCCGCCGCGCCCACCCCCGAGGCAAAAACCCGCCGCATGCTCGAGGCGCTCCACACGGACAACACCCCGTCCAACGCCGTCGAGATCGCGTGGCCGCACCTCGCCAGCCCCGATCGCTTCGTGCGTTTCGCGGCCCGCGCCGCCATCGAGCGGCAGATTCCCGAGACGTGGGCCGACCGCGCACTCGCCGAAAAAAATCCGCCGGCCACCATCGAGGCGCTCATCGCCCTCGCCCGCGTCGGCGAAAAATATTATCAGCCGCGCCTCATCGACGCGCTCGGGAAACTCGACTTCGCCGCGCAACCCGAGGCTCTCCGCCTTCCGCTCCTGCGCGCGTGGCAGCTCGCGTTCACACGCATGGGCAAACCGCCGTCCGACGACTGCGCCACTGTGGCCGCAAAACTCGAAACTCATTTCCCCCACGCCGATCCCTCCGTGAACCGCGAACTCTCCGCGCTCCTCATCTACCTCGGTTCGTCCCAAATCGTCGGCAAGATGGTGCCACTCCTCAGCGTATCGGAACCGCCGACCCTCTACGGCGAGGATCTCGGCGGGGCGGCCGTCAATGCCCGCAACGACAACTACGGCAAAGTCGTGAACAGCGTCAGCGCCAGCCGTCCCGACCGCCAGCAGATCGCCTCCGCCTACAACCTCCGCAACGCGACCGCCGGCTGGACGCCGAAGCTGCGCACGGAGTTTTTCTCGTGGTTCTCGCGCACGCGGACCTGGAAAGGCGGCAACAGTTTTAGCGGCTTCATCCAAAATATCCGCACCGAGTCGCTCGCCACCGTCACCGACAAGACGGAGCGCGCCGCACTCGACGCCCTCTCCAAGCCCGCGCCCGCCGGTTTCGCCGTGCCCACGATCACGCCGAAGGGCCCGGGCCGCGCCTACACCGTGGCCGACGCGATGGCCGCGCTCCCCGCCAAGCTCACCGGCCGCGACTTCGCCCGCGGCAAGGCAATGTTCACCGCCACCGCCTGCATCATGTGCCACAAATTCGGCAACGAAGGCGGCAGCGGCGTCGGTCCCGATCTCACCGGCGCCGGCTCGCGCTACAGCCTGCGCGACCTGCTGGAAAACATCATCGAACCCTCGAAAGTCATCAGCGACCAATTCGGCACCGAACAGATCGAGCGCAGCGACGGCGACCCGATCGTAGGCCGCGTGGTCGGCGAAGAAGGCGGCGAACTCCTCATCATGGCCAACCCCTTCACCCCCGACGAAAAAATCCGTGTGAAGGCCAGCGCCGTGAAATCCCGCAAAACTTTCGCGACCTCGATGATGCCCCCCGGCCTCATCAACGCCATGAACCCCGAGGAACTCCAAGACCTCCTCGCCTACCTCCTCAGCGGCGGGAACGAGGCGGACGGGATGTTCAAGAAATAGCCCAACACCTCTGGCAATGTCGGCGAACTTGCCGTCCGCACCGGACCCGACATTGTGCAAGCCATGAGCACGGTCACTGAAATCGAAGCCGCCATCGAAAAGCTCTCGCCCGGAGAACAGCGCGAACTCGCCGACTGGCTGAACTCGCGTCTCATCGAGGAGACACCCGAGATGCTCGCGGCGCTCGACGAAGGGATCCGCTCACTGGAAAGCGAACCCACCGTGCCGCTGGAAGACGTGCGCCGGAAAATCAAGGCATGGGCTACCGGGTGATCCTCGCGACCAGCGCCGACCGCGACTTGGAGCAAATCGTGCGTTTTCTTGCGCAGAAAAACTCGGCGGCAGCCGAGCGGCTTGGCCATGCCCTGCTCGACGACGCGCTGTCGCTCACCCACCTACCGAATCGCGGCGTAGCCGTTCGCGACCGGCCGGGCTACCGGCGTATTCTTCATCGCCCGTGGTTTCTCATCTACTACCGCATTGACGAGGCCCAGCGCACCGTCGACATCGTCCGCATTTGGGATGGTCGGCAAAATCCGGCGGGATTTTCCCTGCCGGCTCAGTGGAAACATTCTTGAAGACTACTTTGGTCGCGAACTTCCCATTGACCAAGTCACCGGTGCCAATTTGGCAAAGGCTGGTCACGGCTCCAGGCTCGCGAGGTAAGCGGAGATGGCGATCATGTCATCGAGGGTGAGGTTGGCGACGACGGCTTTCATCAGGAGGGTGCTCGGGCCGGTGCGCGTGCCTTGCTGCACGTCGTAGAGCTGACGGAAAAGGTAGCTCGGGGAGCGTCCGGCGAGGCGCGGGACGTCGAGGAGGCCTTTCATTTCCGGGCCGTGGCACGTGACGCAAACCTGGGTTCTGCCGCCACCGCCGGTGTTCACCAAATCCGCCCCGCGCTTCAGGCTGCCGGGCGGCACGTAGGCGACATACGGCGTGCGCGAATCGCGGTCCTCGAAGCGGTCCAGTTCGTCAGGCACCTCGATGATGCGGCGGCCGAGCGGCTCGGTGCCGCCGCCGGGGGCGCGGGCGAGAATCGTCCCGGCGACGACCGACTTCGGCGCTGTCGTCGACTCGACCACCTTCACGAAGGTCTGCGGCTTCAGCGCCGCGAAATATTCCGCCGCCGCCTCGACCTCGGCCTCGCTTGCCGCCTTGGCGACGAGGATCATGTTGTTTTGCGGTCCGCGTTTCGGCTCGGAGCCAGGCCGTTCGCCGTTCTTAAACGCGAGCATCTGCTGCTTGATGTAGTTCACCGGCAGGCCGGCGAGGCTCGCATTTTCCGGGCGACCCGCGCCCGTCGGCAGGTGGCAGTAGCCACACGCCCACACCTGCGGCTCGCGGCCCTTGCGCACGATGTCGGGCATCGCGGGATGCTCCTCGGGGTGCCAGTCGGGAACCTCGCTCGCGTGCGCCTTGAGCTGCTCGCGTGTGAGCGCAATCGCGCTATCGGGCACGCGCTTCGGCCGGCCGTCATCCGGTGCGGCCGGAATCGCCGGCGCACCGGGAGCGGCCACCGGATAAGCCCAGCTCGGAAAATCAGCCGCAATCAGCGGCGTGCTCCATGCGAGGGCGAGAACGGCGAGCGAACTGAGCGGCGAGGCGAGTTTCATGCGCACCGAAACGAAAAGCTTCCTCGACCGCAAAGTCGATAAGGCTGAGTGCGCCCACGCGGGTGTAAGAGGACGTGAGGTCAAGCTTCGGAGTGGCACGGGCATCTTGCCCGTGATTTTCCGAACACGGGAGGGACGCCCGTGCCACCACAGGCACTGCGCTGACCTCCACTTCCTGTTTCACCCCGGTTAGACGCCGGGACCCGCCGTGGGTGCTTCTCAGAACTTCCACTCCACGCCGCCAAAAGCACCATAGCCGAGCGCGGGGTAGCCGTTCACTTCCTCGTATTTTTCGTTCAGGAGGTTTTCCACGCGCGCCTTTAGTGCGAGGCGCGAATTCACCTGCCAAGCGCCGTAGACGCGCACGACGGTGA
>JANOAF010000027.1:0-2102 GCA_031411015.1 Opitutaceae bacterium | reverse complement strand
ACGCGAAGAAATCCCGCAGCCGCCAGGGCTGGGCGGCGAGCCAGATGGCCGCGGCGATGGCGAGATAGACCGCGAGCTTGTAGAGCACAATCTGCGCGTGTTCGAAATTCATGTAGCCCGCATCAAGCAGCGGCATCGCGCCCACCAGCACCAACGCGGCGAGCCCGCGCACGGCGAGAAACTCGCGCATGTAAATCAGCGACAGCACCGCGATGAGCGCGAACGCGGCCAGCATGTAGGTCTTCGGGATAATCAGGTCGGCTTCGCCGAGGTGCGCGATGTTGTAGATAAACCACGCGGCCCCGACGGTGAAGAAGACGTTGCCCGCCGCGGTGGAGCGCGGCAGCGCCTTCAGTATCGCAGCGTAGCCCGCGCTGTTGAGCAGCAGCGGCAAGCCCAGCGCGATCAGGAGCAGGCCGGGGATGAGGGTGGCGAGGAGGAGGGACATGGGCGGAAAAAGCTGAGAGACTAGAGCTGCGCGCTGAGAGCGGGAAACGCCGGAGTCTGGCTCATGACTCTCAGCTCTGGACCATCGACTCCGGCCAGCGCGAGTTGGCCGTAGAGCGTGCTCACGCTCGCGCGCTCGATCTTGAGCGGGACGATTTGGCCGATGAGGCGCGGGTCGGCGGCGAAGACGCACACGCGGTTGCCGCGCGTGCGGCCGGTGAAACGCTCGCCGCTCTTGTCGCGGCCCTCGACGAGCACGTCCTCGACGGTGCCGACCATCCGGGCGGTGTGGCGGAGGGAATTTTTTTGCAGCACGTCGAGGAGGACTTGGTTGCGGTGTTCCTTCACTTCGTCGGGCACTTGATCGGCGAGTTCGGCGGCGGGGGTGCCGGTGCGGATCGAGTATTTGAAGACGTAGGCCATGTCGAAATCGCAGGCCTCGAAGAGCTCACGCGTCTGGGCGAAATCATCGTCCGTCTCGCCGGGGAAGCCCACGATCACGTCGGTCGAGAAATACATTTCGGGCTGCACCGCCCGCAGCGCGGCGACGATCTCCTGGTAGCGGTCGCGCGTGTAGGGGCGATTCATCGCACGGAGGATGCGGTCGCTCCCGCTCTGCATCGGCAGATGCACGTAGCCGCAGAGTTTCGGGAGCCGGCCATACGCGGCGACGAGGTCATCCTTGAAGCCGCGCGGGTGCGGCGAGGTGAAGCGAATCCGCTCGATGCCCTCGATCGCGTGGACGCGATCGAGCAATTGCACGAACGGCGTCACGCCGCCGGTGTGCACGTAGTCGCGGCGGCCGTAGCTCGTGACGATCTGGCCGAGAAGCGTGACCTCGCGCACGCCGCGGGCGGCGAGCTGCTCGCATTCGCGCACGATGTCGTCCATCGGCCGCGAGCGTTCGTCGCCGCGCGTCTTTGGCACGATGCAGAACGCGCAGTCCATGTTGCAGCCCTGCTGAATCGAGACGAAAGCGCTCACTTGCCTCTCCTCGTCCGCCTCGGGCGCGACGTGATCCTTGATCGTGTTTTGCGAGCCGGCTTCCTCGGCGATGTCGACGATGGTCTCGCCGATCGGCACGCCGGCGGCGCGGGCGGCGCGGAGGTTGTCGAGGTAGTCGGGGACCTGGTGAAACTTCTGCGTGCCCACGATCAGATCGAGATCGGGCAACTGGTCGAGGAGCGTGGCGCCGCGGTTCTGCGCCATGCAGCCGAGGATGCCGAGGATGAAGTCGGGCTGCTTTTTTTTCCGCTGCGCGAGATAGCCGGCCTTGCCGATGGCCTTCTGCTCCGCGGCGTCGCGGACACTGCACGTGTTGAGCAGGAGGATGTCGCAAGCCGCCTCGTCGGTCACGATGCGGTAGCCGCGGGCGCGCAACATCGCCGCGACAGCTTCGCTGTCACGCTCGTTCATCTGGCACCCGTAGGTCTTGATGTGGACGCGGTTCAAATTCGGGAGGGTTGTAGTTAACGCCGGGCGCGGGAGGGTCAACGCGGGAAACCAGTAGGAAGTGCGGGCCCGGCTAGGTGTTTCACCGATCCACAATGCGCGTGCGAATTTTGGGATGTTCACTATTTTTTGACAACAAGTGCGCCGCATGAATTCACGCTCCCTCAGCCGAAAGATTGCCCTCTTGGCTTTGCTCGGATTGG
>JANOAF010000026.1:0-3231 GCA_031411015.1 Opitutaceae bacterium | reverse complement strand
CTGAGTTTTCTTTTTTTCATGTGGTCGGTGTCTTTCCCGGCGGGTTGGAGCCGGTATGGTTTTGGTTTCCGCGAAAACGCTCGCGGAAACAGGTTATCGTGCCGTTGGACTGGAATGGTTGGCGGCGTTTGCGACCGCGGGGACCTTCCCGGCGGATGCGAGGTGTTCGCGTTCCGAGGGAAGCAGCAAATGTTCGAGCGCGCGCGCGCGCCCGAGCCATTCTGCGGCGTCGGCGCGGTCGAGACGCACCGCGATAACCGCAGCGTGCAGGAAGATGCGAGTGTCCTTGGTTCCTTCGGCGAGCGCGCGCTCGATCGACTGCCAGGCTTCGCTGTAGCGGCTGGCGCCAAATTGGGCCCACGCCACTGCGTCGTGGGTGAAAACATCGGCCCGATCCCCCAACTCCCGGGTGGCAAGGCGTAGGGCCATGTCGGTCTGCTCGCCCCGCGTGGCGAGATACAATGCGAACGTGCGTGGGTCGCTCGCCGCCCCACGCCGTCCGAGCTCGCCCTCGACTACGACCGCTTCGGGGATGCGATTTGCCGCGCGCAACGCATCCGCGAGCGCCCACTGATACTCGGGCAACGGGTTTTTTGCGACCGCACGGCGGAGGAGAACGACGGCTTCCTCCGATTGCCCCGCGCCCAGCACCCTTCGTCCCTGGAGCAGGAGGGCGGGCGCATAGTCCGGAACAAATCGGTTGGCTGCCAAGCATGCCGCTTCCGCTTTTTGAATGGCACCGGCCTGCGCGTGGAACGTTGCCAGCCGGGTAAAAATCCACGCCAAAGATTCGGGGCTGCCCTGGCTGCCGGCGCGGGCGGCGAGTTCGGCCGCCTCGATTGCGCCCGCGAGGTCGCCTTTGAGCCACCGCCCATGGGCCACGCGACTGTAGGATTGCAGGCTGGGCTGCAGATTGACCATCCGCTGATAGGCCGCGATGGCTTCGGAAAGTTTTCCCTGGTCGGCGAGCGCATCGCCCAAGAGGCCGTGGTCGAAGGCGAACTCGCGTCGCGCCACGAGCTGGCGGGCGATCGCTTCCGCCTCCTTGAAGCGGTGGAGTGACTGCGCGACATGCCCCAGGAGCAGCAGTGCCTCGGCACTGTTTTTGTTCCACTCTTGCAACGCGAGGGCGCAGTTCTCGGCGAGCTTGTAGAACCCGGAATCGTGCGTGATTCGGGCCTTATCCACAAAAAGCCATCCCAACCGTTCCAAATGCGCCTGCGGATCGGCTGCGGCCGACACCGCCTGTTGGGTCTTCGCGATCTGCTCGTCGAGCTTCTCGGGCCCAACGTGAGGCACAAGCGCGATCTGCCACGCCAGCGAGCTGCGGGCGGGGGCGCGCGCTTCCTTCTCCGAAATTTCCGCGGGCAAGGGAGGCGCGACGTTCGCGGCCGCAAGCAAGGTGGCCGCAACGGCGAAGTTCGCCGCGATTCCCAACCCCGAACGAAGAGCTGACGTGAGGGGATTCATTTGGGGCACCATTTTTCCTACAGCGTAAGCTACGTGCTGAATCTAGGGGCGGATGCTTGAAACTTGCAGAGCAAGTTTGCACCGGGCGAGAACCCCTCGGTGCAGCCCGGTGAAGAAGGATTGCAGGCACACGGTCGCCCCCGCGGCGATAGGGCGGGATCGCGCGCGACCGGACCGAATAATTCAACCGCGACGGCGGGGCGGAGACGACGCTGCAATCGTTATCCGCGAGCCACGCGCTGAATCCGCACGATGTCGCGCACGCGCAAGCGTGGTTGGCACAGCCATACTACCGGTTCGAGTGCACACGATCGTATGTAGGCGGGGTGCACTCACCCCGCGGCCTGATCAACGGCCCGTTGCTTTTGGACTATGTCGGCGCGCAGGCACGTCCCCGTGCCCGCAGGGGGAACTCGCGCGCGAACTAATGCGGGCACAGGGACGTGCCCGCCCACCCAGTATGCCTGGCAGCGGAAGTCCAAAAGCAAAAGGCGGTTCGTATAGAGCGGGGTGAGAGCACCGCGCCTACATTGGTTCCAATTGCCGGCCCCTCAGAAATTCCCCTTAAGACCGACTTGGAAGTTCACGCCGTATTCGCCCTCGGCGGCGAACTTCACGTAACGCGGACTGCCGACGGCATAGGCGTAGTTTTGGTCACGGTTGTTGAAGATATTCCGCACGGTGAAGTAGAGGCCGAGCCGACGGGTGAGCGTATAGTCGCCCGAGAGATCGAGCCGGAGGCGCTCGGCCTGGTAATTCCAGCCCGCAGCGCCAAAGTTGGCGGCGGCGACGGTGCCGACGCGTTTTTTTCCGACGAGGGTCCACTTGGCAAAAAGGTTGAGGGGCCGCCGCGAATAGTTGAGCCCCCAGTTGATGTTCTTCGGCGTGAAGCCACGGAAGTCGGCCTCGGCGGGGCCGCGGTTGGTGACGAGCGTGGCGTTGGCGAAGACCCGGATGCCGCGCGCGAAGGGCTGTGCCGTGAAGGCGGAGAGCGGGGTGTTGATGTCGATTTCCCAGCCGTTGATGTGCGCGATGCCGTCGATGTTGCCCGGGGCGTTGACCTGGTAGTCGAGAAATTCTTCGCCGAGTCCGACGCCCGCGAGAAACTCCGACGTCGCGAGGAAATTCCGCGTGGCGAAAAAATTCTTGATCTGCTTGCGGTAGAAACCGGTGCCGAGGACGCCGCCAGCGGGCGTGTAGTATTCGATGCGCACATCGAGGCTGTTGCCTTTCCAAGGTTTGAGCGCCGGATTTTTCGTCGTGATGGTGCCGAGGGCGCTGCCCGTCGCGTTGCTCGCCGGATCGAAGTCGACTTGGACCGCGTTGGTGGCGCCGAGGATATTGCCGAAGTCGGGACGGCCGAGCGTCTGGGCAACGCCGAGGCGGGCGACGAGATTCTCGGTTACGTTGTAGCTGGCGTTGAGGCTCGGATAGTAGTCGGAGTATTCCTTTTTGAAGCGCGCACCGAGGCGTTGATAAACGAGCGCATCCTCGGCGATACCGTTGGCGATGCCGACGGGGTTGATCGCGCCGCCCGGCAGAGTCGTGGTGGTGTCGGTGTAAATGAGAATGGGGCGGCGGTTGGCATCGAGGATCAGGTTGCCAGCGGCGTCGTGGCGGTATCTCGCGTTGTTGTCCTGGAGGACGGCGCGTCCGTCGTCCGTGGTGCGTTCGAAGCGGATACCGGCGAGGAGGCGGAGCCGGTTGTTGAAGAGGGACACATCGCCCATGAGGAAGGCGGCGTCGATGCGCTCGGTGATC
>JANOAF010000025.1:0-15295 GCA_031411015.1 Opitutaceae bacterium | reverse complement strand
TTGGTGACGTTGCGGGCATTGACGAAGATTGTCGCGCGGCGGTGCGCTTGGTAGCTCAGGCTGATGTCGAGCGTGGTGCGCGCGTCCTGATATACTTTGGCCAGCGGGCCGAGGCCGGTGGCGAGACCGCGGTCCTGTTCGCCGCGGTGGTGCCAGTTGGCCATCGCGGTGAAGGGCTTTTTCGTGAAGGTGACGCCCCAGTTGGCGCTGGTCGGCACGAAGCGCGTGAACGCCGCGCTGCTGCTGCCCTCGAGCTTCAGCTTCGTCGCGTTGAAGAACACGCTGAAGAGCCGGCCGTAGTTTCCGAGCGGTGCGAGCGACTGGCGGACGTTGAATTCGACGCCGCTCACGCGCGCATCACCGGAGTTGATGGTGGTGTCGAGAAACCAGCCGAGGTAGCGCGGATCGAGACCGAAGTCGTCGAGGATATCGGCGGTCGCCCGCGTTTGCAGCGTGCCGAAGAAATTCGCGATGTCCTTGCGGAACACCCCGGCGGTGATCAGGCCGCCGCTCTCCGTGTAGTATTCGGCGGAGAGATCGTAGTTCTGCGCGGTCCACGGCTTGAGGCCGGTATTGCGGACGGTGATGTTGCCGGGAATCGCGTTGGGATCGGTGGAGAACTCGATGTCGTTCTCGGTGATGGTGGCGTTGGGGACGATGTTCGCAAAATCGGGGCGGCCGTAGGTCTTGGCGTAGGCGGCGCGAAGCAGGAATTTCTCCGTCGCGGTGTAGGTGAGATGGACGCTCGGGTAGTAGCCATCGTAGGCGCGGTTGGCGGAATTGCCGCGTTCGCGGCGGATGAGGCGCAGCTCCTCCAGCGAGCCGACAGCGCCGGCCTCGGGCTTGCGGATGCGCTGGTTCGCGGCGTTGCGGGCGAAGGTGCCGTCAGGGTCGCGCATCCAGACGGCGGCGGGTTCGTTGAGCGGGCCGACGCCCTTGTCGTGCGTCTTCTCGTAGCGCACCCCGCCGAGCACGGTGAGGCGATTGTGAAAAAACCGCGCCTCGGTCTGCGCGTAGAGGCCGGTGACCGTCTCGGTGATCTGCTCGGAGCCGACGATGCGGCTCTGCTCTTCCGCGACGAGTTGCGCGGCGGTCTGCGTGAAGATCGCCGGGTTCTGCCGCCACGCATCCACGGCGCGGTTGTTGGAGAGCCAGGGAATGTTATCGAAGCCGAAATAGTTCGGGCGGTTCTTGTAAACCTGACCGACGAAGGGCGCGGGCGACAGGTTGCCGCTGGGCGGGGTGTAGTTGAAGGCCCGATTGTAGGAGCGGCGGTCCCGATCCTGAGCGCGGTAGCGGCCGCCGATCTGAATGTTACCGGGGATGTCGAAGACGCTGAGGCTGCGGCGGAGGTCGAGGTTGTAGCCGAAGACATCCTCCTTGTGGTCGCGATAGTCAGTCTGGGTGGCGGTGTTGAGCCGGTAGTTATTGATGTCGTAGAGATCGACTTCGCGGTTGGTGTTGTCGTAGGCGCGGGTCGTGGTCGGACGCACGGAGGTAATGCCTTCGAAGGTGACGCGCACCGGGACGAGCAGCGCGGTGGTGAGCGACTGGAAGCTGCCTTTCTGTTCGTAGCGGCGCCACGTCTTGGAGTTCGAGATACTGGCTCCGGTATCGAGCATCCACGTGCCGTCGTCGTAGCGATAGCGGGAGTTGGTGGCGACCGTGCGGCCGTCGATGTGGAGGAAGTTGCCGCTGAACGTGACGCCCCCACGGCCGGTCGCGCCTGTGGTGGTGTTGCCGTCGTAGCTCAGGCCCGTGCCGCCCGCCACGCTGGGCGTGGCGTTGGTGCCGGCGGTGGCGGTGCGGGTGACGTTACCGTTCTTGTCGCGGTAGTAGCTCGCCTGCCCGCTGAGGGAGAGGACGGAGTTGCGGGTTACGCGCCAGTCGGCCTTCAGGCTGGTGGAGTCGCGCGTATACCACTTGGGCGCATCGACGATCGCGTGGCTTTGGAGAAAGGGTTTCGCCGGCGTCGCGCCGGTGCCGGCGGCGGTGGCGTTCCATGTCATCGTGGAAATGTTCTGCTCGTTCCACTGCTGGGAGCGCAGTCCCGTGAAAACGAGGCCGAATGTTTTGGTGATGGGCAGCGTGAGATCGAAGTCGAAACCGGGATGGATCCGTGGTTCGTAGCTATCGAAGGGAAACGGCTGCTCCTTGATCTGCATGCCGTCGCTGCTGGCCGAAAGGAAGGCCCGGTAGTTGAATTGCATGCGGCTGCGCTCGAAGGCGCTTTTGCTAATCATGTTCACCGTGCCAGAGATGCCGTCGGCGGGATTGGCGGGCGTGGGAACCTTGGTGACCTCGATGCGCGAGACGTTGTTGATCGAGACTTGCGTGAAAAGGAACGAGCGGTTGGCGGCGCTGCCCGAGGCGTTGGCGAGCTGCGCGCCGTCGGCGGTGACGGCGGTCATGTTGGGGTCGAAGCCGCGGACGGCGATGGCGTTGGGCGAAGCGTCGGAATACTCGATGGTCACGCCCGGCATGAACTTCATGAACTCGGCGACGTTGCCCTCGGTGACATCGCCGAACGCGTCGGTGGCGACGACGTTTTTGATGTTCTTCGCGAAGCGCTGCTCGTTGGTCGCGAGCGCCTCACCCTCGGTGAGCTTCGACGCCGAGGCGACGAAGGCATCGAGTTTCACGACGCCAGTCGAGGAGGCAGACGGGGCACCGTAACGATCGCGGCTGTTGAGGTTGATGTCGCGTTCGGCGCGCTGGCCGGCGGTGACGTTGAGCGGCACCTGCACGGGATCGAGGCCGGAGTAGAGCACGTCGAGGACGACGGGGCCCGCCGGCACGCGCGCGAGACGGAACGAGCCGCTCTCATCGGTGAACACCGTGAGGTCGGTGCCCTTCACGGTGACGCGGGCGTTGTTGAGATACTGGCCGGTGGCCTCGTTCTGCACGCGCCCGGCGATCTCGCCGATGGCGGGGGATTGGGCCTGGAGCGAGCCGGCCAGCCCGAGCACGAAGAGGAAAAGCACCCGCCAAGTGCGGCGAAAGAGGGAGGCAGGTTGCGCCGAAGGCGCGTCGATGGTCATCATGGGATTCCTTCCGTTGGGGGGGTGGGACGCATGGGCAGGGGAGGGACTGCGTCGATTGGCTGCCCGGGCCGAGAACGAATCAGTGCTCTGATCTCCGGGAACGGGTGTCAAGGCCACCGCCTCTGAAATCCGGAGATTCGGCGCATAAATAATCGCGAAAACTCGGAGGGCGGCAGGAGTTGATTCAACTATGGCGGGGAGATTTTCAGAGCCTCCTTAAGTGGTCGAAGGATCCGAAAGCGTTGTTTGATGCGCACAGCGCAGTCTCACTTAGAGGGCGTCGAAAAAGGGTCAACGAGCGAGTCTGGCGAGCATGAGGCGGATCATGGCCAGATAGATGAAGGACTCGGATGAGGAGACGGTGTGTTCGTAATCTTTGCTGAGCCGGCGGGAGCGGCCGAGCCAAGCGAAGGTGCGTTCGACGACCCAGCGGCGCGGCAAGATTTTGAAGTGGTCGAGCTTGGTGCCGTGCTTGACGATCTCCAGCCGGGTGCCGCGGCGCGGGCACAACTCGCGCACCCAAGCGATGAGGCCGCCGGCGTAGCCGCCATCGGCCCAGATGCAGCGCAGCCAGCCGAAGCGGTCGCGCAACGTGGCGAGCAAGAGCCGGGCGCCGTCGCGATCCTGCACGTTTGCCGGATGGACGCAGACCAGCAGGATCAAGCCTAGCGTATCGACCAAAATATGTCGCTTTCGTCCCGCCACCTTCTTGCCAGCATCGTAGCCACGAACGCCGCCTGACTCAGTTGTGCGCACGCTTTGCGCGTCGAGGATCGCAGCGGTCGGGGCTTTTTTTTACCCGCTTGCAGCCGCACGGCGTCGCGCAGCGCGTCGTTGAGCTGCGCCCAGACGCCCTGCTTCTTCCAATGGGCGAAATAATGCCAGACCAGTTTCCACGGCGGCAAATCGCTCGGCAACATCCGTCACGCGCACCCGCTGCGCACCAGATAGAAAATCGCGTTCAGGATGGCGCGCTTCGGATATTTTTCCGGCCTCCCGGCCTTCCGTGCCCGCGGAATCAAGGGGTCGAGGAGCGCCCACTCCTCATCCCGCAAATCGCTCGGATACGTCTTTTCCCCATCAGTTTTTGCCATCCATAGTGTCGATCAGAATCAGATCTGCCACGCGATCGTTAACTTGCACGCGGCTTTTTCGACGCCCTCTAAGGGAACTGTGATGAGTCGGCAGCGAGATGCCAATTGGGGGAAGGATTTCATCTGCCGGAATATCCTGAAGAGTCCGGCACTGCGCCGATTGTTTCCGCCGCGGTGGCGGGCCATGCCTCACGGCCTTACGCCCCTCGCCCGGGGCAAAAAAGAATTTTCCTCCAGATGACCACAGCCCTGAGCAGCAGGAAAATCTAAACCTGCGGTGCACAGCCTATCCGTCACGTCATCCTATTCGTTCGGCCAGCCCGCCATTAAAACGCTCAAGGTTGCAAGAAGGTGCCCGAAAATGTTGTTCGGCTTTCGTCCCGGCGCCGGCGCAGCGCGGCGCGTTCGGCGGATTGACGCCCGATGGTCTGCGAGCGGCAGGCGTGGGAGAAAAACTCGCGGGGATGACAGTGATAGATGAGCTCCAAAATGGGGCTTTGTTGCGGGGCGCTACCGAGTAGCGAGTAGCCCTGCGCCATTTTTTATGAAGTTGAATAAACGGCATGACACCCGCTCGACGCTTCCGGCGGGCGGCTCGTTTTCACGGGCACGTTGCGCGCGTGAGACCGCCCGAGCGAACGGGACACCGCCGGAACCGGAAGATCGGGGCCCCGGCCCCACGCGGAGAAGCCGCCCCGGTATGGTTAACGGCGGCGAAGGAGCAGAATAACGATAATCACCACAATGAGTGTTCCGGTGCCGATATAGTAAAAATTCGCGAGAACTGGAGTGAATAGATTAAGCATAGTCTGACGTTGGACACATGCGGCAAAGCTTAGAGCCCGGACGCGGAGCGAATTTTTTTCTCGCCGGACTGGGAATCGCCGTAAATCGCAGCCAAACCCGGGTTGAGGCCGACCATCCCCCACAATTTTCGGAATAACGACCCGACCGAGTTGTAACCTATAGCCGTTTAAGGTAGCTGAGAAACACTCTACACTATACACCACGGTTGGCGTTTCGTTTAACTGGGCCGTCAACACCCCGCCCCCTGCGATCCTTTTCCCCGTCCGCGGAATTCGTTTGGAGGGGCGAATGTCTTCTTCGCGTAGGAAGCACCGCCGGCGTAAGCGCCGCCATCAAGTCTTGGGATTGCGCGAATAAAATAGACGACGCCGACCACCGCTTCCGAATACGAAAACGTGATCCCGATCAACGGCTGTGGCAGATTTTTTAGGGCGAAAGACCAATGGGCGAAACGTGACGACCACTAATCGGATACGACGCCCAGTGCCCCGCCTCCGGCTGTTCCGACTCTCCGGCGGGCCGGGTGTCTCGGCTCTCCAGCCTCCCCGGTTGGCATGTTAGCGGAGGAAAAGGAGCCAGCACACGACCGCGGTGGAAACGCCGGCGCCAACCCCGAGCACCCCGAGACGCGTGGCAGGCCCGAGGCGTTTCCAATGGCGGTGCACCCACGCGGCGATGGCTCGCAGACGGAGTTCGAGCCAGTCGAAGACCATAGCGACGTGGCGGGATTCGGTGGCAAGGAGTGCCCCTGCGACGCCAAAAAAAAGACGAAGAAGGCCCGGGCAGCACCGTGAGAATCACACCGATAATCAGGGCGAGAACCCCCACACCGAATTGCACGACGCGGTGCCATGTAGGCGTGTCCCTGCGGTGTTGGCGTGCGTTTGCATACAACTGTTGAAACCGGTGGCCGGGATGGCCTCGCATCAGTTCGCGCACTTTTCGTTTAAGGGATGTCAGCATGCGAAGTTGCAACGGACGTTTGGGCTTGGGCTTTTTGTCTTAAGTTGGAGGAGGCGAAAGAATCTTTAGGGTGCAGTCCTACTCAAAGAAAGGGAGGAGGGGGTGTGCTTCGCATTTGGTCAGATTGCACCAAGGAAAAGGGTGATGCCTTACCTGAGCCATGAATGTTACCGACAGATGCATCGCCTGTAAGTGCGCGTGGGGTGCCGTGGTTTTAGCCGGGAACTGTGTCCGCCGGGGTAAGTCTGATTCTCTCCAAGTTAAGGCAGGTTCGCGGCGTGTGGCCGTGGGGCCGCCCCGGCCCCTTATGTTTTCCGCCCTGAAAAAATTGAAGAATTTCTCCGCCCTTCGACCACCAGCGTCGGGCGGAATCGCTTCCGACAGTTCGACGCATCGCCGTGGGCATCGCTCGCGCTGGTGGATTCTGGTGGGGGCGATTGTCCTTTGCGGGGCGTATTTTTGGCTCACCTCGGCCCACGGGCTAACGGTGCCGATTCACAACAAGGCGTATGGGCCAGGAACGGCGGAATTCTCCTTGGCGCTCGGTCCGATGCTTGGCGCGGATTTTCTGGCAGGGAACGTCATCCAGACGCTGATCAACGGTGATCAGTTTTTCCCCGCGATGCTGGTCGCGATCCGCGGGGCCAAACAGACAATCACGTTGGAGACTTACATCTGGGCACCAGGTAAGATCAGCGACGAATTTGTTGAGGCCTTGAGCGAGCGCGCACGGAACGGCGTAAAAGTTCATGTGCTGATGGATGGCATGGGCACACTCAAGTTTCGCCGCGAGGACCGCGAGCGGATGGAGAGGGTCGGGATCGAGCTGGTCAAATACGGCCGAGAGCACTGGTATCAGATCAAGCCGAACATTAGCCACCGCACCCACCGCAAATTGCTCATCGTCGATGGGCGAGTCGGATTCGCCGGCGGGATGTGCATCGACGACAGCTGGATGGGTAACGCGGACTCACCAAAAGTCTGGCGCGAGACTCAAGTAAGGGTGGAAGGCCCCGTGGTGCTCCAAATGCAGGCCGTGTTTGCCACGAACTGGCTGCAAACGACGGCGCGTCTGCTGATCGGACCGGAATATTTTCCCGAGACGAAGCGGGCGGGCAGCAGCCGGGCCCAGTGTATCAAGAGTGGGCCCGGCGAGGGGCTTGAGTCGATTCGCATGAGCTATCTTGCGACGATCGCCGCGGCACAAAAGTCCATCGAGATAGCCAACGCCTACTTCGTGCCGGACGATCTCGCGATCGATACGCTCGTGGAAGCGCGCAAACGCGGCGTGCGCATCCGCGTCATCGTGCCGGCGATCACAGATTCGCGCTTCGGGCGGGCCGTGTCGCGATCGCGTTGGGGCAAACTGCTCGCGGCGGGGGTGGAATTCCACGAGTTTCTGCCCGCGATGTTTCACGCGAAGACGATGGTGGTGGACGATGTGTTCGTCACCGTGGGGTCGGCGAATTTCGACAACCGATCCTTCACGATCAATGATGAGGACGCCCTGAACGTAATCGACCCGGCGGTCGCACGGGATCTGCTGAAGGCGTTCGATGACGACCTGAAAAAGTCGCGACCCGTTTTGCGTGAGGAATTCGAGAAGCGGTCGATCTTCATCCGCATTGCGGACCACGTGTGCGGGGTGTTTCGGTCGCAGTTTTAAAGTGGGGCCAAGCGAGCGGACCCTAGATACCCTAAGGAACTTGGGCGTGACACGAATTGATCGCTACTTCGCTCGCATCCTTAACGGGTTTCTTCCGCTCCGGCTTCCCTTCGCGCGCAATCTCAACCGCGATCGCGGACGCCTCGGCGACGGGCGCGGTGTTCGTCCGCTGTTCGTATTCCCGTGTCTCCAATTCATCTTTTTGGCGTGCGATGGTGTCTTCGGGTTGCTCCGTTTCGCCTGGGAAATCGACCCGCCGTTCATCCAACAGCATGAGCACCGCCGATGCCAGCGGGAGCGCCAGCAATGCTCCCGCTATCCCGGCCAGCACACCCCCTGCCAAAAGCGAAAAACACCGCCGATGCCGGCAACCGTAACGCTCGGCCATAGGTGAGCGGCCCCAGCACCCTGAGCTCAAAATCTTAATACAACAAACAACGCACCCCGCAGTCTGTCGCGGCTCCGCATCATATATGGGCAAGAAAAACTGCGGCGACTCCACGACGGGGGAAGGTTAACGACGAGTTGTTTCCGGCAACTTGCCGGATTTAGAATGTCGTTTGACAGCGGTAAAGGAGGGTTGAATAGCTGGCCATTTATATGGCCGAACGGAATCTCCCCCCGGCGCGCAGAAAAGAGTTCCGGCGGCTGCGCGTGGAGAGCGGGTGGTTTTGTTGACCTTGGCGTTGATGATATAGATCAAGGCGGGTTGCCGTGGGTTTGGAAACGGCGCGGCTTAGCCCGAACCTCTATCGGTTGAATACTTTTTCGATTTCGCCGACCTTCTTTTGAACTTTACCTTCGACCTGATCCGCGCGGCCTTCGTCGCGAAGCTTTGGGTTGCCGACGGCTTTGCCGGCGACTTCTTTGATTTTCCCTTTGATTGAGTTACCGACAACACCCCATAGCGCGCCGATGACCATTGTTGTAAGCTCGGGGCATGGCCAAAAATCCTCTCAGTCAGGGCGTCGTGACCACGAACTTTACCGGCATTGGCCCGGTCACGGACGAACAGTTGCTTGATCGCGCGCGCCAGCTGGCTGCGATTGCGGGGCGCGCTCCGTCGCAGGTTTCGCAGGCGGATCACGAGCAGGCCAAACGCGAACTCACGGGCGAGTCAGATTTGGACCGGCAAGAGGCCGTGCTTGATGCGATCCCCGAATCGAAACGCTGGGATCCGGTGCCGGGCACGGAGGGTCGCCAAATGCCCGAGGCTGCTGACGAAGACGACGATGACGAGGGCCGCAACGAGAGCGCGCAGCTCGTCGCCGAGGGCGTCAACGAAGCCGACCACGATCAAAGGCTCCAAGCCGCCCGGGTCGCCTCCGCCGCGAAATCCACGCGCGGTAAACCGTGAAACTTTCCGCCCTTGCGGCCTTACACTCCTGAACACGACCAACACCGCCTCCCTCTCGCCCAAACAGGCCTCGCCCGATTTTCCGATTCACGCGCTCCTCGCCGAGCGGTGGAGCCCCTACGGGTTCACCGACCGCGCCGTGCCCGTAACCGATCTCAGCTCGCTGTTCGAGGCCGCGCGCTGGGCTCCGTCTTCGTATAACGAGCAGCCTTGGGCGTATATCGTGGCGACGCGCGACACGCCTGAGGAATTCGCACGGCTCCTCTCGTGTCTCGTGCCCCCTAACCAAGCGTGGGCCAAGGCGGCACCGGTGCTCGTCCTCGGCGTCGTCAGCCGGAAATTTTCCAAGAACGGTGAGGACAACCGCGCCGCCGTGCACGACCTCGGCCTCGCCTCTGCCAATTTGGTGCTGGAGGCTACCGCGCGCGGCCTCTCCGTCCACCAGATGATCGGCCTGCTGCCGGATCGCGCGCGCGAGCTCTACCGCATTCCCGCATCGTGCGAAGCGTGGACCGCGTTGGCCATCGGCTATCGGGCGAGCGCCGCGCAACTGCCGGCCGGCCTGCGGGAACGCGACCTTGCGCCGCGCACCCGTAAGGCCACCAGCGAGTTCGCCCCCTCAGGGGCGTGGGGCCAATCGTCGTCGCTCGGAGGCGGTCGCGCCTGATCTAAACGCACAAAATTATTTCTCGTGCAACCAACCACCAGTCGCGAAATCCGGCTCGTCTCCCGTCCGCAGGGCCTGCCCACAGCCGCCAATTTTAATTTGGTCGAAACCACGCTGCCGGCGCTGGAAGTTCAGCAAGTGCTCGTGCGCAACCTGTTCATGTCGGTCGATCCTTACATGCGCGGCCGGATGAATGAGGGGAAGTCGTATGTGCCGCCGTTTGTGATCGGTCAGGCGCTCGAAGGCGGTGCCGTGGGCGAGGTCGTCGAATCACGCGCCAAGGAGTTTCAGGTGGGCGATGTTGTCACCTCGCATTACGGGTGGCGCGAAGCCTTCGTCACCGTGCCGAAAGAGCTGCGCGCGGTGGACAAGGCGGCGCAGCCGCTTTCCGTTTACCTCGGCACGCTGGGTATGCCCGGTATGACGGCGTGGGCGGGCTTGACGCTCGTCGAAGTCAAGGCGGGCGACGTCATCTTCATTTCGGGCGCGGCCGGCGCGGTCGGCAATGTGGCCGGCCAACTCGCGAAACTGCGCGGTTGCCGCGTGATTGGCTCGGCCGGGTCGGCGGATAAAGTGCAGACTCTGCTGGACGACTGCGGATTCGACGCGGCCTTCAACTACAAGACCGCGCCGACGCTCGAGCAATTGAACCGCGTGGCCCCCGACGGGATCGATGTCTACTTCGACAATGTCGGCGGCGAATCGCTCGAGGCCGCGCTCGCGGCGTTGCGCGTGCATGGCCGCATCATCGCGTGTGGCGGCATCTCCTCCTACAACGACGAAAAACCAAAACCCGGCCCGGCGAATCTCTTTAACATGACCACCAAGCGGCTCACGATGAAAGGTCTGATCGTGGGCGATTGGCTGGATCGACAAAACGAATTCGAAAAAGAAGTGGGCGGTTTTTTCCGCGCGGGAGAACTCCAGAGCAAGGAAACGGTGGTGGCCGGCATCGATCACGCCGTGGAGGCGTTTCTCGGGCTCTTCACAGGGAAAAACATGGGGAAGATGGTCGTGAAGTTGACCTGACCCTTCGACCCCACACCGCCACCGAAAACCGAAAATACCCCCAAAAAATGCCCGACCAAAGTATCAATCCCGCCACCGGCAAAGTCCTCAAAACCTCCAAGACTACCCGACGGTTTTTAACCATTTAGAAACTCATCCCCTGCATATGACTGACGCCACTGACCCTTCGGATACCGACGAACGACTTGATGCGATGCTCACTTTTGGGCATCCGGCGACGCGACGCGTTTTCTTGAAACAGGTCGCGGGCACGGGTGCGGCGCTGGTGCTCGGTCCGTATTTGACCGGAACGCAATCCGCACTGGCTGCCGAGCCAGCCGCCGCTGACACGGAGGCGGTTGATGTGCGGCTGGTCATCAATGGCCGGGAATACAGCCTGCGCCTTGATCCGCGGGTCACGCTCCTCGATGCCTTGCGCGAGCAGGTGAAGCTGACGGGGACAAAAAAAGGGTGCGACCACGGGCAGTGCGGAGCTTGCACGGTGTTGGTGGGTGGGCGGCGGATGAACTCGTGCCTGAGTCTGGCGGTGATGCATGATGGCGATGAGATCACGACCATCGAGGGGTTGGCGAAAGGCGACGAACTGCATCCGGTGCAGGCGGCGTTTTTGGAGCACGATGGTTTTCAATGCGGCTACTGCACACCCGGCCAAATCTGTTCGGCGGTGGCGCTGCTTCACGAGGGGCACGCGGGGAGTGATGCGGAAATCCGCGAGTGGATGAGCGGCAACATTTGCCGCTGCGGAGCTTACACCAACATCGTCACGGCGATCCGCGAGGCGAAAACCAAGACGCTCAACGCCTCATGAATCCATTCAAATATTCCCGCGCCGCGGATGCGCCCCAAGCGGTGGCCGAACTGGCCGCGAAGCCTCATGCCAGGCTGCTCGGCGGCGGCACGAACTTGATCGACCTGATGAAAATGGGCGTCGAGACACCGGCACAAATCATCGACATCAACCGGCTGCCGCTCGCGGCGGTGGAGGAACTGCCGGGCGGGAAGGGCGTGCGCATCGGCGGGCTCGCGCGCAACTCGGATGTCGCCGACCACCCGCTGATTAAAACGCTCTACCCGGTGCTCAGTGAAGCATTCCTTGCAGGCGCGAGTCCGCAGCTTCGCAACCGCGCTACGACCGGCGGCAATCTGCTCCAGCGCACACGCTGCCCGTATTTCTACGACCCGGATTTCCCCGCCTGCAATAAGCGCATGCCGGGCAGTGGCTGCGGCGCGCTGGAGGGTTTCAACCGGATGCACGCGATCCTCGGGCAGAGCGCGCAGTGCATCGCCACTCATCCGAGCGACATGTGCGTGGCGCTCGCGGCGCTGGAGGCGATCGTCCGCGTGCGCGGGCCGCGCGGGGAGCGAGAAATCGCCTTCAAGGATTTTCACCGGCTGCCCGGAGAAACGCCGGAGCGGGAAACCAATCTCGCGCCGGATGAACTCATCACTGCGGTAGATCTGCCCGCGCATCCGTTTGCGGTGCGGTCGCACTATTTGAAAGTGCGAGATCGCGCCAGCTACGCCTTCGCGCTGGTAAGCGTGGCGGCGGCGTGGGAGATGGAAGCGGGCAAAATCAAGACCGCGCGCATCGCGCTCGGCGGTGTGGCGCCCAAGCCTTGGCGCGCGACGGAAGCAGAGGAAATGCTGATGGGAAAGATGCCCGGCGCAGAAGTTTTCCGCGCCGCTGCGGACGCCGCTCTGACGGCGGCGAAAGGCTATCGGCACAACACTTTTAAGATCGAACTCGCGCGCCGAACGATCGTCCGTGCGCTCACCACCCTCACGGCAAAAGCATGAGCACGAACACGAAAACCCTCACCCCGCGCGTTTTGGGCCAGCCGATGACGCGCGTCGATGGCCGGCTAAAAGTCACCGGCGCGGCGAAGTATGCGGCAGAGTTCAATCCGCCCGGTGTTCTCCACGCTTTCGCGCTGAAGAGCACTATTTCCAATGGGCGCATCGCAGCGCTCGACACCACCGCCGCGCAGGCCGCGCCCGGCGTGCGCCTCGTGCTCACGCACCTCAACGCGCTCAAACTGAAAACGCCCAAACCCAATCCGCTGACGGGCGGCGGAATCTTGAATGAAGAGCGCCTGCCGCTGAGTGACGACCGCATTTCCTACGGTGGCCAGTATGTCGCGTTTATCGTCGCCGACACGCTGGAGCGAGCCCGCTACGCCGCTTCCCTGATTAAAATCCGCTACGAAACAAGCGCGCCCGCTTTGACGCCGAAACAAGCCGCCGCCACCGCGAAGACGCCGAAGCAAAGCAAGGGCGAGGATGTGCAATTGAAGAAGGGCGATGTCGAGCAGGCTCTCGCGGACCAAAGCCTCACGGTCATCGAGCGCATCTATGAAACCCCCACCGAGACGCACAACCCAATGGAGCCATCCGCGACCGTGGCAGAGTGGGCCGCCGAGGATCGGCTGACCCTTCAGGACGCGACGCAGTATGTGAAAGGTGTGCAGGATGTGCTCGCGCAGGCCTTCGGTCTCAAAAAGGAACAGGTGCGCGTGATCAGCCCGTTTGTCGGCGGCGCGTTTGGCTGCAAAGGCGCGGTCTGGCCGCACGTCATCCTCACCGCGATGGCGGCGAAAGTGGCCGGCGCTCCGGTGAAGTTTGCACTCTCGCGGCAGGACATGTTTTCGGGCACCGGCCACCGCACGCCGACCACGCAGACCATCGCTCTCGCGGCGACCAAGGACGGCAAGCTGCAGGCCATCCGGCATCGCGTGGAGACGCTCACTTCGCCGGTCGGCGAATTCATTGAGATCGTCGGCGCGCGCACGTCCGGCGTGATTTACGCCAGCCCGGCGATCACGGTTGAAGAGACCGTCTTCACCGTGAATGTCGCGACGCCGACCTTCATGCGCGGTCCCGGCGAAACGCCCGGAACCTTCGGCTTGGAGTGCGCGATGGATGAACTCGCCGCCGAGTTGAAAATCGATCCGCTTGCGCTCCGCGTCCTGAACCATTCCGACGTGCATCCCATCACGGAAAAACCGTGGAGCACGAAGCACCTTAAAGACGCCTATACGCTTGGCGCGGAGAAATTCGGCTGGGCGCGGCGCACGCCCGAGCCGCGCTCGATGCGGCGGGATGGAATGCTGGTGGGCTGGGGCATGGCGACGGCGACCTACCCCGGCTACAAAATGGCGGCGGAGGCGCGTATTTGGCTCCACGCCGACGGCAAGTTGGTGGTGCAATGCGCCGCGCACGATCTCGGCACAGGGGCCTACACCGTGCTCTCGCAGATCAGCGCCGAGGCGATCGGCGTGCCGGTGGAAGCCGTGAAGTTTGAACTCGGCAGTTCCGATCTTCCCTACGGCCCCGTCGCGGGCGGATCGAACACGACAGCGACCGTCGGCTCGGCGATCTACAATGCGGCGCAGACGCTCCACCAGAGCCTCGCCAAGCTCGCCGTTGCGGATGCGGCCTCGCCGTTGCACAAAGTCGATCCGAAGAAAATTGGCGTCACCACACCGGGCCGTTTGAGTGCGCTGGAGGATGCGGCGACGAGCGATGGCTTTGGCGAAATTCTGAAGCGCGCCGGGAAGGAATTCTTGGACGCCGATGGCAGCTTCAAGCCCTCCTTGCTTTCGATGATCGCGCCGCCGCCAATGGCATTTCAGTCCTTTGGCGTGCATTTCTGTGAAGTGCTGATCGACCCGCAACTCCCGCAGGTGCGGCTCACGCGGGTCGTTTCCGTCATGGATTGCGGGCGGGTGATGAATGCGAAAACCGCGCGCAGCCAGATTCTCGGCGGCGTGGTCATGGGCATCGGCATGGCGCTGCACGAGGAGACAATCTATGACCCGGCGACGGGCCTTCCGGCGACCCGCAACCTCGTCGACTACCAGGTGCCGGTGAACGCCGACATCGTCGATCTCGACGTGCATTTCGTCGGCGAACCGGACTTCGCCTTCAATCCGATGGGGGCGCGCGGGATGGGTGAGATTGGGACGACCGGCATCGCTGCGGCGATCGCCAATGCCGTCTGGCACGCCACCGGCACGCGCTTGCGGAGCCTGCCCATCACCCTCGACAAGCTGCTCTGATGCGCGAGATTACTGATAGGAAATCCGATCTTCAGGGGGATCGGATCCGGGAGGGGTTTACCGGCGTCCCGCTCTGGGGCTATTTTTCTCAGATCAGCGACTCGACCACGAGCTACGGCAGCTATTCCGGCGCCGTCCCCAACGAGAAAATCACCTGGGGTAAACTCGCCGGCTCGACCCCGAAATTCATCGTCGAAAGCGACGCGACGATCGTCGCGCCGTTGATCTTCGCGTGGGTGCTCGGACAGTAAGCACCGCGGCCTTCTCAGGCCGCGGCCAGCTTTAGGAGAACCGCTGCCGTCGCGCGCGCCGAACGCGCCGATCCCGTCTCGCGCGTGCCGTGGGCGGCCACGATCGCGCCGTCGATGAGCAGGCTGAGCGTTTCCGCCAATCCCCCGGGATTCGTGGCCCCCGCGGCCTCGCAGAGCTGGGCGAGCATTTGCTTCACCGCCACTTTGTGATTCCACGCCGTGCGATGGATCGCGTGCGTCGCCTCGGGGTATTCGCTCAACGCGCGGATAAATACACACCCGTTGAAATCCGTGCCGCCGAACCACGCCTCCAGCCAGTCGAAAACGGCGAGCAGCCGCTTCGTCGGTGATTTTCCCGC
>JANOAF010000024.1:0-2750 GCA_031411015.1 Opitutaceae bacterium | reverse complement strand
GCTTTTTAGCCACGCTATCTCCATGAGTGTTTCCCAATCCGAAAAAATCGCACGCTTCCGCGCGCTCCACGCCGCGCCCGGCGCGTTTG
This sequence comes from Opitutaceae bacterium, assembly GCA_031411015.1. Classification (GTDB taxonomy): domain Bacteria; phylum Verrucomicrobiota; class Verrucomicrobiia; order Opitutales; family Opitutaceae; genus ER46. Next base: position 2,661 of record JANOAF010000024.1, on the reverse strand, counting down.
TGATTCCCAATCCGTGGGACGCCGGTTCCGCGCGGTTATTGGCGAGCCTTGGTTTTTCCGCGCTCGCGACCTCCAGCAGTGCGTCCGCTGGCACGCTCGGTCGGCGCGACTACGGCCTCACGCGCGACGTGGCACTGGCGCTGGCGAGACAGATCGTCGAAGCGGTGGACGTGCCCGTGTCGGCCGATCTTGAGGATGGCTTTGGGGTCACACCGGAAGTCGTGCGTGAGACGGTGCGGCTTGCTGCGAGTATTGGTCTCGCGGGCTGCTCGATCGAGGACGCTTCGGGCGGAGCGCCGGCCTACGATCTCGGCCTGGCGACGGAGCGCATCGCGGCGGCCGCGGAGGCGGCTCGTGCGCTGCCGTTTCCATTTGTGCTGACGGCGCGGGCGGAAAATTTCCTGCGCGGAAAGCCTGATCTCGACGACACGATCCTGCGCTTGCAGGCCTACGAGCGGGCGGGGGCGGATGTGTTGTTCGCTCCCGGTATATCGGATCTTGGGGCGATTCGCACGGTGTGCCGCGCGGTGAACAAGCCAGTGAACGTCATCGCCGGTGCGAAGGCCGGCTCGCCCAGCATCGCGGAGCTGGCGGCTGCCGGCGTGAAGCGCATCAGTCTCGCGACATCACTTTACCGTGCGGCCATGACGGCGCTGCGCGATGCGGCGATCGAGGTGCGCGACCGCGGGACCTTTGGCTACGGCGCCCGCGCGATGGTGGGGACGGAACTCAGCGCCGTCATGAAAGCTGCGTCAGTCGGATAGTTTTGTCGCCCCACCGCCGGAACGAGGCTCACTTAACTTGCCCTGATGCGTGGGCTGCGCGCGCAGCATCCCCTCTTCGTGGTCGAGGAGCTGTTGCAGTGGGCGGTGCACTTCGTCGGAAATGACATCGCGTCGCCAGAGGTCATCGACGGTGCGCCGCTCGGCTTCGAGCGCGGCGACGCGAAACTGTTTCTCGGCCCCGCGGCGTTCGCGGGCGTGCAGACGGTTGCCACTGTCGGCGGCGAGTTCGGACAGCCGGGCTTCGTATTCCGCGAGCACGTGACGGAGCGCGGCGCTTTTGGCCGCGGTGCGGCTCTCGGCTTCCAACGTTCGCAAGACATCGAGTCCCGCCCGCACCGCGGTGGTGCGCGCGAGCCGGTCCTCGGTTTGGTGCGTGCCGTCCTCCTGCAACCCGACCTTGCGAATGAGCCAAGCCATCGTCGTGCCTTGCACGAGCAGCGTCGCGATGATGACGCCGAACGCCAGGAAGATCACGATGTCACGATGGCCCAGCGGCGAGCCATCGGGAAACGTGAGCGGGAGCGACAGCGCCGCGGCAAGGGTGACGGTGCCGCGCATCCCCGCCCAACCGCCGACCAGCAGCGACTCCCAGGTTGGCCTTGGCTCAGTTTCCCGCACCCGCCGCGAAAGCACGAAGGGCAGGTGGGCGGCGGGAAAAAACCACGCGAGCCGGACCACAATCGCGGTGCCCGCAATCACCGCGACGAAACCGAGCAGGCGCGGGATCGAATACTGGCTGGTCACGGCCTCGAGCAATTTGGGGAACTGGAGGCCGAGGAGCACAAACGCGAGGCCGTTGAGCCAGAAGAGCACCGTCGACCAGACGGTCCACGTGGTCTGCCGCGTCGCCGCATCCATGTGCACCGGATCGCGCCAGCCGGAATACAGCCCGGCGGCGACGATGGCCAGAATGCCCGAAACTCCGAGCGGCTCGGCGGCGAGATAGGCGGCGTAGGGCGTGAGCAGCGAGAGGGTGATTTCGATCAAGGGATCGGCATTGTGGGTGCGAATCAGGAGATCGCGGAGCTTGCCGACGAGGTAGGCGACAAGCAGTCCGATCACGAGACCGCCGAATGCGACCAACAGGAAATTCAGCAGCGCTGCCTTCAGCGAAAACGTGCCGGCGATGAGTGCGGCGAGGGCGAACTTAAACGCCACGAGGCCCGTGGCATCGTTCATCAGGCTCTCGCCGTTGAGCACGGTCGTGATGCGCGTCGGCACTTTCAGTTTCTCCGTGATCGCGGAGACCGCGACGGCGTCAGTGGGCGATATGACGGCACCGAGCGCAAACGCGAGCGGCAGCGGCAGGCCCGGCACAAGCCAGTGCGCCACGAGTCCCACGACGAGGGTTGTGAGCACGACGAGGCCGGTGGCGAGCAGGAGGATGGGGCGCTTCGCCTTCGAGAATTCCCGCAGCGGCATCAGCCAGCCCTCGGAAAACAGCAGCGGCGGCAGAAAGCAGAGAAAGAAAAATCCCGGATCGAGCTCGACGTGCGGAAACCACGGCACGAGCGCGAAGGCGACGCCGCCCAGCACATACGTGATCGGCCGCGGCCAAGGCGTCCAACGCGCCACCACGCTCAACGTGGTCGTGAGCAGCAGCAGTGCGAGAGCCTGTTCAAACGCAGCCATGGTCGGAGGACATGATTCCGCCGACGAAAGCAGCGCGCCACGGCATTGCAAGGCGGGCGGGACGTCAGAGCGGGTGTCTCTAGCCGAACAGTTTTGGTCGATTTCACTCTTGTTGGCTGACTGAGCAATCGGGGCTCACGCGGAGGCGCGGAGAGCGCGGAGGAATTGCACGGAAAATTTTCAGATCAGGCGGGACATGATTCTATTTGTTTTGAACTCTGCGTCCTCCGCGCCTCCGCGTGAG
>JANOAF010000023.1:0-15765 GCA_031411015.1 Opitutaceae bacterium | reverse complement strand
TGGCGTCGGTGCTTCGTCTACACGCCGCCAGATTACGATCAGAACCCAACCGCGCGCTACCCCGTGCTCTACCTCCAGCACGGCGCGGGAGAGGATGAGACCGCTTGGTCAGTCCAGGGGCGGGCGAACTTCATCTTGGATAACCTCATCGCCGAAGGAAAAGCGAAGCCGATGATTATCGTCATGGATAACGGCGGCGGCAGCGGATTGTTCGCCGCGCCGCGTGGGGGGCGTGGTGGCCCGTCGGGAAACAACGTCGTCGCTCCGAACGCCACCGCGGCGCCTGCTCCCGCCACGGGCACCAACGCCTCGGCCGCGCCAGCGACTCCCGCTCCGGTCGCGACAGCTCCGGCCGGAGCCCCGCCGGTCGCCCCCGGCGGTCCGGGTGCACCCGGTCGTGGACCCGGCGGTATGAATTTTTCCGAATTCGAAAACGTCCTGCTCAAGGACATCATTCCGACAATCGACCGACACTATCGCACGATCGCCGACCGCGAACACCGCGGTATGGCGGGGCTCTCGATGGGCGGCATGCAGACCCGCAACATCGGGCTGGCGCACCTCGACACGTTTTCACACATCGGCATCTTCAGTGGAGGAACCCTGGGCGATCCCAAGGCGGAGAACAGCCCGCTCGCGAAGCCGGCGGAGTTCAACCGCCTCGTCAAAGTCTCCTTCATGAGTTACGGAGCCTTGGAAGGTGGGGCGAAAACCCTGCCGGCCTATGCCGATGCGCTGAAAGAGATCGGCATCGAGAACGTCCACACCTACGTCTCCCCGCGCACCGCGCACGAATTCCTGACGTGGCGGCGCAGCCTGAAGGAATTCGCACCCTTGTTGTTCCAGCGTTGATCGAAAACCTCGCTTCTTTCGTCCAGGAGTGCCACGCGGAACGCAATTTCCATGCGGTGCGATTCCTCCCTACACCCAATGAAACCCAGCATGCTGCTCCCGGTTCTTTTTTCGCTGTGCGTTTTCGCGCGCGCCGCCGATCTGTCCGGCACTTGGAAGGCGGAGTTCGACACTCAGATCGGCGTGCAGAAATATACGTTCACGCTCAAGCAGGACGGCGCAACGGTGACCGGCAAGGCGACCGCGGATATCGGCGGCGAGAAACGCGAGTCGGGGTTGAAGGATGGGAAGCTCGACCGCGATAAACTCTCGTTCGTGGAGACCTTAAATTTCCAGGGCAACGATCTGCGAATTTCCTACTACGGCACGGTCGCGGGTGACGAAATTAAGTTCACCCGCGAGGTGGGCGAGTTCGCAAAAGAAGAATTCGTCGCCAAACGCGAGCGACCGAATCCGCCCGTGGCGGGCGGCCGCGGCGGGCGGGGGAGCCAACCCATCGTGCTCGCCCCCGACGACAAGCCTGCGATGGCCACTGCGCCGGAGGGTTTCAAGACGCCGCGCGAAGGCATCGCCCACGGCCGGATTGAAACGATCGAATACGAATCCAAGAGCGTCGGCACCAAGCGCAAAACGCTCGTCTACACGCCGCCGGGATATTCGGTCGGAACGAAATACCCGGTGCTCTACTTGCTGCACGGAATCGGCGGTGACGAGGGAGAGTGGCGCCGCGGAGCGAAACCTGAGGTGATACTCGACAACCTGATCGCGGACCGAAAAGCCGCGCCGATGATCGTTGTCATGCCCAATGGCCGGGCCCAGCCGAACGATCGCGCCGAGGGCAACGTCATGGCGTCGGCGCCGGCGTTTGCGAAATTCGAGGCGGATTTGCTCAACGATCTCATTCCGTTCATCGAGGCAAAGTATGCCGTGAAAACCGATCGCGAGAACCGCGCGCTCGCGGGGCTTTCCATGGGCGGCGGGCAAGCGTTGAACTTCGGATTGGGGAATCTCGACGTATTCGCGTGGGTGGGCGGTTTCTCGTCCGCTCCCAACACCAAACCACCGGACGAACTGGTGCCCGATCCCGCGAAGGCCAGCCGGCTGCTCAAGCTGCTCTGGATTTCCTGCGGCGATAAGGACGGACTCCTCTTCATCAGCCAGCGCACGCACGTTTACCTGAAGGAAAAGAACGTGCCCCATCTCTGGCATGTCGAGCCGGGCGCGCACGATTTTGCCGTCTGGAGCAACGATCTGTATCACTTTGCCCAGCGGATTTTCCGATGAGGTGCTTGGCGCGATTCGCTTCCCGCGTTGCGTTTGCGTCCGCCTCGTTGGCGGTTGTCCTAGCGGCGGCAGATACCCCGCGCGGGTTGCCCGCCGCGCCCGACAGCGCGTGGGTGCAGCGACTCTTCGACAGTTGGCGCGCGCCCGTGCCGCCACGGACGCTGGTTGGCAACATCCACTACGTTGGCGCCAGCGGCGTGAGTTCGTATCTGATCACAACTCCCGCTGGGCACGTTCTCCTCGACACCGGCTTCGAGGACACGGTGCCGAATATCCAGCGCGGGGTCGAGCAACTCGGATTCAAGTTCGCGGACATCAAATTTATTCTCAGCAGCCATGCGCACATCGATCACGTCGGTGGCCATGCGCTCATGAAAAAACTCACCGGCGCGCAGATCGTCGCGAGCGCAGCCGATGCCCGCACGCTCGCCTCGGGTGGGGCGGACGACTATATCCAATGGCCAAAGGAGACGATTCTCTACGCTCCCGCGAAGGCCGACCGCATCGTGGCCGATGGTGAGGCCATCACGCTGGGCGGCGTGACGCTCACTGCTCATGTCACGTCCGGCCACACCCGCGGCGCGACGACGTGGACGATGGCGGTGGCCGACGGCGGGGCGACACGGCACGTCGTTTTTTTCAGCAGCGCCAGCATCAACGACGGCACGCGCCTGCTCAACAACCCGCTCTATCCCGACTTCGTGCGCGATTTCGAGGCGACGTTCGCAACCCTCCGGTCGCTGCCATGCGATATCTTCCTCGCGCCGCACGGCGGCCAGTTCGCGATGGCGCAGAAATTCGCGCGGCTGGAGCGCGGCGAGCCGGGAAATCCCTTTGTCGATCCGACCGGATGGAAGCGCCTCATTGGCGGCGCGGAGAAGGCGTTTCGCGAGCAGCTGGCCGCAGAGCGAGCCGCAAAATAGAGCCTTATCTCGCCGTATGCACACCCCGCCCGCGCAACGAGGTTGTGTTCGTCTCGTCTATCTCGCGTGGGCTGCCGCGAACGGCGGTGGTTCGTAGTCTTATCCCGTCTCATGCCCGTGTCTAAAATCACATTTATTCTCCCGTGGGTCGTAGTGGGCGTGTGCGCTGGGGCGTTGCTCGTTGGCGGCGCGCACGCGGCGCCGCCCCCGACTGTCACCACCGAGTTCATCGACCGGCATTGCGCCAGTTGCCATAACGAAACCGACCGCGAGGCGCAGCTCGATCTTACGAGCCTCGCCTACAATCCTGACGATAAGGCGAACTTCGCGCTCTGGGTGAAAGCCTTTGACCGGGTGCAGGCGGGCGAGATGCCGCCGAAAAAGAAAACGCGACCCGCGGTGGCGGATCTCGAATCGTTTCTCAGGACGATGTCGTCGACGCTCACCGCCTCGGAGCAGGCGCGAGTAACGCGCGAGGGTCGCGCGGTGCATCGCCGGCTCAACCGCTACGAATACGAAAACGCCCTGCGCGATCTGCTACAAATCCCGTGGGCGCAGGTGAAGGACAAGCTGCCGCTGGAGGGGGAGCAGTTCGGCTATAACAAGAGCGGCGAGGCGCTCGACGTTTCCTTCGTGCAGATCGAGCGTTACCTCGGCGCGGCGGACTACGCGATGCGGCAGGCGATGGGCGCGGCGTTTGAGCGGCCAGCGGCGACAACGCGGAAGATTTACGCGCGCGAAGCGTTCGGTGCGTTCTCCTACTGGCCGCGCGAAAACGGCACGCTGCCGGACCGGTTCGCGTTTCCCGTGCTCGATTCGCGCGCGCAGCCCGACGTGCGCGCCGGTCGCGCGCCCAACACTACGCCGGAGACCAAGGAGCGCGAGGCCGTCGGGAAAGTCGCCAGTATTTTCAGCGACGCGGGCGGTTACTCGTGGGGCTTCAGCGCGCCGACGGCCGGCCGTTACCGAATCCGCGTGAAAGGCTACAGCATCTGGGTGAGCGGAGGCGGTATCGGACGCTGGTTCTACGAAGGGCAGGGCGCGGAGAAGGCAGCGGTGTATTGGCTGCCGGTTTGGCATCGACCCAACGCCGACGAGATATGGCCGGGTCGCACGCACGAGCCCATCGGCCTCTACGCGCAAAGCTCCGGGCAGACACGCCCGATCGGGGCGGTGGATTTTTCGCCGGAGCCGTCCGTCGGCGAAATCGAGGCGACCCTTGCCGCCGGCGAATCGGTGCGCACCGACGGCATGAGGCTTTTCCGCACGCGCGTGAACGGAACCGACGAGCAATACGTCAACCCGCTCGCGACCAAAGACGGCATGCCGGGTTACGCGGTGCAATGGCTCGAGGTCGAGGGTCCGCTCGCGGACAAGTCCGCGACTGCGGGCTACAAACTACTCTTTGGCGATCTGCCGAAGCGGCGGCTCGAGCCGGGACAAACCCGCGGCGTCACGCTTGAGGGCGTCGGAGCGCCCGCCGGGGGCACGGGAGGATTCGGACCCGGCGGTGGCCGCGGTGGCGCTGCCGCCGGTGGTGCTCGAGGTCCGGGTGGCCGTGGCGGCGCAAGCGGCAGCGTCATGACCGAGGTTATCTCGGAACAACCGGGCGAAGATGCCGCGCGGTTGTTGAGAAATTTCACCCGCGTCGCGTTCCGGCGTCCCGTGCAGGAAATCGAGATGAATGGATTTCTGGCGTTGTTCCGCAAGGAGTTCGCCCGCGGTTCCGGTTTCACGCGCGCGCTGCTCTCGGCCTACACTGGCGTGTTGGCGTCGCCGGGTTTCGTTTTCCTCGAGGAGCAGCCGGGCCCGCTCGATGCGATGGCGTTGGCCACACGGCTGTCGCTTTTCCTCTGGAATTCCACCCCGGACGCCACGCTGCGTGCGCGCGCCGAGCGGGGCGACCTTGCCAATTCCGCTGTCCTGCGCGCCGAGACCGAGCGCCTGCTGAGTGACCCGCGCGCCGCGCGGTTCGTCGAGGCGTTCACCGATTTCTGGCTCGATCTGCGCAAGGTCGACGACACCTCGCCCTCCTCGACCATTTACAACGACTACGAACTCGACGACCCGCTTAAACTCGCCGCGATCGACGAGACGCGGCTTTTCTTTGCCGAACTCGTGCGCGCCAATCTGCCCGCGCGCAACGTCGTCGCCTCCGACTTCACCTTTCTCAACGAACGGCTCGCACGGCACTATGGTATCGCCGGCGTCGAAGGTGCGCGGATGCGCCGCGTGGCACTCCCGCTTGGCAGCGACCGCGGCGGCCTCATGACGATGGCCAGCGTGCTCAAGGTCACCGCGAACGGCACCACAACCTCGCCCGTGCTGCGCGGCCACTGGATCACCGAGCACATTCTCGGCCTCGAAACGCCGCCGCCGCCCGCCAGCGTGAAGGCCGTCGAGCCCGACATCCGCGGCGCCGTCACCATCCGCCAACAGCTCGCCAAACACCGCGAGGATTCCTCCTGTGCGTCGTGCCACACCAAGATGGATCCGCCCGGCTTCGCGCTTGAGCACTACGATGTCATGGGCGGCTACCGCGACCGCTATCGCGCTGTCGCCGAAAGCGTGAAGCCCGTGTCCGGCTACGGTATGAACGGGCAGGCCTTCGCGTTTCACCTCGGCCTGCCGGTCGACGCCGCGGGCGAACTACCCGACGGCCGGGCATTTCGCGATGTGCGCGAGTTCAAGCAACTCGTCGGGCAGGATGAGCGTGCCGTCGCGCGCAATCTCGCCAAGCAACTGATCATCTTTTCCACCGGCGCGCCCGTGACGTTCTCCGAACGCCCCGCGCTCGACCGCATGCTCGACCGCACTGCCGCCGGCCACTTCGGCGTCCGCGCCCTCATCCACGAGATAGTGCAGAGTGAGTTGTTCCAGACGAAATGATCTGTAACGCGCCAACCTGCTAAACGCCATGAAGCCGAATTCCGCCTCCGCCCCTTTCATCACCACTCGTCGCGCCATGTCGCGCCGCCACTTCCTGCGCGGCACGGGGATCGCGCTCTCGCTGCCGTTTCTCGACGCGATGCTGCCGCCGTTCGCGCGCGCGGCGGCGGCTTCGTCCCCACTCGCGCCGGGTGCAAAACCGCGGCGGATGTTTGGTATCTGCAACAATCTCGGCCTGCGTCCGGATTTGTTTTTTCCCACGGGCTCGGGTTCGGACTACACGCCATCGCCTTACCTGCAGCTCCTGCAGGAACACCGGAAGGATTTCACGGTGTTCAGCGGCGTGTCCCACCCCAACGTCGATGGCGGCCATCCCTCGGACATTTCGTTTCTGACCGCCGCCCCGCATCCCGCGAGCAGTTCGTTTCGCAACACCATCTCGCTCGACCAGCATATCGCGGAGCGCATTGGCACGCTCACGCGTTTCCCGTCGCTCACGCTCGCCGTCAACGGCGGCGGCCGCGGCCTCTCGTGGACGGGCACCGGCGTCGCCATCCCACCGGAGCAGCGTGCGGGCGACGTGTTCAACCAGCTCTTCCTTCAGGGCACGCCGGAGCAAGTCGCGGCGCAGATTCACCGCCTCGACACCGGCCGCAGCATTCTCGATATGCTCTCGGAGCAGGCCAAGGCGCTTGAGCGCAACCTCGGCGTGCGCGACCGCAGCCGGCTCGAGCAGTATTTCACGAGCGTGCGCGACTTGGAGCACCGCCTCCAGGAGTCGCGCGGCTGGGAGAGCAAACCGAAGCCGGTCGTCAAGGTCGCCGCGCCCATCGATCCAGCCAGTCCGGCGCAATACATGGACAAGGTCCGCGTTATGTATGACCTCGTGCGCCTCGCATTCGAGACCGACTCCACGCGCGCTGTCACGCTGATGCTCAACAGCGTCGGCACGCCCGTCGTCACCATCGCAGGTGAGTCAATCACTGACAGCTACCACAACCTCTCGCATCACGGCAAAGCCGACGAAAAACTCACGCAGCTCAAGACGCTCGATGAATGGCACATGAAGCTCCTCGCGCGCCTTTTCAACGATCTGAAATCTGTGCGCGAAGGCGAGGACACGCTCCTCGATCGGACAATGATCCTCTACGGCTCCAATCTCGGCGACGCGAACGCACACTCCACGATCAACATGCCGACGCTTTTCGCCGGCGGCGGCTTTCGCCACGGCCAGCACCTCTCGCTCGATCCCGCCGGCGGCATCTACCCGCTGCCGAATCTGTTCGTCTCGATGCTCCAGCGCATGGGCTTCGAGGACGAAAAATTCGCCTCCTCGACCGGCACGATGCGCGGGCTGGCGATGGTGTAACCGCTCTCCCGTATGAAACGCCTGTTCGCCGCCGCGTGTCTCATCTCCGCCGCCAGTGCTGCGGAGGTAGTGATCGATTTTGAGGAAACCACGATCGGCAAGCCGGTGCCGACGTGGACCGAGAAGGGCGTGGTCTTTGCGCTCGCCGAGGCGCCGAAGAACACCAAAGCCGTCGGCCGCGTGATGTTCTTCCCGCACCTCACGACGAGTCACAAGGGCCTCCTCAATGCGATGGCCAACGAACAGGCGATCCCGGTGCAGGCGAAGTTTCCGATGTCGGTCACATCGGTGACGATCAAGTTTTGGGCCTCGACTGGCTGCGCTGCGCGTCTGCAAGCCCTCGACCAGAACGATCAGGTCGTTGACACGGCCTCCGTCGCCGTCGCGCCCGGCCGCAATGCGCCCGAGGATCCCGTGCCGATGTTCGAGCTGACCGTGAAGGGTGTCGGGATTGCCAGCATCCGTTTCAGCGGCCCGCGCAACGGCGAGTTCCTCGCGGCTGATGAAGTGCGCTTCACGCCCGCCCCCACCACAAAGTAATCGATCGCGGGGCGACCGATCGGCGGGCACCGTGAGCGTCAGTCCACCTCAACGATGCCGCGCTTGATGGCCTCGATCAGCGCTTGGGTTCGGTCCGAGACCCCGAGCTTGCTGAAAATATTCGTGATGTGGATTTTTACGGTGCCCTCGACCACACCCAGTTGGGCGCCGATTTCCTTGTTACTCAGTCCGCGGGCGAGCAGCCGCAGCACTTCGATTTCACGCGGCGAGAGTTGAGCGAGGAGTCGTTCGCCGACTCGCATCGCGATCTGGGGCGGGACGTATTGATCGCCTTGGTTGACCGTTCGAATCGCCTCGAGCAGGCGGTCGAGCGGCATTTCCTTCAAGACGAAGCCCGACGCGCCGGCCTTCATCGCGAGGAAGACCTCTTCGCTCTTCGCATAATTGCTGTAGATCAGCGCGCGGACGTTCTTGAACTCCTGGCGCAGCGCCTGGAGCGTTTCGATGCCGCTCATTCCCGGTAGCCGAAGGTCCAGCACGACGATGTCGGGACGGTGTTTCCGATACGCCTCGATCGCGTCGTGGCCGTTGTCGACGTCCGCGACGATGTCCATGTCCTCCGCATCGCCGGCTGCGGTTATGAGCCCCATGCGAATCACCATGTGGTCATCCACGAGCAGGATTCGGATCTTTTTGGTGGCGAGCGTGGGGGCTTTTTGCATGGGCGGGGCTGGCTAGGGGGGTGGGAGCGGCACGACAACACGGATTGTTGCGCCTGCTCCCGGCGCACTCCTGACGGTGAGTTCGCCGTTGAGCTTCTTTGCCCTCGCCCGGATGCCGCGCAGGCCGAAGTGGCCGGGTTGGTTCAGCACCTCCGAGGCGCGGAAGCCGATGCCATCGTCGGAGACAGTGAGGGAAACGGCACCGGCCAGGTATTCGAGCACGAGGTCGATTCTGCGGGCCGTCGCGTGGCGGAGGGCGTTGTTCGTCGCCTCTTGGGCGATTCGGAGCAGGTGGTGCGTCGTGACGCGCGGCAGCAGCGTGGGGCTTCCGGTGACAGTGACCAGAGGCACGCACTCGCTAGACGCCGTGAACGTGGTGAGCTGACGAAGGGCTTCGCCGAGATCATTGCTTTCCAGCAACGGCGAATCCTTGTCCCACACGACGTGCTGCACCTCCTGACGGGCGTAGGACACCATATTCCGCACGACACCCAATCGTTCGCGCAGTGTTTCGGTGACGGACGGCAGTTTCAATGTCGTGTCGAGTTGGATGATGGCGCCGCTGAGTCCCTGTTGGACGCTGTCGTGGATTTCGCCCGCCAGCCGGTCACGCTCGGCGAGCGTCGCGGTGATGCGGGTTTCGTCGTTGAGCTTGTTCATCGCGGACTCCAGCTCCCCGGTTCGTTCCCGGATGACCTGCTCCAGGGCGCGGTTCCGCCGGCGCGCCAGATGGCCCGACCAGCGCGTGATGCCAAATACGCCGAGCAGCAACACGGTGGCATACGCCGCGTAGGCGCGCCACGTGCGCTGCCACGGCGGTAAAATCTCAAAGGCGAATGTAAGCGGTGGTCCGGGCGCCAACCGGCCATCGCCAACTCGCACTTGAAGAACATATTTTCCGTCGCGCAGGCTGGGAAAGGGGAGGAGCGAACCGGTATCGATCGGCGCCCAAGGGTCGCTGGCGTTCAGCTTGAATTCATAGACCGGTGCCCGCCGCCATGCGTAGCTGCCGGAGAAAAACCGAAACGTCAGGCTGTTTTGCGAAAAGGGAAGGCGCAGCGGCTCGTGCTGCATTCGCTTCGCCAGCAGTTCAACGTTACGGCGCGTGTCCATTAAGGAAACCAGCACGGGCTCCTTGTGCGCCTGAGCCAAAGGGGCCGCCACTTGCTCCACGTGATGCAGCGATCGACTGGCCGTCACCCAAATGTCGTTACCCGGAAGCACGCGGACGATTGGATAGCGATCGTTGATCAGATCAAACGACGACAGGTCGGTCTCGTATCCTTCGCCCTGGGGGGTGAAGCGCACGAGGCCTTCGCTGTGCGCCCCCCACAACGTGCCGGTCTCGTCTTGCCAGACGCGCGAAAGCCAGCGGGAGGAACTGTCGAGGAGCCGCGCCAATTGCGGGCGTTCGCACCAAGTCTCGGTCTGCTCGTCGAAAAACCGCCGCTGCTCGCGGATCGGGCTGAGCACGACGGTGTCCCCAACGACGCCGATGTTCACCCACAGCGCCTTCGTCCATGATTCGTTGCGGAGAACCATGAGTTCCAGTTTGTCGCCTTGGCGCGAGACGCGGGCCACGCCATCGCCGCTCATCTCGACCCACACGGAGCGGGCGAGGCGATGCACGCCGTAGGCGTGGGCCAAGCCCGGGATGCGTGGGACGGGCTCGCCCCAGCGTTGTCCGTCCCACTCGAGTAATGCGATCTCGGACGAGCCAATGGCGTAGCACTCCCGGTCGTTGATCATGACCAGATGGCCCAGGTCAGCGACGTGAGCCGCGGGTTTCCATTTTCCGTCCGGCTCCAGCGCATAGACCTCGGTCGCGCTGCCGATCAGCAGATGGGGGCCGGCGGCGGTCAGCGCGACGACTCCGCCCGGTGGCTGCGGTTCGACCCGTTCGAAGTGGGCGGTCGCGCCGGACGCCGGCGAGATCGCTTCGTAGAGCACCCGGTCGGAAGCCACGAAGGTGCGGCCGTTCCAGTTCGCGACGAGTGGCCAACGCAAAGTCACTCCCTGGCGTTGGCCGAACGCGGCGAGTCCTCCCGTGTATAACACCTTCTCAATCGAGTCTTCGGTCAGCACCCACACTACGCCGCGCTCCCGGCTCGCAATGCTGGTGACCTGATGAAACTGGGGGGTGGTGAGCGACGAGAGCAGTGCTCCCTCGGGGGAAATGACGAAAAGGCCCTGGCCGTTGATTGCGATCGCCACGTTGCCGTCGGCGAGATTCCGGAGCGCAGCAATCCGTCCCTGCAGAATTCCTCCGCTCGGCCCGGCCCACGGGGTCGCGGTCTGTCCGTCGAAAACAAACAGCCGTCCGTCGAGAAATGAAATCAACGCGCGGGTCTGATCCAGCGGCACCGCCCGATCGACTGGCAGCGCGTCGAGCATCGTGCCAGGGCTCGGATGAACCGCGCGCTCCTTGATGTCGATGATGCGCAGCGGTTGCCCCGCGGAGGAGACGAAAACCTTGTTTCCGACCGCGAAAATTTTCGCCACGCGCGGGAGCTCGTAAAGTTGACACGCCTTCTGGGCGAAGTCCCAGAACACCACGCCGTTTCGACTGGAAAAATAGGCCCCGTCCGCCGTCACGATCACCTCGTCGAACGTCGTGGTGCGCGTCCAGGCCGGAGGGTTCGGGGGCACCAGCGACCGGGCGTGGAGATTGCCGTCGGGCCCGAATTCCGCGAGGCCCCATGACGCGCGTCCGCCGTAATAGCAGTGTCCGTAGCCCGCGTGGACCACATCGGTCATGGGCGTGCGCGCCGACTCGCCGGGGTCCGCCACGTTGATCCACGTGGTATCGTTGAGCACGGCGTAGACGCCGTCGTGGATCACTGCGATGCGACCGAAAGAATCGAAATTCAGGTGGGAGCCGCGCGGCACGTGGCTCACTTCTTCGAGTGAATAGGTGCGGAAAAATGGCACCCCTCTGACACTGGCCGCTCCTGAACTCGCGCCCGTGCCGCATAGGAAAACAAGGCTCAGGCCAACCAAACGCAGCTTCGCCGCGCACAGGAGCCGTGACGGCGTCGGTGCTGTCACGGTCCATCCGGATGCGCTACCGGGCAGAATTCGAGGGGGCGGGGTTTTCACAAAACTGACTTCTACTCCAGAGTGGGCGCGAATGTGGCAGCGCGCGATGAGCCAAGACAATCCTTGAGCACTATGACTAAAGGAATACCCACGGCTACGACTAATGTTGGTTTGATGGGCACGCGGCGGCTGGCGTTTCTGAGGTGCGCGCCTAACCATCGTTTGGTATCGCGCCCTCTTCCGCCCCCTGATTGAACCAGCCCGCCCCTTGCGCCGCCTCACCCCAAGGCCTCCGCCATTCTCCGTTCGCGCTTTCACCGGCGCACCGGCGACGCCCATTTCCACACCCCTAACCCATGATCATTGTAAACCCACCGGCGACTGCTTTCTGTCGCCGCGCTGCGCTCGTGTTCAGTTTGCTCGCCGCCGCCCAGCTCCACGGGCAGGCGACTGCTTCGGCCCCGATCGACCCCGCCACGCTGGCTAAATACGACAAGAACAAAAACGGCGTCCTCGATCCGAGCGAGCTCGCGCTGAAGGCGGGCGACGACGCGAAGGCGGCGGGCACCGTCCTGCTGACGCCGTTTGAGGTGAGCACGGACAAGGATGTGGGCTACGCGGCGGGCAACACGCTCTCGGGCGGTCGCGTCGATACGGCACTCGCGCTCACGCCCGGCTCGATTTCGGTCATGACGAAGGAGTTCATGGACGACTTCAACATCACCAACATGAACGAAGCCGGCACTTGGACGATGGGCTTCGACCTCGGCACCTCGGTGCCGAATTCCGATCCGTCGTCAATCAGCGTTTACCAAAATATCGTCCGCGGCGCGCCTTCGACGGACAACTTCCCGACGCGCAACGGCTCGATCAATTTCGGCGCGGCCGACAGCTACAATACGGATCGCTACGAGTTTCAGCGTGGCCCCGACACCTCGATGTTTGGCGATGGTGGTCCCGGCGGGCGGCAGGGCAGCACGAGCAAGCGCGCGCGCTTTAACAGCACCGCCACGAGTTTCTCACTGCAGGGCGACACCTATGGCGGCCACCGCGCCACGCTCGACTACAGCAAGGGCTGGGAAAATTTTGGGCTGCGTTTCAATGCGCTGAACCAAAACGCGCCGGGCTACCAGGACGGCACGCCCAAGATTAAAAACGCGTGGACGATCAACGCGGTGACGAAGCTTGGGAAAAACACGCAGGTCATCGCGGAGTTCGAGCGCGTGCGCGAGTGGAACAACCTCTGGTCGATCACCAATGGTGACGCGCAGAGCCAGTGGGACAGCATTACGGTCAATAACGACAACTCCGCCCTGCTCGCGAACAACAACACCACGCTCAACAACGCCGGCCTCGAGCGCATGACCGTCGGGGCGAACGGCAGCGCGACGAACATGTTCGTGTGGAATTTCGCGACGCGCGACATGCAGGATTACGGCGGGAACCAATATCGGACCCGCGGCATCAACGGCGCCGCCATTCGCATTCCCTACATCGGCAACCGGTTCTTGAAGGCCGTCCCAGCGCGCCGCGCCGCCATCCCCGGGATCGATCCGCATTTCAGTTTGTCGCCGAAGGACAATGTGGCGGCCCGCGATGCGAGCACGGCTTCGCTCAATGTGGAGCACCGCGTCGGCAACCTCTTCCTGCGCGTCGGCTACGTGAAAAACGATTTCGACAACAACACCATTTGGTCCAACGGCAGCCCCAACGCGGCGATCATTGATGTGAACAAGCTCCAGCCGAACGGACAGACGAACCCGCGTTTCCTGCGCACCTTCACCGACGTCGAGCAGAACAACATCTACAGTCAGGACGCCATCCGGGAGTTTTACGGCTTGGCGACCTACCGCTTCTTCGTCCCGCGCTGGTGGGACTACAAGCAGCAGCTCAGCCTCAGCGTGAGCGATCGCCTCACGCTGTCCGAGAACCGGACGAGCGCGTGGCGCCGCGCCGACAACACCACGACGCCCGATCCCTTCGACAACGCGAACCGGTTTTTCTACCGCGTCTATTGGGGTGACCCGCGCCCCGACCTCGGACCAGTCTTGGAAAACCCCAACGGCAAGGTCCCGGGCCGCTGGGCTTATTCGGACACGGCCGGCAGCGTCACCGAGCGCGGAGTGAAGCGCGGCGGACTGACCTCCCAGAGTGCCTTCTTCGGCGAGAAACTCGCCGTCACCCTCAGCTACAGTCGCGACATCGTGAACGTCGAAAATCTTCCGCGCTTAGCCGCCGGCCTGCCCGGCTCAACGGGCGCGCCCAATTTCAAAAACCTCCTCGGCTTCAACACGGCGGGGACTCCCTTCGTGCGCAAAGAAACGGTGAGTTCATTCGCCTACGGCACGGTCGTGTATCCCTTCCAGGCCGAGCGCTTTGGCGCGTTGAAAAAAATCCTCGCCCCGCTCGGCTTCGTCGTGAACTACGCCGAGAACAACCAGCCGCCTTCCTCCGGCGTGCAGAACCCGCTCCTCGACGGCACGCTCCCGCCGTTGACGCATTCCGACACGAAGGATTTCGGCCTGCGCTACTCGATTCCGGGCGGCAAAGCCTACGCCACGCTCACGCACTACGAGACGACGCAGCGCGACAATCCCGCGGGGTTCGGCAGCGCGACCGACATCGCGAACATCTGGACCAACCTCGGCTACACCGATCCGAAATTGACGACCACGACCGCCGGCGTGGGCTTCGCCTACTCGGATCCGAACTCGCGCCGCTTGGAAGGTTGGGAGGCCGAGATCACCGCCAACCCGACGCGCAGTCTCACGCTCACCGTCAATTACTCGCACCCCATTGCCTACATCATCACCGAGAGCGAGGATCGGAAGGCCTATATCGCGGCCAATCGCGCCGAGTGGGACGCCGGCGCCAAGGCCGCGCAGGGCGCCGTGCTCAACGGCAAAACGATCCGTGACCCCACGCAGATTCAGACCGCGCTGAACAACATCGACAACAGCCTCAACGGCCTCACCACCGGCACGCTGGAAAACAACCAGGTGCGCCACCGCGTGAATCTCGCCGGCGCCTACTCGTTCCGCGAGGGCGTGCTGCGCGGCCTGCGCGTCAACGCCGGCGTCCAGTATCGCGGCCACGGTAAGAACGGCAGCCGCGACGCACGCATCAAGTTCAACATTCCCGACAGCGCGGCCAACCCGACCGTGCTGCAAAATACGCAGGCCGCCTTCGACTACCTGTGGACGCCGCCCGCGTGGCAGCACACGGTCGTGTTCGGCGCGAACTACACGCGCCGCATCTGGAACTACCAGACCCGGTTCCAGCTCAACGTCAGCAACGTGCTCGACAACCGCGACCCGATCTGGGGCCGCAGCGGCCCGGTCGGCAACTTTGCCTCCGCCTACACCACGCTCACCACGAACCAACTCTTCGCCGGCAACGCCCGCCAGCAAATCCTGACCAGCTTCGTGAATCCCGATCCGCGGAAATTTGTTCTGTCGACGACCGTCAGTTTCTAACCTCTATGCGCACCGAAACCAAACTCCGACCCCAATCGCTGCGGTCAAATTTAATGGCAGTGATCACTGCCGCGCTTTGCCTGTGGGCTGACCCGCTCGCCGCGCAGGCTACCAAGCCCGTCGATGCGACGACGCTCGCGAAATACGACAAGAACCAGAACGGAAAACTTGATCCTGACGAGCTCGCCGCGATGCCCGAGAGCGAAAAGCCCTCCACTATCGTGCTCTCTCCGTTCGAGGTCCGCACGGATCAGGACCGCGGCTATCAGGCGGCGAATGCCGGCTCCGGCGGTCGGGTCGACCTGCCGTTGAAGCTCACGGCCTCGGCCACGTCCGCGTTCACGAAGGAATTTCTCGAGGACTGGAACGTCACCGACATGCGCGAATCCTTCCGCTACGCGATGAACGTCGACGCGGGCAACCTCGCGCAAATGGGCACACCCTACGGCGAATTCGAGTTCAACTTCCGCGGGGTCGGTTCCTCGGGCAACTACCCGACGCGAAACTATTTCCTCTTCTATGGGGTGAGCGACTCCTACAACACCGAGCGCTTCGAGTTCTCGCGCGGGCCAAACTCGTTTCTCTTCGGCGACGGACAGATCGGCGGCGTCGCGACGACCGCCACCAAGGTGCCTCGGCTTGACCGGAATTTCGTGTCCGGCTCCGCACGCTTCGACGACTGGGGCGGCATCCGCACGACGGTGGACATC
>JANOAF010000022.1:0-17308 GCA_031411015.1 Opitutaceae bacterium | reverse complement strand
GGTGAAAGCGACCTTCGCGGCAATCGGGTGAGTCATGACCGCCGCGCCGACTTCGCCCGCGCCGGTCACGAAATTCACGACGCCCGGCGGCAGGCCCGCGTCCTGGAAAATCTCCGCGAGCTTGAGGCACGTGATGCTCGTGGTCTCGGCGGGCTTGAGGACGACGGTGTTTCCCATCGCGAGCGCAGGGGCGATTTTCCACGCGAGCATCAGCAGCGGAAAATTCCACGGAATGACCTGTCCCACCACGCCGAGCGGCGCGACGCGCCGACCCGGCGCGACATACTCCAACTTGTCCGCCCAGCCCGCGTGGTAGAAAAAATGCGCCGCCGCCATCGGCACATCGAAGTCACGCGACTCCTTGATGGGCTTGCCGCCGTCGAGCGTCTCCGCGACCGCGAACTCCCGTGCGCGATCCTGCAGTAGCCGCGCGATGCGAAAGAGATATTTCGCCCGCTCCCGCCCCGGCAGCTTGCCCCACGTCGTTTCAAACGCGCGCTGCGCCGCCGCGTAGGCCGCATCGACGTCGTCCTTCCCCGCGAGCGCGATCGCGGCGAGTTTCTGCTCGTTGGCCGGATTGATGGAGTCGAAATACGTGCCCGACTTCGGCGCGACGAACTGCCCGTTGATGAAAAGATCGTAGCGCGGCTTGAGTTTTGGATCCGCCGTCTCCGGTGCGGGATCGAACTCCCAGAGGTCGCCAAAGATCAGCTCGGGCGCAGGGCGCGAGGGGCGCGTGGTGGGTCGGGAGAGCGTTTTCAAGGAGGTCATTTGGGGAACCACTAATGAGCACTAATGGCGGGAAATTTTAGTAATCTGAATGCCCAATCATTCCCTTCGATTAGTGAAGATAAGGGGTTAGTAGGATTCAGCGGCTTCGCTGAAATAATACGGTGCCTGATAGGCCCCGGTTTTTTCCTTTTCGAGCTGGCGAATGAGATCGTTGAGCAGCGAGCTCGCTCCAAAGCGGTAGCGCTCGTTGGTGAGCCACGCGTCGCCGAGCGTTTCCTTGATCGCCACGAGAAACTGCAGCGCCTGCTTCGCGGTGCGGATACCACCGGCGGGTTTCATCCCGATCGCGATCCCGGTGTCCAAATAGAAATCGCGGATGGCCTCGATCATCACCTGGTTGTTGCCGAGCGTGGCGTTGAGCGCGGTCTTGCCCGTGCTCGTCTTGATGAAGTCGCCTTCGCGAATCACGCGCATCGCCAGAAACGACGCGGCGCGAATGTTGTCGTAGGTTTCGAGTTCGCTGACCTCAAGGATCACCTTGAGCGCCGCATCGCCGCAGGCTGCGACGACCGCCGCAATCTCGTCTTGCACCACCCCAAATTCGCCCGCGAGAAACGCCCCGCGATTAATCACCATGTCGATCTCATCGGCACCGTCGGCGACCGCCGCTTTCACTTCGGCGAGCCGCGTCTTGAGCGGTGCCTGGCCGCTGGGAAACGCCGTCGCGACCGACGCGATGCGCACGCCGGTGTCGCTGCCGAGCGCCTTGCGCGCATGCCGCACCATCGCGGGATAAACGCACACCGCCGCCACTTGCGGCGCGCCAAGATCGGCGTCGTGCGGCGCGAGGGCTTTCTGACAAAGCGACGCGACCTTGCCCGGCGTATCCTTCCCCTCGAGCGTCGGGAGATCGACCATCGAGGTCGCGAGTTTCAGCCCCTTCACCTTCGACGCCTTCTTGATCGAGCGCGTGGTGTATTTCGCGACGCGCTCCTCGATGCCGACGGCGTCGACGGCGCCGACTTCATCGAACAACCGCGCCAACGCCGCGTGAGGAGTTTTGGCCAACATGGTGGCGACTATCGCCGTCGCCCCATTGAAAACAAACGAAAACTCCGACCGAGCCACCGGTCAACCCTCCTGCCCCGTTTCTCGGGAACCGGTCGGGCTCCGCCGAGTCGTAGCCCAATCCTCTCCCCATGAAACTACGCCCTGCTCTCCGCTGGCTTTGGTCCGAATGGATCCGCCCCCTCGCTCTGCCCGTGCTGGTGATTGCCTCCGCCAAGTCCGCGATCGCCGATATCAACTACGTCCCCAGCGGGTCGATGCAGCCGACCATCCTGCGCGGCGATGTCGTCTTCATCGACAAGCTCGCCTACGATCTGCGCGTGCCGTTCACGTTCTCCCGCGTCGCCCGCTGGGCGGAGCCGGCACGGGGCGACATCGTCGTCTGCTTCGCGCCCGATGATGGCACGCGGCTCGTGAAGCGCGTCGTCGGCCAGCCCGGCGACACCGTGGAGCTGCGCAACGAAACGCTCTGGCTCAACGGCGCGCCCGCCCGCTACGCCCCGCTCGCCGACTCGGTCTCACGCGATCTTCCGGCCGCGGAGCGGGCCAGTGCGACGTTCGCCCGTGAAACCGTGGCCGCACGCGCCCACGCCATAATGGTGCTGCCCGCCCGCCCTGCGCTCCGCAACTTCGGCCCGGTGCAGGTGCCCGAGGGCCACTACTTCATGATGGGCGACAACCGCGACAACAGCCGCGACTCGCGTTTTTTCGGCTTTGTCGCCCGGGAGAAAATCATCGGTGAGGTGAAGGGCGTCGCCGTTTCTGCCGATCTCGATCACTGGTTGCGGCCGCGGTTCGGGCGGTTCTGCACCGCGCTCGAATAGTGCTCGCCAGCGGTAGCCACCGGCGGAAATCTCCGCGCGCCGGACGCCCGCGTGCGTTCGTCGCCTTCCGCGTGTGAACCGCACCTTCTCCGTATTTCTCGCCGCCCTCGTCCTCATTGCGCCCGCCCTCGGCGCGCAATTTATCGGCCCGGAGGAAGCCGGCCAGTTGGAAGCACCGCCTCGCCTAGAGACCAGCGGACTCGCCGCTTCGCAACGGACTCCCGATTTGCTTTGGACGCACGATGACAGCGGCGGGGCCGCGTCCCTCTATGCCGTGACCACGACGGGGAAATTTGTCGGCGCGCTGCACTTGCGCGCGGTGCACAACGAAGATTGGGAGGACATCGCTTCCTACCGCCGGGAGAACAAGGCGTGGCTGCTCATCGGCGATGTCGGCGACAATGACGCGAAGCGCCCGACGGTGCAGCTCCACGTCGTCGAGGAGCCGCCGCGCGATCAACTCAAGCCCGACACCGAACTCCGCGTGCGCCCGGCGCGCACGATCACCCTGCGCTACGAGGACGGCCCGCGGGATTGCGAAAGCATGGCCGTCGATCCCATCGAGGGCATGATCTACCTGCTCACCAAGCGCGACGATCCGCCGCGGCTTTATCGCGTGCCGCTGGCCGCGCCGGAGACCGGGGTGCAAGTCGCGCGCTTTGTCCGCAAGGTGCCCGCGGTGATGGGCAAGTCCTCGATCGACACGCTGATCAAAAAAGTCGTCGGCAAAAAATTTTCGTGGCCGACCGGAATGGATTTTTCCGCCAATGGCCGAACCGCCGTCGTGCTTACCTACGGCGAACCACTGGTCTTCGCGCGCCAGGCCGGCGAGTCGTGGGCCGATGCCCTTGGGCGCGCCCCGGTGCGACTGCCCTTTCCGAATCTGCCGCAGGCGGAGGCCGTTTGCTTCTCCACCGATGGTCGCACGATCTTCGTCGCCTCGGAAACGACCCGGACCTTTGTCCGCTACACGCTCACCCCCTAGTGATCGCGCGCGCCCACCGGCGGGCTTGCCGCATGATGAATCCCCGCGTTTTGTTTTCGCCGATAGCCGGCCGCCCCGTCCCCTTCGCTTTGCCTCAAATCCAATCCCCATGAAAAAAATCCTGCTCCGCCTCCTCGCCGTCCTCGCATTTGCCCACTCCGCCGCCCACGCCGCCGATGCCAAGTTGGTCGCCGCCCTGCGCGCCGCCGATGACGAACGCGTCGCCGCCACCAAGGCCGGCGACCGCCAGCGCCTCGAAGCGATCTACTCGAAGGATCTCCACTACGCGCACTCCAGCGGTAAAATCGACAACCAGGCCTCCTACATCGAGTCGCTCGTGAAGCGCACGACCATCTACGAGAAATACGACTACCAGACCCGCGAGTTCCGACTCGTCGCACCCGGCGTGGCGACGATGACCGGCCGCGTGCTCATCAACGCCACCGCCAACGGCGAAAAAGTCTCCAACGATCTCAACATCCTCGCCGTGTGGCGCGAGGAAGGCGGCAAATGGCGCTTCTTCGCGTGGCAGTCGTGCAAAAACCCGCCGGCGAACGCCACTCCGGCGCCGGCAAAAAAGTGAGTCACGTGCCATGACTAAGATGCATAGCTTCGTTCGCCGGATTCTCGTCGGCTCCCTCGCGCTCACCGTCGCCACCCTTACGTCCTTCGCGCAGATTGGCGGCAATGCCCCCGGGGTGCCCATCAAGCCGAAGTTCAACGTCCTCTTCCTCATCGCCGACGATCTCAACTGTGACCTCGGCGCCTACGGCGCGAAGGAGATGATCACGCCTAACATCGACAAGCTCGCGCAACGCGGCGTGAAGTTCGAGAACGCGTATTGCCAGTTCCCGCTCTGCTCGCCGAGCCGCTCCTCGTTCCTCACCGGTCGCCGGCCCAATGTGACCGGCGTCCACCTCAATCCCTCCGGGGGCGTCACGCCCGTCTCCCCGCATTTCCGCGAAAAGATTCCCGCCACCATCACGCTCCCGCAGCTCTTCAAGCGCCACGGCATCTTCTCGGCGCGCGTCGGGAAGCTCTACCACTACGGCGTCCCGGCTGACATCGGCACCTCCTCGCTCGACGACTACTATTCCTGGGACCAAGTCGTGAACCCGCGCGGCCGCGACCGCGAAAACCAGGAGAAGATTTTCTCGATTCAGCCCAACGTCACCGCGCCCGGCGCGAGTAGCGCGTTTGGCGGCACGCTCAGTTGGCTCGCTGACGACGAGGGCGAAGACACCGAGCACACCGACGGCGTCGGCGCCACCGAGGCCGTTAAGTTGCTCGAGCGTTTCAAACGCGAGTCGCGCCCCTTCTTCCTCGCCGTCGGTTTCTACCGCCCGCACACGCCCTACGTTTCGCCGAAAAAATATTTTGATCTCTACCCCACGAGCAAGATCACGCTCCCGCCGCTCAGCGCCGACGACCGCGCGCGCCCCATCGCCCCCGCGTGGGCGAGCGCAAACGCCGTGCAGGACAAACTCACCGACGACGTCCGCCGCCAAGCGATTCAGGCCTACCACGCCGCCACCTCCTACATGGATGCGCAGCTCGGCCGGGTCGTCGATTCCCTCGACCGCCTCGGCCTCGCGTCGAGCACCGTCATCGTGTTCACCAGCGACCACGGCTACCACCTCGGCGACCACGGCCTGTGGCAGAAACAAAGCCTCTTCGAACGCAGTGCGCGCGTTCCGCTCATCATCTCCGCCCCCGGTGCCAAGGGCAACGGGCGCAGCACCACCGCCGTCACCGAGATGCTCGACATTTATCCGACGCTCGCCGCGCTCTGCGGCCTCCCTGCGCCCGATTACCTCGACGGCACGAGCCTCCGCCCGATCCTCGACGACGTAAACGCCACCGTGAAAAAAGCCGCCTTCAGCCAAGTCCGCCGCGGCCAAAACGGCGAAGGCTACAGCGTGCGCTCCGGGAAATGGCGTTACACCGAATGGAGCAACGCCACCGGCCAACTCACCGCCGCCCAACTCTTCGACGAGGTGGCGGATCCCGCCGAGACCAAAAATCTCGCGCCCGATCCCGCGCACGCTGCGACCGTGAAAGAGCTCGCCGCCCTCCTCGTCCCCATCCGCGCGCAGAAATAGGCGGCGTTTAGCCGCAAACATTTTTTGTCCTCGCGGGCGGAGGCGGTTCGTCAACCTGTCGAACCCAAACAATACCACGAACAATCCTGCCGCCTCCCGCTATCTCCTCCTCCTTCGCCACTCCGGCACCATGCCCTCGCCCGGCGAACTCGCGAAGATCAGGGCAAAATTCAAAGTCTGGATAGATGGCATCTTGGCGCGCTACGAGTTCGTCGCCACCAGCGGGAGTAACGCGCATGCCTGCCGCCCGCGCACCGAGAACTCGCCCCCTTGCCTCCGCCCGAGAAATATCGGCGCGCCCGAGATGCACGCGAACCCATGGATCCCGTCGCTCGAAAGCACCGCCATGCTGGTCGGAAACCCGCGCACGGATAACGAGGCGACTGACCCACCCGACTCGGTGTCGTATTCGGCGGTGATGCCGGGGAGAAATTTGAGGAATTAGCCCACGTTGCCGTCCAGCACATCGCCGAGCGAATCAGCCGCGATGACGGTCTTGATGCTGGGGGCGAAACGCTGCTCGTTAATCGCGATGGCCTGGCCGTAGCTCTCGCGCGCCGTGGCGACGGCGAACGGACCAGTTTCACGACGCCCTTCTCCGCGTAGCGCGTGGCGCTGGTGAGATCGATTTCGCGTGTGATCGTCCGGCCGGAGTGGGCGTCAAGTTTCACCTCCTGCGGGTCGAGGCCGGTGTAAACCACGTCGAGCACGATCGGCCCGGCGGGCCCCGGGCGATGCGATATGTGCCCGATCTAGTCGGTGAACACGACGAGATCGGTGCCGCGGACGGCGACTCGGGCGTTGTCGAGCGCCTGGCCGGTGACGACGTTTTGGACCCGGCCGGAAATCGCGACGTTCGGCTGGCCGCTGGCACTCGGGTCGGCCGCGTGGTCGGGGGTTACGGCGAGAGCGAGCCAGGCACCGAGGACCGCGAAGGAATTTTTTTCGCCACGGTATCGAGTAGGGTTGGGACGGTGGGAGTGGCGGGAGATGGGTGGTGGGCGGCCGACCAGCCGCGTCTGGAAGAGAAGACGATTTTGAGCGTCCTACGTTTTCTTTTTCGCGCCAGCCTTGTCACCGGCCTTCCCCTGCTTCGCTTCCACCGGCTTCATCAGATGCGCCGGCCGCGCATGGGTATAGAGGTCGAGCGCGGCCTGCAGTTTGGCCGCCGCCACGGCTTCGTCGCCCGTGACATCTGCGGAGCGCCGCGGTGGTTTTTCTTCATAGGGATCGATGGTAAGATCGAAGAACCTGCCGTCACGATACAGCTTGTAACGCGTGCTCAGCGCGAACTCATGCGTGGCGGTCGGCCCGCCATCGCGGGCATACCACGTGTAAAGCCACTCGCGCGGGACACCTTTCCGGCCGAGCAATTGGGGCAGAAAACTCTGCCCATCGATTTTCAGCGAGGCCGGCACCGCGGCCCCGCCCGCTTCACAAAGCGTGGGCAAAAAATCCACGCTGCCCACCAGGTCGCGGTTAACCGTTCCCGCCGGCACATGCCCCGGCCAGTTCACGATCAGCGGCACATGCGTGCCACGCGCGGTGCCCGAGCCCTTGCCGCCCGGATACGCCTGGCCCTTGAAACGCGAAGTCACCTCCACGCCGGTGCCGTTATCACCCAGAAACAGGACCAGCGTGTTCTCGCGCAAACCGAGCTCATCGAGTTTGGCCACGAGCCGGCCGACCATCTTGTCCATATAGGCGGTCATGTCGGCGAAATGCTTCACGTCGCGCTGGATCCGCTCGCTTTTCGTTTTCGGATTCCACTCCGCACTTTCAGGCGTCGGCTGGAAGGGGTCGTGTGTGAGAATCATCGGATAATAGAGGAAGAACGGCCGGTCCTTGTGTCGCGTGACAAACTCCAGTGCGAAGTCGTTGATGAGCGTCGGTCCGTATTCTCCGTGGTCGAAGTCCAGCTCCTGGCCATTGCGCTCCAAACCCGGATTGGCGTAGCGCGGCGTCAGACGTGTATGCTGCCAGAGCAGCGCATCGTCGAATCCGAAGTGCTGCGGCAGTCCCTTGGCTTGACCGAGCTGCCACTTGCCACAGATGCCGGTGACATAGCCCGCTTGCTTGAGCAACTGGGCAAACGTCGTCGCTTGCGGATCGAGCGTGCCGAAATTGAGGTAGTTTCTGACGTTCGAGATGCCGGTCATCAACTGGGCGCGAGTCGGGGTGCAGAGCGGCTGCACGTAACAATGCTCGAAGCGCATGCCGGTCGCGGCGAGCCGGTCGAGATGCGGCGTCCGGTAGGATTCGCCCCCGTTGGCGGTGACGGCTTCGTAACCAAAATCATCGGCCATGATGAGGACGAGATTCGGCTTCCGCGAGACCGTCGGCTCGGCGGCGCTGAGGCTGCCGAGGAGTGAAGCGGCCCACGCCGCCAGCAGGATCGAGCTAAGTTTCATAGGGAAAGGGGTCGATTCTTTGCGCTTAAAAGCTGCCCTTCACTCCGAACGTCCACAGCGCACCGATGTCCGTGCGCTGGCGGAATTGCGCGTGGGCCGGCGTGCTTGGGCCGAAGACTTCATTGTCGTCCTTCGCCGCGCCTACATTCCGCAGATTGGCAAAAACGGCGATGCGACTTCGTATATAATACTCGCCCGAGACATCCACATTCAGGCGCTTGAGCGCCCAATTGTAGGTGCCCGGCTCGATGCTGCCGCCTGGGGCCACCGCATTTCCGCGCTGGCGGCTGCGATAGTTCCAGTTCACGCGCACGTTGAATTTCTGGCGAGTGAGGCTGAGGCCCCAACTCGCGCTGCGCGGCACATAGCCCGCGAACTCGCCATTCGCGTCCCCCAGCGCACGCTGGGCGCTCGCGTTTGCAAAAACCTGCAGGCCCCGGGCCCACGACGGCGCAAAGGTGAGAGCCTGCTTGTAGTCGAACTCCAGGCCCTCCATCCGCACGGTGCCCGGAATGTTATACTGCGTGGCCACATCATAGAGGCCGTAAACGGCGGGATCGAGGCTGTAGAGCGACAGGAAGTCGGGGGTCGCATTCAAAACCGTGTTGCCGAAGAAATTTTCGAAATTGCGCCGAAACGCCCCGAACGAGATCTGGCCGACGCCCTCGAAGTAATACTCCAGCCGCAGCTTCACCGTCCGCGCGTCCCACGCCTTGATCCCGACGTTGCTTACGCTGATCCGATTCGCTGGGCTCGGCGGACTTTCCGTGTCCGGCAGCGTGAGACCGCCCGCATATTGATTGAAGCTCGGTCGGCCGACCGACTGATAATAGGCGGCGCGCGCGATGAGATTCTCGCGAACGTTGAAGCTCGCGTTGAGGCTGGGGAACCACCGCAGGTATTCCTTCTCCGCGTGCAGCCCGCGATCGAGAAAGGTCAGTTGTGACACACCGAGCGCATCGCTCGCGGGCAGGAGAGTGAGCGGCCGGCCATTGGCGCCGAGCCGGACGCGCCCCGCGGCATCGCGCTGGAAATTCCGCGTGGCATCCGTCAAGGGTCCCTCGGCGCTGATGTTCGTCTGTTCGGCGCGCACGCCGCCGATGAGCTTCAGACGTCGCTCGAAAAATTGCGCATCGCCGCGCAGAAAGGCGGACGAGATCACCTCCTCGGCACGCTTGGACAGGCCGACCGCCGAGCGATACGAGGCATTTGGGTCGATGGTGTAATAATTCGGCCGCGCCTGGTAGAGTGCCCACAGTTGCTCGTTGCTGTTCCACTGGGCGCGCGGAAAGCCGAACGGCAGCACGCGCTGCGAAAAACTCGGGTCGAGGTAGGGCGCGGCGCTGTCGTCGCCGCCGATCGGATTCGTGGTGGGCCGGCCGTCGGCGCCGACGAACGAGTAAAGCCGCGTGCCCCCGCGCACATCGCGCAGGGCGTGGCGAACGTCGAGGCCACCCTTCAAGGTTAACGGCACCCGCCCGTTGAAATCGCGCCGCAGGTTGGCATACGCGCTCCGTTGGAGGTCGGTGGAATCGTTCTGAATGCTATTCGACGAAGCCACGGCATAGCTGCTGAGACTGAAAGGATCGACCGGCGCGCCGGCGGCATCCGTCACCGTGATCCGCCCGGGCTGCAGGTAGAAAATATCGTCGAACGCCACGGTCACATCCGTGCGGCGGGCCTGCGTGTTGTTGAAAATTCCCTTGTCGATATCCCGCACGTGATTGCTGCCCTGGGAATGGCCCGCGCCGGCCTCTGCCTTCCACAGCGCGCCATCGTGCCGCCAGACCACCGTCGGCATGTAAGTGCGATTGATCCGGTCGCGCCCACCCTGCGCGAGCAGCAGATCGCCCGCGGCCGTGGCGCCGCGCGTCGACGTCGTGGTGAAATTTCCCGGCAACACGCGATTCACGTTGAAGGTGAGTGAGCGGTTCGTCGTGTCCGCGTTGAACGAGAAATACTGAAACGAGAACGAAAGCCGATCGGAGCGCGTGAGCTTGTAGTCGATGGTTGCGCCGAACGACCGCCGGGTCGTGTCCTTCGGTGCGTCCTGCACCCGATACGACGAAAGGTAGGGCTGGTCCGGGCTGGTGTGCGGGAAAGCCACGCCATTGGTCGCGGCGCTGGTGCCCCGCCAGGTGCTCTGCGAGAGATCCTCCGCCGTGTATTGGCGCGCCGTGCCGCCCGACAGCGTGAAGCCGAAGCGCTTGTTCACCGGCACCACGTAGGAAAAATCGAAACTCGGATGAACCTTGCGGGTCGGATGCTCGCGCGGGCCGGCCGTCTTGCTGGAATCGCGGGCATTGTCGCGCATCACGATCGAGACCGTGGCGTTGAAGACCGGATGGGCGCGCTCGAATGAACTCCGCGGCACCATGTTGACCGAGCCGGCAAGCGCCGCGCCTTGCGATTCCGGAGTCGGTGAATGGGTCACCTCGATTCGCGCGATGTTGTTGATCGATGCCATGTCGACCTGCACGGAGCGGCCCGTGTTGTTGTCGCCACCCGTGCTCGCCAGGCTGAACCCATCGATCGTAACCGGCACGTTGGCCGACGGCACGCCATTGATCGAAATGCCGCGGGCATAGCCGCCCCCATATTCCACCGTGACGCCCGGCAGGAATTTCAAGAATTCTCCGACGTTGCCCTCCGCCACGTGGCCAAACTCCTCGGTCGAGACGACGTTCTTGATGTTGGGCGCGAAGCGCTGCTCGTTGATCGCGATGGCGGCACCGTCCATCTCGCGCGACGCGCCGACGACGAACTCCGAGAGCTTCACCACGCCGCTGCCCTGCGCGGCGCCGGGGCCGCCGAGATTGAAATCGCGCATCACCGTCTCGCCGGCGGCAACGACCACGCTGTCCGCCAGCGGCTCAAGTCCGGTGAAGAACACGCGCACCTTCACGGTGCCGGCGCTCACCGGACCGAGACGGAACTGGCCGCCGGAATCCGTGAAGGTTGCCAGCGAAGTGCCCTCGATCGTGAGCCGGGCATTTTCCAGATACTCACCGTTGCGGGTATTGAGGACGCGACCCTCGATCGTGCCGGTGGCTGCACGGCCATCTGCGGCGGAGGCGGCGTGGCCCGAGGCTACGGCGAGAGCGAGCCAGGCGCCGATTATCGCCAGAGAGTTTTGGCTTTGCATAGGGAGTGGAGCGTGGGCTTTGGGGTTGGAAGGAGAGCGGAACGATTCGGGCTGGGTGTTCGAGGTCAGGGACGGCGTTGCGGCGGTGCCAAGCGGACGCTCACGACGGGCGCTATTTCTTTTTCTTCTTCGCCAACGGCTCTTCGATTTTCCAGTGCTCGTTGTCGTAGCGAGCGGTTTTGAAAATTCCAGCGGCGCGCGCGACGAGGTCGGGATGTTGCGCGGCGACGTCGGGGTTTTCCGCGAGGTTACTGTTGAGATCGTAGAGTTCGATGGGCGCGGTGAGCGATTTCAGCCGAATCGCTTTCCAGTGGCCGTCGAGGAGCACGGCTTGGCTGACGCCCTGCTCGTAGAATTCCCAATAAAGATGGTCGTGCTTCGGCTGCGGGCCGCGGCCTAGGAGGGTCGGCGTGAGGCTGAGGCTGTCGAGCTTCGCGGGTGGCTGGCCGCCGCCGATCTCGCTCCACGTCGCCATCAGGTCGCCGAAGTAGCCGACGTGATTCGAGACGGTGCCGGCCTTGATTTTCCCCGGCCAGCGCGCGAGGAAGGGCACGCGGATGCCGCCGTCGGTCAGGCTGCGCTTGATGCCGCGCAGCGGCCCGCTCGCCCCGAAAAATTCCGGGCTGTAGTCGGGGCCGCCCTCGCGGTGCGGGCCGTTGTCGCTGGAGAACATCACGAGGGTGCGCTCGTCGAGGCCGAGTTCCTTTAACTGCGCCATGAGCCGGCCCACGTCGCGGTCCAGCCGCGTGATCATCGCGGCGTGGCCTTTGACGGAGTCCTTCCACGGTTTATCGGCATAGATGCCGTAGTCGGGCACTTCGTTGCCATCGCCAAGTTCGCGCGAGCGCTCGTTGTTGGCATGCGGCGTGACGAGCGAGACGAAGAGGAAAAACGGCTTGTCCTTGTTCCGGGCGACGAACGCCCGGGAGTCTTCCGCGCAGATGTCATCGGCATAGGCGACGCGCTTCGCGGCATAACCCGCGCCGGCCACCTCGCCGACCTTTACGAGATCGTTGGGCAGTGGCACCTGCGCGCCGTTGCGCCAGAGGTAGCTCGGGAAGTGGTTGTGCGCGTGCGTCTGGTTGTAGAAACCGAAAAAATAATCGAAGCCGTGCCGCTGCGGATCGCCCACGCTGCCTGGTTCGCCGAGACCCCACTTGCCGACGAGGCCGGTGGCGTAGCCGGCGCTTTTCAGCACATCCGCGACCGTGGTATCTCCGGGCTGGAGAAACTGCGCCTCGCCGCGCGCCCCGCCGCCGGCGTTGCCGCGCACGCGGGTATGGCCCATGTGCAGGCCGGTCATGAGCACGCTGCGCGACGGCGCGCACACCGTGTTGCCCGCGTAGAACTGCGTGAACCGCATGCCCTCGGCCGCGAACTGGTCGAGGTGCGGCGTCTGAATTTGTTTTTGCCCGTAGCTCCCGAGTTCGCCGTAGCCGAGGTCGTCGGCGAGGATGAAAATGATATTGGGCTTGGCGGGCGCCGGCGCGGCGAAGACCGCGGACGGCAGCAGCCAGAGGAAAAACGCGAGACGCCGGAGCAAACGGGATGGGGCCATGCGCACCAACGAACAGAATTCACGGGCGAGTTCAAACCTCGCGCACGATCGCGGAGTCAAAAGTAGGGCGGGTCTGTGACCCGCCCTCGGTGCGAACACGCTGGGCATTCAAAGGGCGGGTCACAGACCCGCCCTACTTCCAATCCACCGCTCAATTCCGCGGCACACCCTGGAGAAACGCCATCACGCCCTCGGTGTAGTCACGCTCAACTTGCTCGGTAAACGGCGAGGTGCGCGGCTCGTAGCCGCCTTCGCGGAAGGCCGCGGCGGTCGGCAGGTAGCCGAGCCAGCCGTTGCTGTAGCCGAAAAAGAAATTGTGCCGAAACGGCGAGTCGGCGCGCACGCGCAGCGCGATTTCGCAGAAAAGTTCGACCGGGCTGCCCCAGAGGATCGTGTCGTTGAGGCGCAGGGCGCGCACGGGGATGCGCACGAGGTCGGCGCCGGCAGCGCTCTTCGCGCCGTAGCGAGCGAGCTCGTCGGACCAGCCGAGGTCGCCACGACGCGGCGTCTCGATCCAAGTTTCGCCGAGCCAGAGCGTGCCGTCTGCGCCCGCGCCGAGCGCGCGCGTGGCCTCGATAATTTTGTCCCCGAGCAGCACGCGGAATTCGCCGAGATGCGATTTCGCGAGATCCTGCACGGTGTAGATCGGGGCGAGGTTTCCCGCCGCGCCGTTGATGTAGAGCATCGGTGCGCCGAGTTTCTCCTCGACGTAACTGCTCACGATGCCGGGTCCATCGCCGCTCACCTGGAGCATCGAGCCGGCGAGCACGGTGCCGTGCATCGCGTAGTTGGCGATGACGCCGAGTAGCGCGCCGTCGCGCCGTTCGAGCCGGATGAGGCCGATCTGCCGATCAGTGGGGCCGTCGGGATTGAGGCCGAGGGAAATCTTGCCGTCGGCGTCGCGGGCGCGGCGATTGATGTTGGCCCGCGAAAAACCCGTGCCGATCGCGACGCGGGCGGGGGCGAGGGCGGCGCGCGCGGAGCGGATGCCGGCGACGAGCGTGGATTTCACAAACTCGCAGTAGTCGCGATTCCACGGGTGGTCGGAGCGGCCCTTGAGGAGCACATCATACATGCCGGGCGGGCCCACCTCGGGCGTCGAGTGACTGTGCGTGACCGTCCACCAGAGCTGACGCGGCTCGAGGCCGAGTTCTTTTTTCAAGGTCGCCGTCACGTCGTCATAGACCGTCGGTGAAAACAGGCAGAGGTCGGACGCGACGATGAACACCTGTGTGCCCCCGTCATCGAGCGCAGCGATCTTGTGGTAGATCTTGCCGTGCACGCCGGTCGACTGCCGCGGGCCGTAGCCCATGAGCCACTGCGGCGTGGTCGGCGTGATATCGACCTTGATGACGGACGCGCGGAATTCTCCGCGAGCAACGGGGAACGAGGCCGCGAACGCGAGGAGCAGCAGGAGGGAGCGCATGGGGTTGGGGGAAAAGAAAGGCGGGCCCGGCAAAAGCCCGCCTCGTTTCAGTGCAATCAGCCGTTGAACGCCCAACCCTCGCGATAGGGCCGGCTGAGCAGCTTGTTCGCGGCGTCGTCGTTCGTGATCCGGCCGGCGGCGCCATCGTAGGCGAGCTTTTTCCCGGCGCGATAAGCGACGAGGCCGAGCGCCATTTGCTCCGTCATCAGACCGTTGTAGTCGAAGTTGCACGAGGTCTTGAGATCGGTTTTGCAGGCGCGGAAGAATTCCTCCTGAAAATTTCCGACCGGCGGCGTGACCGTCTGCTTCGTGCGCGGCTGGTAGTATGTGAGGTCGTCGTTGTCGGCCCCGGGGATGAGCAGGCGCGTGGCAAAATCCGCGACGAGCACGCCCTTCGAGCCCTTGAACATCGCGCCGTGGCCGACCTTGTTGAGGTCGATGAAATTTTTCGGCGCGGTCGGCAGCGCGCCGCCCTGATACCAGCTCACGCGAATCGCGGGGCGCCAGGCGTTGGCCGGGTGATCGAAGTGCGCGGTGAGCTCGACGGGCGTGACGTCGGGATTGAACGCATCGCCCTTGGCCTCGATCGCGGTCGGGAGGCCGGCGTCGATCGCGTTCCACGCGAGGTCCATCGTGTGCGCGCCCATGTCGCCGACCTGGCCGGTGCCGAAGTCCCAATACATATTCCACTGGAGGCAATTCGCCCCCGGGCCGCCGGAGAAGTAGCCGGGATTGTAGGGATGGTAGGGCGACGGCCCGAGCCAGAGATCGTAGTGCAACGTCGCGGGCGGCGCGCCCTCGGCCGGGAGGTAGGCGGGGCGCGGGAGCTTGCGGTTGCCCCACACAAACACCCCGCGCAATTCGCCGATCGCGCCGTCGCGCACGAGTTCGCGCACGCGCATGAAATTCGGGTTGGCGTGGCGCTGCGTGCCGGCTTGGGTCGCGATTTTGTTTTTCATCCCGAGGTATTTCGCGCGGAGGAGGCGGCACTCCTCGACGCTCATGCCGATCGGTTTCTCGCAGTAAACGTGGAGCCCGCGGTTCATCGCCCACATCGCGACGTGCGCGTGGGTGTGGTCGGCGGTGCAGATGACGACGGCGTCGAGGCCCTTGTGCTCGAGGCATTTTCTCCAGTCGACGTAGGTCTTCGCGCCGGGGAATTTTTCGAGCGCAGCAGGGAAACGCGTTTCGTTGATATCACACAGCGCAACCACGTTTTCCTTCGAGAGACCCTCGTAGTGCGCGAGGCCGCGGCCCCACACGCCGATGAGGGCGACGTTGAGTTTCTTGCTCGGGGTATTCTGCCCGAAGAGGGTCGTGCTCTTGAGCAGCAAAAGGCCCGCGCCGGTGGCGGAGGCCGAAGTGAGGAAGCGTCGGCGATTCATGGGGTGCATCGGCGGCGAGATTGGCGGTCCCGCGCCGCCGGGTCAACGGGCGGAAGATATTTTCCAAGCTGGAACGTGGCGCGACCGCGGACCACGCTGCCCATCCCCACTGTGCCTTCCCGGTTTCTCCCGCGCCTGCTTTTGCTCTGCCTCTTCGCGCTGACCGCGCGCGCGCAAGAAGTGCAGCAGCACGGCCTCGTCTTTGAGGAGTGGGTGCGCGCGACGTTCTTCGAGGGCTACCGGCCCCAGAGCTACACGCAAAAATGGGACATCCCGGCGGCGGTGAACAAAAATTTCGGCGGCGTGCCCGTGAACCCCAAGGCCGCGAAATTCGGCGCGCCCGTCGATCTCGGGGATGCGCTGCGGCAATTCGCCATAGAGGATCCGTTCATCTTGGTCGTCGGTTTCTGGCGGCAGGAGGGTGACGCGAAACGCTTCGTGAACATCGTCGCCCCACGCATCGATCCGGCCGCGTGGAAACAACTCTGGGGCCCCGTCACGCTCGCCGATCTCAAAAAACTCGACGCCGTCATCAAAGACAAGTCGCTCACCCCCGCCGAAGCCCGCGCCGCCGCGCAGAAAATAAAAACCGCCCCGCCCTTCACGCTGTCGATCATCGTCGTAAACCCCAAAATCGACGACAAGACGCAGCGCCGGCTCCAGTGCAGCATCCGTTTCAACGACGTCTTCAAACACCTCGTGCCCGGAGGCAACTCGGAGATGCAGGAGCAACCCGCACTCTGGGGCGTGCCGTTTCCCGTCACGGTGGCGTCGGGACCGCGGGTGATCAAAAAATAGAATTCCGTTTTAATGTAGGCGGAGTGCCCCCACCCCGCTTTCATTTTCCAGCAAACGCGGGGTGAGGGCACCCCGCCTACACCAAAGACACCATGCTCGAATCCCACCGCCTCCGCGCTGTCCAGACGCCCATCATCCCCGTCATCGCCGATCTGATTCGCGCGCATCCGGGAACGATTTCGCTCGGACAGGGCGTCGTCGGCTATGGGCCACCACCCGCGGCGCTCGCGCAGCTCGAGCGTTTCCTCGCGGAACCGGCGAATCACAAATACCAACCCGTCGCCGGCATCCCCGCGCTGCTCGACGTCCTCACGCAAAAACTTGCGGCGGAAAACGGTATCGCCGTCGGCCCCGCTCACGGGAATCGCGTGATGGTCACCGCCGGCGGGAACAACGCCTTCATCGCCACCGTCCTCGCCCTCGGCGATCCGGGCGACGAGTTCATTTTGCCCGTGCCGTATTATTTCAACCACGAGATGGCGATCACGATGGCCAACTGCCGGCCCGTGCTCGTGCCGACCGACGCCAACTACCAACTCGACGTCGCGGCCCTGCGCGCCGCCCTCACGCCACGCACGCGCGCCATCGTCACCGTCTCGCCGAACAATCCCTCGGGCGCGGTTTATCCCGAGGCGGTCTTGCGTGAGGTCAACGCCCTCTGCGCCGAGCGCGGCATCGTCCACATCAGCGATGAGGCCTACGAATGCTTCACCTATGATGAGGCGCGGCACTTCTCCGCGGCGTCGCTCCCCGGTGCCGCCGCCCACACGATCTCGCTCTACTCGCTGTCGAAGGCGTTTGGTTTCGCGAGCTGGCGAATCGGGTGGATGGTGTTTCCGGAAAAACTCGAGGCCGCGCTGCGGAAAATTCAGGA
>JANOAF010000021.1:0-3329 GCA_031411015.1 Opitutaceae bacterium | reverse complement strand
CTGCGGGACGACGAAGCAATCCAGCTGGATCGCCACGGCGCGCTTCGCGCACCTCGCGATGACAATCATTTTGAAGCCACGGCCTACTTCAAAATCGAATAGAGGCTCGCGAAGTCATCCGTCCACATCGGCGCGTCCTTGCCCGCGGTTTCCGGGGCCTCGACGGCGTCGCGGATTTTTTCGCCTTGGAGGAAGGCCTTGTTCCTCGTCACCAGCACCCACGTCGTCGCATAGATCCACCATTCGGGTTCGTTGTCGTCGGAGATGCTCACCGCCTCGAGCCCGAAGTGCGCCGCGAGTTTTTCCACGACCGGACGCAGATTGAGGTAGCGGTTGGAGATGTGCACCGCGAGCACGCCATCCGGTTTGAGGTGCTGCCAGTAAATCTCGAACGCCTCCTTGGTCAGCAAGTGCACGGGAATCGCATCACTGCTAAACGCGTCGAGCGCGAGCAAATCGAATTGCTGCGAGTTCTTCGCCGCCAGCTCGTGCTCCATCATCAGCCGCGCATCACCCATCACGACCTCGACCTTGCCCTGACAGTATTCGAGATACTTGAACTGCGTGCGCGCGAGCTCCTGCACCGCAGGGTTGATTTCGTAGATGCGCAGCGAATCGCCCGCCCGCGCATAGACGGCGAGCGAGCCAGTGCCGAGGCCGACGAGACCGATGCGCCGCGGCGTCTCCGGCAGGGTAACCATCGCCCGGCCCACGCCGCTGTTATCCGTGTAATAGGTCGTCGGCATCACGGATTTTTCCGGTTTGGTAAACTGGATGCCGTGCGTCGTCGCGCCGTGGAGGAGCAACCGGTAGTTGTCCTCGGGATCGTTGGGGTAGTAGTCGAGGACCTTGAGCGTGCCGTAGAAATTCCGCGAAGCCGAGAGGGTCTTCACCGTGCTCCGCTCGTCCCACTGCACGACGAAGACCGCACCGAGCCCCACACAAAGCACCATCACGAATCCGGCCATCCGCGGCTGCCACTGCTCTTCGATCACGCGGCGGCGGAAATTGAAAACACAGAGGCCAAATACCACCGCTCCGCCCACGATATACCACGCCCGCTCCTTGAAAAAGGTCGCGAACTCCCCGCCGATTCCCGGGCTGTCGCTAAACAGCGAGCGCAGCCCCGGCAGCGCGACCGTGATCGCGAGCGCGCCGATGCCCGCCGCCAGCGCCAGTTCCCGACTGCGATGGCGGAAACACAGCACGCCGAGCGTGTAGGACAGGAGCCAGTAGCCGACTTGCAGCTCACGATAATCGCTGAAGATCGCCGGAGCCGCGATCGCGACGAAGAAGCCACCCAGGGCGCCACCCGCCGAGATCATCAGGAAATACGAAGTGAGCTGCCGCGGCGACGGCTTCAGCCGGTAGAGTTCGCCGTGACACACCATGCACGCGAAGAAGAGCGTCGCCGTGTAGCCGATGATCTGGAGGCGCATCGGCGCATCCGTGCCCGCGGGAATCAAGGCGCACACGCCCGCCACACCCACGACGAGCAGCGAAACAAACACGCCGCGATGATACCAACGCGCGTGATCGAAACAGATGATGAACGTGAGCAGGTAGAGGCTCAACGGCAGCACCCAGAGAAAGGGGATGACCGCGACTTCCTGCGAGAGCTTGTTCGTCGTCGCGAGCAACAGGATCGACGCGATCATCGGCAGGGCGATCCAGAGCAATTTGTCGGTGGCAGGAATCGGCGTGGCGGAGTCAGCCGACGACGCATCCGTTGCATTCGTTCCTGCGGTCGAAGTCGCGGCGGCGTTTTTCCAAACGAGAAAAGCGCAGTAGCCGCAGAAGAGCACGAAGGCCACAAGCCCCGCCGACCACATCTGCGATTGCACCTGCCGCGAGAACTTCACCTCGAAATAAATCGGGTAGCTCAGCAGCGCGAGCAGCGAGCCGACGTTGGACAGCGCGTAGAGCCGGTAGGGCGAGACGCCGGGACTCGTCTGGCTGAACCACTGCTGCATCAACGGCCCCGTCGAGGAGAGCACGAAATAGGGCAACCCGATCGTCACGGTCAGCAGCAGCAAAATCCGCCAGTTCGGATCACCGGCAATCTGATCCTTCCAGCCCGCCGAGGGCGTGATCGGCAGCAGCGCGAGTGAGAGCGCGAGCAAGGCCAGGTGGAGAATCACCTGCTGGCGCGGCTTGAGCCGCGTGGAGGAAAAGTGGGCGTAGGCGTAGCCGCCGAGCAGGAGCGTTTGGAAAAAAAGGAGGCACGTCGTCCAGACGCCGGGTCCGCCGCCGAACCACGGCAAAATGTATTTCCCGATCAGCGGCTGGACCTGAAAGAGAAGAAAGGCGCCGGTGAAAATCGTGAGCGCAAAGGGAAGCATGACGGGGAGAGGTGCGGGTTGGAAGGGAGCCGGGAACAGCGGTTACCGGGATAAGCGTGGCATGACGGACGACCCCGGCTTTCGATGCAATGCCGCTTTGGGCCCTCCCGCGACCAGCGGCAAGCACGGGCTGGTCCGAACCTCCGGGGCATTTGATTAATCCCAGTATGAGGCCCTCGAACCCTGCCCGCAGCCGCGAGCGTGAGCGTGAGCGTGAGCGAGTGGACCGACCACCACTCGCTCACGCTCGCGGCTACTTCCCGACCAAGCCGAGCCCAGCTTCGGGGTCTCGGACCCACCGCCAATGAAAATGGCCGACGGCACTGGCGAATCGACCTCGCCCACCCTTCAGGAGGCTTTTCAAAATGACGGCGACTTTGCTCCCACCGAGTTTCGTGTCCTTCGTGTATTTCGTGGTGCCACCCTCTGAGTGAATCGCGGCCCCACTAAAAAGGGAACTCGCACGATTTTTCGTGAGTCCCTCCCCTTCATGCACCAGCCTGCCGCCATGAAGTTCGCGTCGCTCGTGCTCGCCATCGCCGCGCTGCTCGCGGGAACCGTGCGCGCCGCCAACGACGACCTCCGCTTCTCCGTCGCACTCAACGCCACCGAGCGCATCGCCGCCGGTCTCGGCAAGCTCACTTCCGATCAGGTGGCGGTCGTCGATGCGCTCGTGCGCCGCGACACCGGGGTCCGCGCCGCCACGGCCGAGACCGTCGCGCGTTTTTCCCAGCGCCTCACCGCCGGCGAACGCACCACCGCCGGTCTCGCGATTCTCGCCGCCGCCGAAGTGGCGCAACTCGACGAGCTCGTCGCCCGCCACCAAGCCGCCCGCCTGGCGCGCACGCTCCTTTCCCCTCCCGTCTACCTTTCCCGTGCCCCGCGCATCATCACCGAGGACAAGAAAAAGGAGCGCGAGATCCACGGCTCGTTTTCGCTGAGCTACGGCATGGGCAGCGGCGGCTACAGCGAGAAAACCGGCTCGAT
>JANOAF010000020.1:0-3811 GCA_031411015.1 Opitutaceae bacterium | reverse complement strand
CGGGGTGCCCGCACCCCGCGGGTTGCGGCGTCGGCAGCCGGAAAGTCGCGGGGTGAGGGCACCCCGCCTACACCAGCACCAGCGGGCCACTGCTGCAGAGTTCGCGTTTGCCAAAACTCTCGATCCGGTGACCCGCACCGTGCGCGAGGGCGAGGTGCAGGCGGTTGTGCGGGACCTTGTCGAATTTGAGCGCGCGGCCCATGTCGAAACCGAAACCGCCGCCGAGGAGGACGAACGGGATGTTGTCGAGCGTGTGGCTGTTGCCCTTGCCGAGCTCGTTGGTCCAGACGATCGTCGTGTAGTCGAGCATCGAGCCGCCGCCGCCGGGTTCGGGCGTGGCGGCGAGTTTGTCGGCGAGGTAGCGGATTTCTCCGGCGAACCAAGTGTTGATCTTGATGAGTTTTTTCTGCGCGGCCTCATCGGTGTCGGGCTCGTGCGAGAGGCCGTGGTGGCCGTCGGTGATATCGAGCCAGTTCATCCGCGCGCCGCCGACGGACTTGGTGTATTGCAGCGTAGCCACACGGGCCATGTCGTTGACGAACGAGTTTACGAGCAGGTCGATCTGCATGCGCGAGAGGCGCGGGACGTTGTCGTTTTGATCGGCGATGCCGCGCTCGAAGTCGGGGGCGGCCACGCGCAGGGCCTGCGCGGAATTTTCGGCGATCTCGCGTTCGAGCTGGCGGACGAGCGCCTCGTGTTGTTCGAGCACGCTCCGATCCTCGGCGCTGATCATCGTGCGCACCTTGGCGAGTTCGGCCTTCAGCGGATCGAGCACGCTGCGGAGGCTTTCGCGGTCCTTCAGCTGGCCGTAGAGCTTCTCGTGCATTTGATACGGATCGGAAATCGGCGCGACGGGCTGGCCGGAACCGGCGTAGGACATGCGCGTCCACGGGTCGGCGCGGTCCTGCACGCCGACGCCGAACTCGAGCGAACCGAAACGCGTGCGCGTCTCGACGCGGCTCTGGAAAAAATTCTTCAGCTCCTGGTCGATCGAGATGCCACTGGCCCAGCCGGCGGGGATCGACTTGCCGCCGCCCTGAATGTTGCCGGGGAGGAGCTCGATACCGGTGAGCAGGCAGCTCATGCCGCGCATGTGGCCGTCGCCATCGCCGCGGACTTTGTTGGACAGTCCCTGCAACGTGAGCATCCGCTCGCGATACGGCGCGAGGGGGGAGAGAATTTCCTTCAGCTGAAAGTCGCGGCCGACCTCGTCGGGCCAGAACGCGGGCGGGATCGTGCCATTGGGCGAGAAGACGACGATGAGCCGCTGGCGTGGGCGCGTGGGCGCGGCGAGCGCGAGGCTGGGCAGTCCGACGATGAACGGCAGCACGGCGGCGGAGAGGCCGGCTTGGCGGAGAAATTCCCGGCGATGCAATGGGGTCATGGCGAAATGCGGTGGGGGGTGGCGGCGAGCAATGCCGACTCGGTGCCGTGCAGCGCGGCGAGAGTGGCGATGTCGGCCATGAGGTTTCGCAGATTGTAGCCGGAGGCGATGAAAGAATCGCGCAGGCGCACGAGCGTGTCGGAGCCGTAGGCGCGGGGGGTTTGCTTCACGAGGTGCTGGAAAAGCTGCTCGATGAAGGCTTCGTTGGCGTGCTGATTGGTGATGGCGAAGTCGGCCACATCGCGCGCGCTCGCAAGGCGAACCGCGGGATTTTCATCGTCGGCGTAGTCGCTCGCCGCGTCGATGGGGCGGCCTTGATCGGTGGTGCGGTAGCGGCCGACGGCGTCGAAATTCTCAAGGCTGAAGCCGAGGGGATTGATGACGGCGTGGCAGCCCTGGCAATTTTCGGAGCGCGTGAGCTTCGTGACTTTCTCACGCATCGTCATCCCGTGCTCGAACGACGTCTCGTCAAAGGTCTGCGCTTGGGGCGGCGGCTTGAGCGCGCGGCCGACGATGCTGCGCGTGAGAAACACGCCGCGATGGATCGGCGAGCTGGTGGCTTTGTAAGAAAGCGCGGCGAGCAGATACGGATGCGTGAGCACACCCGAGCGCTGGCCGGCGGGTGCAGCCGCGGCGGCAAACTCGCCCGTCGGCGGTGACGGCAGGCCGTAGAACTGCGCGAGGGGCGCGCTGACGAACAGCTTGTCGGAACGCAGCAGCTCGCGGAAATCGGAGCGCTCGCTCCATACCACGTCGTCCACGAAGAGCCCGACCGACGCGCGCAGATCGTCGATGATCTCGGGGGTAAAGTCGGGGAAGAGCGCGGCGTCCTTCGCCAAATCCTCGACGAAGCGGAGCTGGAGCCAGTGTTGGAAAAATTCGCGCACCTTCGCGCGCGCGCGCGGATCGGCGAGGAGGCGGGTGGCTTGCGCGGAAATTTCTTCCCGCGTGCGCAGCCGGCCCTCGGCGGCCGCCTTGGCAAGCGAGGCATCGGGGGCAGAATCCCAGAGGGTGAACGCGAGACGCGAAGCGACGGTGTTGGCATCGGCGGTGGCATGGGCGTCTCGCCCATGAGATCCCGAAACCACGGGCGGGACGCCCGTGCCACTTTGGGCGGCATGCGGGATTTCGACGTAGAGGAAATGCGGCGATTTCAGGGCGAGCAGCACGACGCGGCGGAGGCCGGTCTCGGCATCGGGCGCGGCGCGGAGGAGGTCGGTCACGTTGCGTTTCAGCTCCTCGGGTGCGAGCGGGCGGCGAAACGCGGTGGCCACGAAACGGGCGGCGAACGTTTCGATTTTCTTCGTGCGGTCGGGGTCGTTGGCGCGCGTGCCGGCGAAGCGGTCGAGGCGCTTCACGACGTGGTTCGCGACTTCGAAGGCGGCGCTGGTCGTCGCCTCGTCCCACGCCTTGGAAACAGAGATGCTCCGCTCGTAGCCTTGGCTGCTGTCGTCAGCGGGAAACCTCGTGGCGACGACAAATGTCGGCGCGACTTTCGCCGGCGAAAGATTCCGTGCGGGGATCGGGCGTTCGCTGCCGTGCGGTGGTTTCCAGCGGAGCGCGAGCGACGGCACGACGGGCGAACCGGTTTTTTCCGGCAGCGCCCAATAGTCGATCGCGATGGGGTAGGTGCGGCCGCCGAGAAGGCGGAGCGTGACGCGGTGGTCCGGGTTGAGCGGGTTGGAGACATTGACGTCAAGCGTGGGCTCCGCGCCGTTGCGCTGGTCGGCCTCGGCGTTGATCCAGACACGGACGCTGTTCGGCGTGCGGATGACGAATTCGTGGTCGCCGGTTTCTTCGGCGACGATGGCGCCGCGCCACTGCACGGAGAAACCGGAGGGCGGCTGCGCGGCGTTGGGGTCGGTGGGCGGCGGAGGTGGATTGGCGGGCTCGGCAGCGCGCGCGCGGACGGCGCTGCCCTTGGCGAATTGGAAATCGAGCTGGGGATCGACGCCGCGGTGGGCGGCGCGCGCATTGTCGAAGCGACCGCGCAGCGCGACGTTGTAGTAGATCGCGTTGAGGCCATGGGCGCTCGCCCTCGCCGTGGCTGACGCGGGAGGTGTCTCCTCGGCAACGGGCGGGCCGACCTGCCGGAGAAGATCGGCGATCGTGACGGCGTATTGGCGGTTGGTGAGGTGGGCGACCTCGATGCGGGCGGGGTGAAGCTTCGCCTGCGCGGCCCGCGAATAGAACGCCTCGAACACATAAGCCGCGACGGCATCGGCCTCGGTTGCGGAGAGCGTCGCGGGGTTATCGTCGGGCATGTTTTTGGCGATGTAGCGCGCGAGTTTCGGCAACGCCCAATCGCCGGCGAGGGCCTCCTTGTATTTGCCTTCGACGCCCTGGCCTTGGGCGCCATGGCAGTCGGTGCATTTTTGCCGATAGATGCGCTCACCGAGGGTGGCGGTCGCGGTCGGCGCCATGGAG
>JANOAF010000019.1:0-12395 GCA_031411015.1 Opitutaceae bacterium | reverse complement strand
CGCAGCCCGGCTTGCCAACGCCCGCGGCACCCTTGTAGTTCAGGAACCCGCCGGGGCCAGCGTCACCGTCGGCAGCCTGCCTCCGCGCACCGCGCCCGCGACGTTTGAAGACATCAAGATCGGCCGCTACCCTGTTACCGTCGCTCTCCTGAATCACGAGCCGATGAAACTCGAATTGGAGGTGCGGGAAAACGCCACGACGGATGCCGGTCCCCTGAAGCTTGAGCGTTTGGTAGGCACACTCGTAATCAAGAGCGAGCCCTCAGGTGTCAGCTACCGCGTCCGCCCCGCGAATGCTCTCTTCGTCGCCCCCGGCTCCAACCGCACGGGTCGCACGCCCGCGACCCTCCCGGATCTCACGCCTGGGGAATATGTGATTTCATTCCTGCGTGAGGGCTGGCCGGCCCACGACGAGACGGTCACAGTTGGTCGTGATGCCACAGCTCATACAAATGGGGCCTTCCTCTCCGGCATCGTGAAACTGACTAGCGATCCGCTCGGCGCGAGCGTCACGCGTGAAGGCACCATACTCGGCGTCACCCCGCTCACACTCTCCGAGCAAATCCCAGGCGATGCCAGCTACGAACTCTCGCTGCCCGGCTACGACACAGAAACGATCAGCGGGAAAATCCAACCGGGCCAGGTCTTGGCTCTCAACCGCACGCTCGAGAGCGAAGACCGAATCGCCCGCCTCAGCGATACCGACGAGCGCCCCGTGCCCATTCTCATGCCCCAGCCTGAAGTGAGCACCCGCCGCATCGTTGAACCCCTTCGCGTCGACATTCAACTCGTCGTGGATCGCTACGGTAACGCCCGCGACCTTTTGATCGCCCAGTCGCCCGATGCCGAGCTTGGCAAACTCTGCCTCGCTGCCGCCGCCAAATGGAAATTCAAGCCCGCTACGATCAACGGCAAACCGGTGAATGTGCGCGTCGCCGTGCCGTTTAACCTGATGCCTGCATCGTAACCCACGCCCGAACGCACGCATCTCAATGGTGTGTTGTCTTCGGCCATTCCTCGCGTTTCCAGAACGCTGAAGCTGCTGTCGCGGTCGTCGCGCTCATCCGATGGACTGCTGCTGCGTTCGGCGAGCGCTTCGCCCCCGCCGATTTGATCCGGCCCAACTCCGAGTCTTGACGGCACGGTGTTCATGGCCGTGCGGCAAAAACACCGCGAACTTCCATGCACGAATCGCGGCAAGTTTCGCATCGTGCATGGGATC
This sequence comes from Opitutaceae bacterium, assembly GCA_031411015.1. Classification (GTDB taxonomy): domain Bacteria; phylum Verrucomicrobiota; class Verrucomicrobiia; order Opitutales; family Opitutaceae; genus ER46. The sequence goes on along the minus strand of JANOAF010000019.1, from coordinate 11,173 downwards.
GCCGTCACGGAGAGGGCAATTCTCGGACTTCGATAATAACCATGCCGACGTGAGCATCGCCGCTCTTTGTAACGACTCGGTATTCGCCAGCTGGGAGCGTAACCAACAGCGCCGCATCTTTGCTCATTGCACTCGCAAAAGGAAATATGCCGAGGCGGCTTATCCCAGCAGCGATCTCGGCGCTGCCTCCCCAGTCGTCATTGCGCTGTAACGATATCGCGCCCTGAAAAAGCTCAAGCACGGGGTCGGTTAGAAAATCCGGCACGGCAAAGGAATTGAGCGTCGGACCGGCAGCACGGATCAATATCCGCTTGGGTCCACCGCGCTCGACTACGAACCCGAGTTCCACCGCTGGCATCGCAAGCGTCAGGCTGCGAAACACGAACTGGGGAAGCGACGAGGATGCGACCTCCGTAGCAGCCGGGATGGGTGAAGTCCCGCCCACCACCAGTGTCACGTTCGCGCCCGCGCTCACCGTCTGGCTCGCGGGCTGCTGCGTGATCGCCGGTCCCACGTTCACGGAGCCGGCGTAGGCCCAGAGCGCAGCAACATCGGCGGCGGCGAGCGCTCGGTCATAGAGGCGCACCTCGTCCAAGCTCCCCGAAAAATAGCTCCATCCTCCGCTTCCCATCGGCCAGGACGCGGTGAACCCGGTGCCCAAATAATAGGCGTAGCCCGAGTTGTAGCCATACTCGCTCACCGCCTGGCTGCCCACGCCCACTCCATCGACATACAGCGTCTCTGTGCCATTCGCGTAGGTATTCACGACATGGTGCCACGCACCGTCGTTGTAGGCGTTCGCCGAAACATTCTGCACCTCGACCGCGCCATGCCAGAACATGCTGCCCCGCAACCGGCCACTCCCATCGAGATAGAGCGCAGGCACATAGCCGCTGGGCCAACCACCCACAGGTGTGCCAACATCTGTCTGGCCGAGAATTACACCGCTCCCTGTCGTCTTGAACCACACCGCAAATGTTCGCTGGTAGTTCGTCGCGGCGCCCGCGCTCGGATAATTGCCGAAGGGCGCCGCGGGGAGTTGCACATAGTCGTTGCCGCCGTCCAGCTGCACCGCCCCGGAGACCCGGCCCGCGCCCCACGTGGGGCCGTTCACCAACGTCGCAGTTTGACCCTGGCCGGACGCGTCCCCCGCCGTGGGGCCGCCCGTCTCGTCCAGCTTCCAGTGCGCAATCAGGCCCGTCACGATGTCGCCAACACTGCCCACCGCGTTCACCGTCACCATAGTTGCGTTGCTCGTCGCCACGCCCGCCAGGTTCGTCGCCACCAAAATGTAGCTCCCGCTGTCCCCCGCGGTCACGCTGTTCAAGTTCAGCGTCGCATTCGTCGCTCCGGCAATCGCCACCGTGTTCTTCTGCCACTGGTAGCTCGGTGCCGGTGTCCCGCTGGCGGCTGCTGTCAGCATCACGCTCGCGCCCGCACTGACTGTCTGGCTTTGCGGTTGCGCCGTGATCGCCGGCGCAACCTGGGACAGACCGCCCGACGGCGGCGGCGCCACTCCGCCGCCCACCACCAGTGTCACCGCGTTGCTTGTCGCCACACCCGCGGCATTGGTCGCCACCACCGTGTAGGCCCCCGTGTCATTGCTCGTCACGCTTTCGAGGCGCAGAGTGGCGCCGGTCCAACCTCCGAAAGTCAGGCCGTTGCGATACCAGACGATCGTCGGTGCCGGTGTCCCGCTGGCGGCTGCTGTCAGCGTCACACTCGCCCCCGCACTCACTGTCTGGCTTTGCGGTTGCGCCGTGATCGCCGGCGCAACCTGGGACAGACCGCCCGACGGCGGCGGCGCCACTCCGCCACCGACCACCAGCGCCACCGCGTTGCTTGTCGCCGCGCCCGCAGCATTGGTCGCCACCACCGTGTAGGTCGCAGCGTCCGACATACCGAGGTTAACCAGCCTGAGTTCCGTGCCCGTCGCTCCGATGATATGCGCGCCATTTTTCTGCCACTGAAAAGCGGCCGTCGGCGACGCAGTCGCAACCGCCGCAAACGTCACGGTTGTTCCCAACGTCGCCGTGACCGTTTCCAAGCGAGGTTCATTGCCGTAGCCACCCCAAGCCGCGCCGCGAAAAAATGGACCGTCGAAAAACGTGGATTCGCTCACCGCCACGACGGAATTTGGCGCACTGCCCACCCACGGCGGAAGGTCGATTTGCCACAGGATTGAATCACGAAAGGAGCACCCGACAATCTGGAGATTCAAAAGCTCGCTCGCTTTGCTGAGGTCGCAAGCGACAGCCATCCTCGAGAAATCACAGTTCGAGATCGTTACGTCACGGCAGCGCGTGCTCGAAAAGCCCGTGCCTGCCAACGACGCCGCATTCATCGGTTTCTGGTTAAACCAAAAGCCGATCTCATGGAAGATACAGCCGTCGACGAGGACACTTTCGGCCCCACCGCCAAAGACGATTCCCGCACCAGGACGGGAGGCGACCGGATAACCCAAATCGGAAGGTGGCGCGGCAGCACCACCAATCGCGCCAATGTCGAGAAAACTGAAGGTGAGATGATGGCGGGGGATCAGAGACGAAAAAGCCGCAATCGCTTTGCCCCCGCGGTTGTCGGTAAATTTCGCGCGGCCCGTTCCCCAAGTGCCACTCTTGTTACCATCGTAAGTAATTACGCGCTGGGATTCGCCACTCCAATTGAGTCCGATGCCAGTCGCGCCAGAAAACACATAGTTCACGCCGCCCTTGAAATAAACCGTATCGCCTGCCGACAACGCTTGGCTCGCCGCGATTCCCTCGGCAGCGGGATCTCCAGGACAGTGCTTCCACGCCAGATTCCGATTCACGCCGCTGTTCCCATCCGCCCCTTCCGCGTAGTCAACAAAGTAGCTGGCCGCATGGAGCCGTGCTATGCTTGTGAGGAGAAGTATGAGTCCGAGGGGAGCAATGCGCATGAATGATGATGGAAAAAGGGCCGAACCGCCCTTAAGGACGATGTAGGGAAATTTAAGTTCGAGATGACGGCGGCGAGAATGTTCCGGATATCTCAGGCATGCATCGAATGATCCCGAGCATGACCGAGACTAAAAATAATCTACCTCGTCGAATTCACGTGACTCCCGTGCGCTGGACGGGAGTAAGTCGCAACACTCGGGCACCTGCGCGAAACGACTCCCCTCTCAGGCTCACGACAGAATCTGTGACTAGCGTTGGCAAATGGAGGCTCTGAAAAATTATCCTTAACCGTGAGAGCAAATTTAGCCCGGCGGAATCGCAAGGTCGCCTGAACCAGCGCGCGGCGACAAAGCGTCCGCTGGTCACGCAGCGTTTCGAATCCGGTGGTATTGACGACCGCCGCGTCCGTCCAATCGGCGCGACTCCATCGGCGCATGGGCGGGCTGGAATCAGACGTGGGCACAAACACCGCCGGCTGGGGTGCAGGTTCCTTGAACAACACGATCGCGCAGCCGGCTACGACGGGCTGACCGTGAAAATCGAGAAGCACCACACGCGGTTGAAATTGGGAGGCGCAAAAGATGGCTTCGAAGGTCGACACCCGAGCGACGCAGACGGCGAGATCTCCTTGCTCGACGATCCACGCGAAGGGTGCGACGCTCGCCACTCCCGGTTTGCTGCCGAGCGGCACGCGTAGAGAAGATTTATTTTCCGGGACGATTTCCACTGGCCGCCAGTATGCGCCAAATGCGCGCGCCGCGCCATTGGGCGATCCCTGATCGCAATGTAGGTTGAGGCACCGCGGCATGTAGGCTGCGGCCTACAAACGCGCCATGCGTCGAGTCCGGCCTATCCTGCGTGAGCCAATGCTCCTGCGCATAGAGCGCGAGTTCGGCGGCGTTTCGAAGTCCCATTTTTTCAAACACACGACTGCGCAAGGTGCCGCTGGTCTTGGCGATCAACGAGAGCTCTGCGGCGGCTTCTTTCACGGTTCTTTCTGCCGCACTCATCGAATATACCTAGAGTTCGCGGTCAAACATCGCATCGTGCCGCGAACCGCTGGCACCGCGCCGGAGATTGGCCACACGTTTTTTCGCCTGGGCCGGCCTGATGAATTGTTCGCCCGCGAGCAGCTTTCTCACCCCATCGACGAGTTGTTTCGGCGCCGCTGTTTGTTCCGATATATCTCCACCCCGCCCGAATCGCGCGCAAACCGTTCTGATCCTACGAGGTCACCCTAAGCACCAGCACGGGGAAGGAGCGGGAAACTGCGGCGCGCCTCGTTCCGTGACCTTAAAACATTTTCATCGACGGTGCGCGCGCCCTCTCAAGAGGAACTCCCCGACTGCACATCGCACTAGCCAAACTTCGATATTCCGACCGAGTCTGTCGCCCCGCCACGTTCGCGACAGCCGCGCTCAGGGTAGCTCGCGAATTTCGATCAGGACCAAACCGCCGCTGGGTTCGGCTCCTTTCGTAATCACCCGATAATCGCCGCCCGAGAGCGAGACAAGCAACGCGGCATCTTTGCTTTCCGCACTCGCGAAGGGAAAAATACCGAGGCGGCTGGCCGCCGCTAGGATATCGTTGCGGCCACCCCAGTCATCATTGCTGGCCAAAAATTCTTCGCCGCGGAACAACTCGATCTGCGGGTCCCGTAGCGTGCCCTGTAGGCCAAGCATGGCGAGGGTCGGACCAGAAGCGCTGATCAGCACTTGCCGCGTTGAGGCGTTCTCGACTGCAAATGTCATGGTCGCCGTCGCGACGTCTGCCGCCAGCGTCCTAATGCCAAGCTGGTCCAGCGAAGCCCCCGGTGGATTCTGCGATCCCGAACCCGACGGCGGCGGTGTGACGGGAACCGACGGCGGCGGGGCGGCTGACGGTGATACCGGCGACGCTTCCGTCGGTCTCGGCCGATCGTCGGTCACGAGGGATCGCTCGGTGACCAATAGCACTACGGCATTGCTGCTGGCAACCCCCTCAGTGTTCGTCGCCACAGCAGTGTAGGTCGCCTCGTCGCTTTTCGTGACACTCGCGAAACTCAACGTGGCGGCCGAGGCATTTGCGATTGGCGCGTTGTTCTTGAACCACGTAAACGTCGCCGCCGGCGAAGCCAACGCCGAGGCCGCAAGCGTAATTGGATCGCCAGCAGTCACGGTAATTTGCTCGAGGCGCGGACTCGGACCGTGCCCAGTCCATTTCGGTTCATCAAAAAAACCGGGCTCACCCCGTTTCGTGTCACGCACAGAAATCATCGCACTCGGAAGAGTCCCCTCCATCGCCGCGAGATTCAGTGGCCACACGATAGCCTCACCAAAGGTGCTGTCCGAAACCACCACTCCGCTGATCAGGCTGGCGCGGGCGAGATCGAGGCCGAGAGCCAGGCGGGAGAATTCGCAGCGTGTCACAGTGAGTTCGCGCACCGAGCCGGAAACGGTAACCGCCGTCCCCGCGATCGAGGCCGCGTTCATCGGTTTCTGATTAAAGGCATAGCCGAGATCGCGAAACACGCAGTCGTTGATCGCGATGCCTTGGCAGCCTAGGGCAAAAGCGATTCCACCGCCATATCGCGCCGCGACACCCGCCCCGGGATCGGCCGGCAACTCTGCCGCTCCTCCCATTGGGCCGATCTCAAGAGATTTGAAGACGAGGTGCCGAATCAGCTCAGCCGCCGCGAATGCCGTGATCGCGCCTGAGCCGCGATTGTCCGAAAATTTTGCGCGGCCGTCGCCCCACGCACCACTCGAGTTCCCATCGTAGGTAATCGGATTACGCGACTCGCCGCTCCATTTCAGCGCGATACCGGCAGTGCCACTAAGAACGTAGGTTACACCGCCCTTAAAGATTACCATATCCCCTGGCACCAGCAGGCACACCGCGGCACGGCCCGCGGCCGCAGGATCGCCGGGACAATGTTTCCAAGGCACCTCCGTGCCCGTGCCGTGGTTGTTATCTGCGCCCCCAGCGAAATCGACGTAGTAACTGATCGCGCCGAGCCGCGTCGCGAACCCGACGACGAGCAAGAGCAGAGCAAGAACAGTTCGCATAGGCACCGAAATAGAGCTGGGATTCGTTGCTCCCGTAGAAATAACCGCAAGTTGATTCTGGGGTCTACGCCCCATAGACATTTCCCCCTCCCCGATTTTTCGTCGTCGCACCATTCTACTCAACCGGAGCAAGTTGCCGACTCGACGGCACTCACCGCGACGCTCACGGTCCATACCACCCATGCACCCACCCCATTTCCGCTCATTCCTAGGCACAGTGCTCCTGTCGCAACTGGCAATCGGCGTCGCCGCGCTCGCCGCTGAACCGACTACGACGGGGGAGCGAATGCGGGAAAAGGTGCTGCGGATGACGGAGTTTTTCGACACCATGCTGCCCGGCGTGCTCGGCGAAAATAACATCACAGTGCACCTCCAGCCGAAGTTCAGCGACCTCCGCGACCGCGAGTTCATGCGGTTTCCCGTCGAGCTGCGTTACGGCCTGACCGATCGCTGGGAACTGATCGGCGGCTTGGTGCCGTTTGTCCCCAATCCGATCAACCGTGGCCACCAGCATCGGTGGGGACCGGGCGAGCTCAAGCTCGGCGTCCGCCGCGATCTCGGCAGCACCTTGGGATTCTTCGACGCGACCACGGCAGGACTCGAAATCCGGGTTCCGCTCGGCCGCCCCCCGGCCGTCCTCAACGACCACTACACTCATTTGAAACCCTTTGTGTCGGTCTCCCGGACGTTACGCACCTGGCCCTCGACGACCTTCTACACCAACGCCGCGTTCGACCGCAGCACCGACATCACGCACCGCAACGCCCCACCGGCGGAAGTCGTGCGTCGCGACATCGCCGAACTCGCCCCCGGCCTACTCTACAAGCCGGGGGAGTTCGGCTATTTTGCCGAGTATCGCGGACGACATTTGCACGAGGACATCGGCGTCCGCCTCGGCCACGAGATTCAGTTTGGCACCATTTGGGATGTGCCACTCGCGCGCACGGCGAAACTCGGCCTGCCCGGAAAATGGCAAATCGATCTCGCAGCCAAGGCCGGCAAAGAAGAGGGCCGCGACCGCGACTTGGGAATTTCGGCCCGCGTGAACTGGCGCACCACGCTGCGTGAAGTGCTCACGCCGGTGAAGCAGGCGCGGACGAAGTAGTTCCTCCGTCCGGTCAGGGGGCTTGCGCCGGCACACGCTCAAGCGAAGTATGCTCGCCCGTTGAGATTTTTCGCCCTGATCCTTTTCGCCTTCGCCTGCCTGGCTGGAACCGGCTGCTCGTCCACGAGTGCGCGCAAGGTCATCGCGCTCGATCGGTTTCAGCGAATTTACGTCGAGCGTCGGCTCAACGAAAACAATCGGCTCGATGAAATCATGGCCGGCGAGCTGCGGCGGCTGGGGCGCGACGCCAGTTCCGGACCGCTCACCCTGATGCCGGAAAACACCGATGCGATCCTCACCTACGACGCGCGCTGGGCTTGGGATTTTAAGACCTACCTGATCGAGCTCAATGTCGAGCTCCACGCCGTGCATCCGCACAAGAAACTCGCCGACGGCCGCTACTATCAACCGTCAATCAAGACGAAGCCTCCCGCCGAGGCCGTCCGCGCCATCCTCGAACCACTTTTCGCCAAACCGTAGCTCGGGCAGTCTGCCCGAGCTGGCTGGAGCAATGCGGTCAGGCACCACCCTTCCACGACCGACCCGCGGGCGTCAGGCTGTGAGCCCTACGTCGCGGCCTTGCGCAGCGTCGGCCCCTCCGTCCAACGCGCCGCGATCGTCGTCGTCGTCGGCCAGTCGGGCACGCCGAGTTCGTTGCGCTGTAACTGCGCGATCAGCAGCTCCACGGCGCGCGCGCCGAGTTCGCGCGGCTGCTGATCGAGGCCCGCGCACGGTCGCGTCGTGTAGATCGCGTTGAGGCTCACGAAGCCGTGCGTCGCCGGCACCAGCGCGCCGCACTCCTCCATCCACGCGATCGTTTCGGTAAAATAGCCGACGACGACATCGGGTTTGTGCCGGCGAAACCAGCGCTGGAACTCCTCCTTGCCCTGGTTCTCGACGATGAGTAGCGGCACCTGTTCGAAATGGGGATCGTTTTCCTGACACGAGCGAAACGCCGCGCTGAAGCGTCGCTGCATGCGTTCGTCCCGCCCGCGCTCGACGTAGAGTCCCGGCCGCCGGTAACCGCGCTCGGCGAGGCGCGCCATCAGCGCGGTCATCGAACGGTAGTGGTTGCAGCAAACGCAGTGGAGTGCCGGCCGATCGATCACATAGTCGGTGTAGACAGCGGCGTAGCGCGACCAGTTCAACCCCGACCAGTCGGGCGAATACCACGAGGGCAGCAGCAGCACGCCGTGAATACCGCGAGAATGCAAAATCGAGTCGAGGCGTTGCACGGACATCCCGTCCGTGCCGACCACAAATTCCTCCAGCTTGAAGCCGAGATCGGCTGCGCGCGCGCGACCGCCCTGCACGAGCTCCGCATGAAACGCCCCGTGCGGATCACGTCGCTGCGGCTCCAGCAAATCCACCGCCGCGAGCACGCCGCGAAATGTCCCGCCGCGTGATCGTCGCAGCTCGGACATCACCGCCGCCGCGAGTGGATTCCTCCGGTAGCCCGCCTCGCGCGCCGCCTTTTCCACCCGCGTCACCGTCGCGGGATCGACGCGGCCCTTGCCACGCAGGGCGTCGGAGACGGTCGTGTGGGACAGACCGAGAGTGCGCGCCAACGAGCGAACCGTGGGGGCCGGGGTTTTCATGCCTGACCGTCAACCAGCGGCGGCACCGCGACCGTGGCAAGCGCGGAGTTGCAATGCCGCCCAATAGCGCCGCTCGCCACGACGGACATTGCCGCTGCAATTGGCATCGCAACGCGCCCGCCCGGCGTGCGTCTTCGTTTCCACCACTTTGTCCATGCGCACAAAATTATTTCTCCTCGTCGTCACGCTCGCTGGGGCTTGTCCGCTCTGCACCACCGCGGCAGTCATCGGCACCAACCCCGCGTCGCATCCACTCACGACGGAACGCATCGCCACCCTACCCGCCGGTGAACAACCCGCATGGCGCGAATACCTCGCCCGTTCGGTCACCGCCCGCGCCGCGGACCAAAAATTTCTGGCCGCCGAACTCAAGGCGTTGAATGGTCCGCCGCCCGTCGTCCCTCCTGCGGTCGGGCGCATTCCGCGTCTCTCAGCCGCGCGTCCGGTCGAGTGGTTTACGACCGCCGAGGCCCGTAAAATGGCGGACAACGTGATCACGTTTCAGACGCCGGCGGGCGGTTGGAGCAAAAACTTCAACGCCGCAGATCATCCGCGCCAACCCGGCGAGGCCTTTGCACCCCACAGCAACCTCTCGCGGTTTCTCACTCCCAGCGACAACGACCAACCGGCCGATGCCGGCTGGAGCTACATCGGCACGTTCGACAACGATGCCACCATCGGCGAGCTCCGCTTTCTCGCGAAGGTCATTGCGGCGCACCCCGGGGGAAAAATCTCCGCGCCGTGGCGCGCGGCGTTTGCACGCGGATTGAGTTATGTTTTTGCGGCCCAATACCCGCACGGTGGCTGGCCCCAGAGCTATCCGCTCGACGGCGGCTATCACGATGCCGTGACGTTCAACGACAATGCGTTTTCCAACATCGTCACCCTCCTGCACGACATCGCTGACGGGAAAAACGAATTCGCGTTTACCACGGCTGATCAGCGCACTCGTGCGACGACGAGCGCCGCCCGCGGAATCGCCTGCATCCTCCGCGCGCAGATCGTCATCGACGGCCGCCGCACCGTATGGTGCCAACAGCACGACCCGCTCACGCTCGCGCCGGCCTCCGCGCGCAACTACGAGATGCCCTCCAAGTCCGGCTCGGAAAGCGCCAGCCTCGCGCTGTTTCTCATGCAGTTGCCCTCGCCCTCTCCCGAGATGGTGCGCGCCGTCCACGCGGCGGCCGCGTGGTTCGAGCAGACCGCACTCCGCGACGTAGCATTCACCGCTGCGCCCGACGGCACCGGCCGCAAACTCCAACCCGCACCCGGCGCCGGCCCGATCTGGGCGCGCTACTACGATCTCAAGACCGACCGCCCCATCTTCGGCGATCGGGACAAAACGATTCACGACGACGTAAACGAAATCTCCGCCGAACGCCGCAACGGCTACTCGTGGTTTGGCAACACCGGCAAGCGCATGCTCGACCATTACGCCAAGTGGGCGAAGACGCATCCGCGTTGATCGGCTGATCGCACCCGGGGCAGAGTATAAAAAGGGGTGAGGTCAGCTCGGTGCCCGCGGTGGCGCGGGCGTGCCGCCCGTGGGCTGAAACCCACGGGCAAGATGCCCGGGCCACGCCAAACGTTAAACTCACATCCTGCCCCGAGTCAGCATCTACGCTTTCGGCGTTGCCGGGGCGCGGTGTCGGGCCAAGCTCCCGCGCCACCCCCATGAGTTCCATTCCCTCCCCGGCCGCTTCGAACGACACCACGCGCGACACAGCTGGAATCGGAGGTCATCCGCGCGGCCTCACCACGCTTTTCTTCACCGAGATGTGGGAGCGGTTCAGCTACTACGGCATGAGAGCGCTGCTGATGCTCTTCATGGTAAAGACCGCCGCCGAAGGCGGACTTGGATTCGAAACCAAAAAAGCCGCCGCGATTTACGGCACCTACACGATGAGCGTGTATCTGCTCTCGATTCTGGGCGGCTTCATCGCCGACAACTTCATCGGTGCGCGCCGCGCAGTATTTGTCGGAGGCATCATCATCGCGACCGGACACTTCACGATGGCCATCGGATCGATCGCCACGTTTTACGCCGGCCTTGTCCTGATCGCCCTCGGCACTGGCCTGCTAAAACCGAACATCTCCTCCATGGTCGGGAGCCTCTACAGCCCGACCGACGAACGCCGCGACGCCGGCTTCTCGATCTTCTACATGGGGATCAACCTCGGGGCGTTCCTCTCGCCGCAGGTAACCGGTTATCTCGCGCAAGGCGAAGGTTGGAAAGCCCGCCTCGCCGCGTGGGGTCTCGATCCCGCACACAGCTGGCACTGGGGCTTCGGTGCCGCGGGCGTCGGCATGACGCTCGGCCTCATCGTCTATCTCATAAAACGCGAAACGCTCGCCCACGTTGGCGCCGTGCCGGCACCAGAACCCGACGGGGCTCGTCCTTGGGGCAAGCTCGGTCTCGTCGCCCTCGGCTCCGCCGCACTCATCGCGGCTATGAAGGCGAGCGACACCTACCCCGTCATCGTCTACGCGCTCTTCGCGATT
>JANOAF010000018.1:0-24287 GCA_031411015.1 Opitutaceae bacterium | reverse complement strand
CTCACAGCGAGACTGTTCAAATGCCCCGGAGTTTGCGCCGGGGAGCTATCCGGGGCCGGCGATTAAACCGGGATGGAGCCTCTCCGCGCCGAGCTCGATCGAGGAATGTGAAGACGGGGAATGGAGCATTCGACGGAGACGGGGATTGCGGCGCGAACGACGTCGTGTCGGTGTTCAGCCACCCCTCCCAATCCCGATGAAAACTCCCCGCGTGCTTTCACTTTTGATTTTGATGAGTGGCGCTCTCGCCGCAATCCGCGCCGCCGATGCGCCCGCGCCGGCCCGGCCCAAGCAAGACGCCAACGGCAATCCGATCCGCTACGCCGCGACCGGGCACGCGTCGAACTACGACGAGGCGAAAGTGGGAAACTACACGCTGCCCGCTCCGCTGGTTTTGCGCGGTGGCGAGAGAGTGCGTGATGCCTCGGCTTGGACGACCCGGCGTCGGCCCGAGATCATGAAACTTTACGAAGACGAAATCTTCGGCCGCGTGCCGGCGACCGCGCCGAAGTCCACGGTCGAAGTGGTCGAGACCGGCACGAGCGTGCTCGATGGTGCGGCCACGCGAAAGCATCTCGTGGTTCGTTTCGGCGACAAGGCCGATGGCCCGAAGGTGAACGTGATCGTTTATCTCCCCGTGAAAGCGTCGCCCCAGGCACCGGTGCCGCTCCTGCTGCACACGGTTTTCTTTGGCGGCTTGCCGGCGGCGACTCCGGCGGAAGCTCCCTCGGGAGCGACGAAGGCGCCGCCGCGCGAGACGGGGCCGGTGGCGGATTTCATCGCGCGGGGCTACGCTTACGCGACGTTTCGCTACACCGAAATCGAGGGCGATCGCGCCGAAACGAATCTCACGGGCGTGCGCCGGCTCGCGCTGGCGGGGGGTCAGGAGAAACCTGCGAGTGGCGAGTGGGGCACGATCGCCGCGTGGTCGTGGGGCACGAGCCGCATCCTTGATGCGCTCGCCGCCGAGCGCGCGATCGATGCGCGGCGCGTCGGGTTTATCGGGCACTCGCGGCTCGGCAAGACGGCGCTCTGGGCCGGCGCGACCGATGCGCGCATCGCGGTGGTGTTCGCGAGTTGCAGCGGCGAGCTGGGCGCGTCGCTGGCGCGCCGCGACTACGGTGAATCGCTCGACGATGTGGCGGCAAATTTTCCGTGGTGGCTCACCGACCGTTTCCAGAAATTTGTCGGCCACTGGAACGACCTGCCGGTGGATTCGCACCTGTTGATTGCGCTGAGTGCGCCGCGGCCGGTGTTCATCACCGGCGGCACTCAGGACCAATGGGCCGATCCCCGGGGGGAGTTTCTGGCGCAGGTCGCGGCGGGCCCGGTCTACCGGCTCCTCGGGAAAAAGGATCTCGGAACAGATCAACTCCCGGCGCTCGACACGCCGCTCATCGCGGGTGACCTCGGTTTCCTCTACCACACTGGCGGGCACACGATTACGCCCGGCGATTGGACGGCGTTTTTGGAGTTCGCCGGGCGCACGCTGCGGCCCGGAATTTGACCAGCCGGCCGTTTCTGACCGGCAGTTGAGGTTCGTCCATCGACTAAAAGCTCAGCGGCGGGATGTGGCTTTTTGCCCACCGGCAGTCAGTCGGACTGACCGCAATTTCATCGTGGCGCGGGGTTGACCTTGGGAGGGTGTCGTGGATCATTTCCGACGCTTCTTTTTCCCCGTTTGACCGTCTCCCCTTTCCTCGTCCCGTTTGTATTTCTCAACCTCCCCCTGAATCACGTCTCATGAAAACCTGGTCACGCAAAGATTTCCTCAAAACTTCCATTCTCGGCGGCGGCGCTGCGCTCCTCGCGACGCGCGGCGGTCTGCTCGCCCAAGGCAGCGCCAATGGCGATGTCCGCATCGGCATCATCGGCTTCAACGCGCAGGGTTTTGGCCATCTCCAGAACTATCTCCCCGGCAGCCGCAGCAAGCTCGACGGCGCCGTCCTCGCCGCGATCTGCGATGTCGATGACAAGGTGCTCGCGAAGGGCCGCGATGCGGCGCAGAAGGCCGGCCTCAAGTCGGTCGCCGAGTTCAAGGACTACCGAAAAATGCTTGAGAGCAAAGCGATCGACGCGGTCGTCATCGCGACGCCGAATCATCAGCACTCGCTCATGACGATCATGGCCCTGCAGGCGGGCAAGGACGTTTATGTCGAGAAGCCTCTCTCCCACAATATCTGGGAAGGTCGCCAAGCCGTGGAAGCGGGCAAAAAATACGGCAGCAAGAATATTGCGCTCATCGGCACGCAGAACCGCTCCTCTGAGCAAATCATGAACGCGATCGCCACGTTGCGCTCGGGCAAGCTGGGCAAAATCAAATGGGTCACCGGCACGTGTTACAAGACACGCGACTCGATCGGTCTGCATGACGGCCCGCAGCCTGTGGATGCCGGGATCGATTATGATCTCTGGACGGGTCCGGCGGCGCTGACGCCTCCGACGCGCAACGGTCCGAAGGGCACGGTGCATTACGATTGGCACTGGTTCTGGAATTATGGCGGCGGCGACATTTCTAACCAGGGCATCCACCAGATGGACGTCGCCCGCTGGATGCTCGGCGCGCAGGGACTGCCGAAGAGCGTGATGAGCTTCGGCGGTCGTTTCGGTTACCGCGACGATGCGGAGACGCCGAACACCCTCGTGTCCGTGATGAACTTTGACACGGCACCCCTGATCTTCGAGGTCCGCGGTCTCGGCCGGAAGAAGGGCATGAAGGCCATGGACCTCTACCGCAAGTCGTCCGTCGGCGTCGTCGCGCAGTGCGAGCACGGCTACATCAACGTCGCCGAAAACGGTGGCGCGATCGCCTACGATAACGACGGTAAGAAGCTGGAGGCCTTCGAGGGCGCGGACAATGGCGCGCACCGGAAGAATTGGATCAAGGCGTTGCAGTCGCGGAAGGTCACGAATGGCCTTCTGTTGGAAGGCCACTATTCGACCTCACTCTGTCACTTGGCCAACATCTCGTATTTGGCGGGGACGGAGAAAGCGAATGTGCAACTTGCCGATGCCGTAGCCTCTGATCTCGCGACCAAGGACGCCTATTGGCGCATGCTCGATCATTTGAAGGCCAACGAAGTGGACCTCGAGGCGACGAAGCCGATCGTGGGGCCGCTGCTCAAGGTCGATGCGAAGACCGAGATGGTTTCGCACTCCGATCAGATTGTGACCGACGCGGCGAACAACAGCCTGATCCGCAAGCGCGAGGGCCGTGGGGCCTTCAAGATTCCGGTGATGCAGACCGGTGCACTCGCGACCACCTGAGCCGCGCGCCGAACGCCCGATTTGACTTCAAGCCCCGCGTGAAACCGCGGGGCTTTTTTGGGTCTGATGTAGGGCGGGGTGCCCTCACCTCATACCATCGCCCGATGCTTTTATACGAACGTCCCGTGAGAATTGGACTGTAGGCCCCGGCCGGTGGGCGGGTCTACAACGTGAAAGTCTGCGTTCCAGGGGCGATTGGTATTAACCTGTATAGCCCGGCCGGTGGCCGGGCTCAACCTGCCAACGGCCGGTTTTATAACAAGCCCATCGCCCGAAAGCAGCGGGCGAGTGATATTACTCAGAAAAATGTGCAATCGTCGCGCTGCGGGGTGAGGGCACCCCGCCGACATTGAGCGGCGGGCTTCCGCTCACTGTGCCTTCTTCGCTGCGCCCTTCTTCCTCCCGCCTTTGGCGCCACCTTCCGCGTCGAGCAGCGGGCCGCTGAAGGGCGGGCGCTCAAAAGTCATGCCGTCACCGATCACGCGTGGATCCTTGGCGGCGCGAAGCGTCGCGAGCAGGCGTTCGCCCAGCTCCGTCTTGGTCTTCGCGTAGGCGGGATCACCGGCAACATTTTTCACCTGATCCGGATCGGTGCGGAGGTCGTAGAGCTCCTCCAGCGGACGATGGCCGAAGGCGTGTTCGTAATGCCATTTCCACGGGGGGTCGTCACGGTGGGCGACAATCCAGGCCTTGGTTGGACTGGCATCCATGTCGGCGAACGCGATGCGCGTGTTGCTCTCCAGCGCGGCGGCGGTGGCAGACAATGCCGTCTTCGCATCGCCCATCGGCATGCGATCGGGCGCGAAGTTCCGGATGTAAACGAAGTCCTTCGTGCGCAGCGCGCGCATCGGGTAGGGGAGATAGCCTTCGCGAGCATCCTCAACGTGACGCTCACGACCGGTGATCACCCATGTGCGGTCGGCTTCGATTTGGCCGCTGCGGTCCGACTTTAGGAGTGCCAGGAGCGAGCGGCCGTAGAGGCCGGCGGGAGGAGTCGCGCCGCCGATCTCCATGAAGGTCGGTGCGAGGTCGGGCAGGCGCACGAAGTCGTCGACCACTCGGCCGGCTTTGCCGCCCGGCACGCGGATCGCGAGTGAGACCGCGGTGCCGTGGTCGTAGAGGTTGCACTTGCCGGAGGGCACGCCGGGCATCCCGTGGTCGCCGCTGATGACGATCAGGGTGCGATCCAGTTCGCCGGCGGCGTCGAGCTGGGCGCGCAATACACCGACGTAGGCGTCGACGGCCTGCGACTCGCCGAGATAATCGGCGACATCTTCACGGACCTCGGGAACGTCGGGGAGAAACGCCGGCATCTTGCCCTTCAACGCCTCGGGTTCGATGCCCCAGAGTTTTTTGCCCGAGCCCTTAATCCACGTGCGGTGCGTCGTCGTGACGCCGAAGAAATAATGCCAAGGCTGGCCGGGCTTCCGATCGGCAAGGAACGCGTCGAAGTTTCCGCGCACCTGCGCGAGGACTTCATCGCGTGCGGCGGCGACGCTCATGCCTTTGGTGACGCGGTCGGTGACTTCCTCGGAGAAATTATTCGGGGCGCGGCCGGATTTTTCGTAGGCGTATTGCTGCCCGCCAAACGGCGCATCGGCCGGCGTGCCGGGGCTCCAGACTTTGTAGCTCTTGCCGATGTGGTAGCCGGCATCGCGTAGCATCAGCGGAAACGAGGGAATCGAGTCGTCCCACACCGCCCCCTGAAGAATCGCGCCGCGACCGGTGTTGAAAAAATAGCGCCCTGACAGGAGCGAGCTGCGGCAAGGCGTGCACGAGGGCGCGTTGACGAACGCGCGTCGAAAGAGCACGCCTTCACGCGCCACGCGGTCGACGTTGGGTGTCTTGATGACGTCGTTGAGCGAGGGCTTGCCGTCGATCCCCGCGTAGGCGCTGGCGTAGCGGCCCCAGTCGTCGGCGAAGACGAAGAGGATGTTCCAGCGCGGTGCGGCCCCATCGGCGGCGAAGAGCCGCAGGGCCGAAACCAAACCGGCAAAAAGAAACGCGAAGCGGGCGAACGAGGGGAGCGACATGGGGGGTGGGGGAATGGGGAAACCTTCCCTGCCGGTGCACCGCCGCGCAAGACTGCTGTTGCTCGGGCCGCGGCTATTTGATGGTCATCGCCCGCAGCTCTTCCTCCGCGATGCGGACGCGAGCCAGATCGTAGTCGCGTGCCGCCGTCGGTGAGCCCGCCGCCAGTGCAGTCGCGTAGTGGCTGTAGGTTTCGCTCTTGAGATCGATGACTCGCCGCCACTGTTCGCGTTGCCGGTCGGTGCGCCGCCCCACCGTGAGGTTGAGTCGGTCGAGCTGCGCGCGCCAGTCGGTGTAAAAAGGAATGCCCTCTTCCTTCATCCGGCGCGCGAACTCCGCCGCGCCGCGATTCGCCAGAAGTGAATGCGTCGCCGTAAACATTTCTGGAATGATCTGTTGTTCGATGCCCCTGGCGTTGTCGGTGATTGCCCGCAGGGCGCGGTCCTCGCTGACGCGGTAGTCGTAGCGCGGCGCAAACTTTACTCCGACCCCCACGATAGCCGCGATCACGGCGAGCGCGATGCCCGCTCGCTGCGGGCCGAGCCGGGTGCGGATGGCGCGATCGGGCGGCAGGGCGCAAAGCCAGCCAAGCACGAAGCCACCCGCCAAGCCACCGAGATGGGCGGCATTGTCGATGTTGGGATGGATCGCTCCGAAAACGAGGTTGTAGCCGGCGAACGCCAGCGTGCTCTTGAAAATTGGCTGGAAGATTCCCTTGGGGATGCCCTGTTTTTCGCGCAGGAGGTAACCGAGCAGCGCGCCAAACACGCCGAACACCGCGCCCGACGCACCCGCGCTCCATGCCTTGTCACCTTTCCAGAGGAGCGTTGCGACACTCCCGGCGAGGCCACCGCCGAAATACACCAGCAGGTAAAGCCCGCGGCCAAACAGGCGCTCCACCAACTGGCCGGATTGAAAAAGCGCCCATGCGTTCAGCCCCAAATGCACGAGCCCGTAGTGCATGAACATGCACGTGACCAGCCGCCACCACTCGCCGTCCGTCGTCGCTGCAGCGTTGTTCGCGCCGAAGCGAATATACGGCTCCATGCTCGCCACCTCCACCCAGCCGGCGCCGAGGAAACCCATCACGACGAAAACGACCCCGTTCGCGATCAGGATCAGGTTGGTGATCGAAATGGGGCCGCTGCCGGGCAACTGGCGGATGCGCGCGATAAAATCTTCGCTGGCGACGAACTCGGCGTCCTTGGTCGCAGGCAGCATCGCCGTAATCGCGGTCGCGTAGTCGGGGCTTGCACAGGCAAAGGCAAACGGCGTCTTGGTCGCGCCGGATTGCCCATGGGTCGTGGCAAACTGCACCGTCGCGCCCTCGGCCAGCACGTTGGCAATCTGGTCGCTCCGCAGCGCGATTTCGACCGCGGGTGCGCCGCGGGAAAATAGCTTTCTCGCCTTGCCGCGAAACACGAAGCGCGGCTCTTCCGCGCGGACGATGAGCTGGCCCTTGCCGGCGAGGTCACGGTTGCGCGCGCTGGCGGAGCCGCCGTTGAAATCTATTTCAAAGGTGGAATCCGGCGTCGGCCGATGGGAGTCAGTGAACATGAAGAGATGACGAGCGCAGGAAGATCACCGGGTCTCTGCGGACCCTTTTGTCTTGTCGGCCAGCGAACGGCCGACACGAACCGGAGTCAGTGCGATTGGCATGTCAGAAACGCACCCTACGGTTTCGCGACGAACGTCAGGCGCAGTTGTTGTAGGCGCGGGATTTTTTCCGGAGTCAGTGTAAAGTAGACATCGACGCGGCCCTTTTCCCCGCGGAGCACAAACGTGCCGCGCAGTTGATTCTCCGGCACGATCTCGTCGATCGATTGAATCGGCCCGGCCTTCGCCAGTGTCTCCTGCGCCAATGTCATCCACGCTTCGCGCGACCGATCCGGGAAAAAATTTTCCGCCACAATCGCGCTGGCGAGATCGGGCTCCCACGTTTGCACGAGCTGCGCGACCTGCTGGGCGCGGGTCGCGAGAATGGCGGAGGGCGGCAGCGTGCGCCGCGCGAGCTTGGCCTCGTCGAGGAGGATGGACTCGACGCGCGCGTTGATGGCGCTGGTGCCGGCGTAGGTGAGATTCGCAAACGAGATCACGGCCAGACCGTGCTCGGGATAAAAGCGCCAGTAGCTGCCGAAGCCGGGCAGCCCGCCGCCGTGGCCGATGCGCGCGACGCCCCTGCTGTCGCTGGTCCAGCTAAGCCCGAAGCCGTAGCCTGAGACCGTGGGCACGGTTTCGCCGGCGAGATTTTTTGCGTTGGCGTTGAGTCCGGTGAAAACCGACGGCTGGTGCATCTCGCGCAGCGAGGCACGCCGGACGATGCCGTCTTCGGGATCGTTGCGGGCCGGCCACGCGGCGAGGTGGAGGCTCACGTAGCGCGCGAAGTCGCGCACGGTCGTCAGCAGCCCGCCCATCGCGCCGTAGGTGCCGTCGTGCAGCAGGGGCTCGATTTCCCAGCGACCGCCGCCGAGGGTGCGGTAGCCAAGCGCGAGTTTCTCGGCGGGGACGGCGGAGAATTCCCACACCGTGTCCTTCATGCCGAGCAGCCGGAGAATCTCGCGTGTGATGTAGGCCTGATAGGGTTCGCCCGCCGCGCTCGTGATCACCTGGCCGAGCAGCGCGTAGGCAAGATTGCTGTATTCGAAGGTGACGCCCGGGGCGTTCGAGTAGGAAACCCCGCCGGTGAGAAAGGCGGCGAAATCCTGCGGGCTCACCGCCAGCTGGCGATCGCCCCACGGATTATCCTCGGGGAATCCCGGCGTCATCGTGAGCAGGTGGCGCAGCGTGATGACCGCCGCATCGCTCGTGAGCGGCACGGCGCGGGCAAACGCCGGGATAAATTTTTCCACCGGATCGTGAAGCGAAAGTTTGCCGGCATCGCGCAGCCGCAGGATTGCGAGCGCGGTGAAGCTCTTCGTCATCGACGCGATGCGGAACCGCGTATCGATGGCGGCAGGAAAATGTTTCTCTAGGTTCGCGAAGCCGAGTGCGCCCGCGTGCACGAGCTGGCCATCGAGCACGATGCCCCAAGCGAGGCCGGGGTATTCCTTCTTCGCGGCGAACTCGGTAAATTCTCGGTCGATGCGGGCGAAGAGCGGGGTGATTTTTTCGCGGCGATTGGTTTCGGTGAAACGCGGCGGCGTGTAGGTTGTGACGGAGGCAGCGGGCGTAGCGGCCGGAGCCGCGGTGGCGAAGACGATGGCACCAAACAAGACGACGACGGGCTTCATGGGAGGAGGGGACTTTCACCACATGGTGCCGCAGGTGTCGAACGCCTTCGCACTCGCGTCGCCCGCGGCGGTGATTTTCATTTCGCGCATGAGACCTTGGCTCACGGTTTGGTTGATGGCGTTATTGGTGGGGAGCGCCTCGGCGGCGGAGCGGGCGCAAGTGCGCGCGCTGAAGATCACCGTGCTCTCGACCATGCTTGCCGACGGCGATGAGCTGGGGGAGTGGGGTTTCGCCGCGCTCGTCGAGGCGGACGGTCATCGTATTCTCTTCGACACGGGATCGAAGGCGGACGTTGTGCAGAAAAACGTGCATACGCTAAAACTCGATCTGCGCGACGTGAATGACGTGGTGCTTAGCCACTGGCATGATGACCACATCGGCGGATTGATGGCGCTGCGGCGCGAGGTCGCGGTGAAAAATCCGGCGGCGCTCGCTCGCACTCACGTGGCGGAAGGGTTCTTTGATTCGCGGCGGGGCACGCCGCCGGGCATCGAACTGAACCAGATGATCCGCGTGCGACCGGACTATGAGGCGACGGGCGGAAAATTTGTGGTGCACGGCGGGCCGGTCGAGTTGCAGCCCGGCGTGTGGCTCACGGGCCCGGTGCCGCGCCCGCACCCCGAGCGCAACTGGAGCGGCGGTGCGCAGGTCAAGACGGCGACCGGCCTGCGCGAAGACACGATCGCGGACGACATGGCGCTCGTCGTCGACACCGAGAAGGGCCTCGTGGTCGTAACCGGCTGCGGGCACGCGGGCGTGGTGAACATCATAGAGCACGCGCGGAATTTCGTGCGGCCCGCGCGCGTCCACGCGCTGATCGGCGGCATCCATTTGCTGCGCGCGAGCGACGAGACATTGGCGTGGACCGCGGGGAAGCTGCGCGAGTTTGGCGTGGAGAATTTCATCGGCGCGCACTGCACGGGCATCGAGACGGTTTTCCGTTTCCGTGCTTCCCTCGCGCTCGATCGCGCGCATTGCGTGGTGGGTGCGGTCGGGCAGACGTTCGACCTCGGCCGCGGGATCGACGCGCGGGTGATTGCGCAGTGAAGCGTGGCGCGGGTTGAGGGCGGGAAACAATTGGCAATTCCCGCGGAAGCGCGCACGGTTCGCCTCATAGATGGCGCGCACCGCGCCGTTTGGCCCACCCCGGCCAGTCCCACCCCAAAAAACCAGGGAGCGAACATGACGACGACTTCATTTCTCGGGACCTATTTGCTGACTTCGCTGGTGGCGGCGATCCTCGGTGGGGTGGCGATGGAACTGGTGATGTGGGTTATCGCCAAGGCCGGTCTCGCGAAGGGCGATATGATCCTCGCGCTGGGGAGTCTATTGACGAAGCGCCGGGAAAACGCCTATCGCGTCGGCTTAATCGTGCATACGTCGGCCGCGCTCGGCTTCGCGCTGCTCTATGCGCTGCTGCTCGTAGCGCTCCACCTGTCCGACCTGCCGCAAAGCATGATGCTCGGATTGGGCGTCGGCTTATTGCAGGGCATCGTCGTGAGCCTGGGTTTGATCTGGATCGTGGCGGAGCAGCACCCGCTGGAGGAATTTCGCGACGCCGATCTGCTCGTCGGCCTTAGCCACGTGGCCGGCCACGCCGCCTTCGGGCTGGTGGTGGGCGTGGTCGTGGGAGTTTCGCCGATCTGAAAACTTTTCGCGGACGATACCGAGATTCCGGTTCAGCGGGCGGGCATGGCAATGGCGGACGGTGAAGTGTGCCGCCCAATAAAAAGAAGCCGAAACGAAGATGGCTCCTTCCTGTCGGAGCGCTCAACGTCTCGCATCCCGATGCCCACCCCTAGGTCGAACGAACCAGCCGCCGCCAACGCGGGGAACGAAGCCAAGTCTACGAGCCAGGCCCTGGCGGCGCACGACCGCCGGGAGTTTTTAAAAGCCGGTGCCACCTTGCTCGTGGGTGCGACCCTGACACCAATGGCGGCGAATGGCGCGGCAACGGCGGCGGCGACCCGCTCGCTGATCCAGCGCGAGAATGAAAAGCCCGGCACGCGGGACTGGCAGTTGACGCGCGTGCGACTCGACAAGACCGGCGGTGTGCGTTCCTCCGTGATCGAGGGCTACTGCTCGAAGCAGTCGGTCGCGGCCGGCGATACGATTGACATCATGGTGAGTGTGCGACCGGCGACTCGATTCAAGATCGAGGTGTTTCGGACCGGATATTACGGCGGGTGTGGCGCGCGGTTGATGACGACGGTCGGTCCCTTGACGGGGCAGGCGCAACCGGAGCCACCGGTGGGTGAGAAGCGATTGAGTGAATGTAGGTGGGCACCGAGCACGACGCTCACGATTCCCAGCGACTGGCCGAGCGGCGTCTATCTGGGCCGGCTGACCACGCTTCCGGGCGATGGGGAGAAACCTTACTGGCAAAGTTACGTGGTCTTCGTGGTGCGCGATACCCGGAAGGCGGATATTCTGCTCCAATGCAGCGACAACACTTGGCAGGCGTATAACAAGTGGCCGGAGAATCTTTCCCTCTACACCGATCCGCGTGGTTCACAGGCCCGTAATGTCGCGGCGAGTTTCGACCGGCCCTACGGAAAAATTCCGCAAATCTACGAGAATCCCCAGTCGGTCGGGAGCGGCGAATGGCTGTGTTTCGAATTCCCGCTCGCCTACTGGCTCGAGCAACACGGCTACGACGTGACCTATTGTTCGAACAGCGACTGCCTTGAGTCCGCGGCGCTCACCCGGTGCAAAACTTTTCTGAGTGTCGGGCACGACGAGTATTGGGACGTGCGCCAATACCACGCCGTGCGCGAGGCCATCGCGGCGGGAGTCAACGTGCTGTGGCTCTGTGGCAACTCGGTTTTTGGTGTGACGCCGTTTTCGCCGGCGGCCGATGGTCGCGCGAATCGCGTCATCACGCGCGAGGGTCATTTTTCCGGGATGACGGACGCGGAGGTCGCGCAGGTGGAAAAGGTGTTCACGACGGACTTCAAACGCGTGGGCCCCGACGAAAGCCTCATCATCGGTGCCCGCAGTATCGTGCCGTTTAACGGCGGCGGAGATTGGATCTGCACCCGACCGGACCATTGGATTTTCGCCGGCACCGGGATGCGCCAAGGCGATCGGATTCCGGGCTTGGTCGGGTGGGAGCACCACGGCGCGCCGGCGAAGATCCCCGGCCTCGAAGTCGTCGCGGAGGGGACCGTCTGGTCGGGTGGGGTAGCGCCGGCACACTGGACGGCGACGATTTTTCCGGGGCCGAAGGGGAATTTCGTGTTCAACGCCGCGACGATTTTTTGGGCGCAGGGTTTGGCTTCTCCGCCGGGCCATATGCTGCCGTGGTCGCACGGGAGCCGCCCGCACGGCCCGGACGAACGCGTGCAACAAATCACCCACAATCTGCTGCAGCGCGCCATCGGCGTGGCGCGGACGAAATCCTAAGCCGGCGCTCGCAGGGGATCGTGGCCCTCGCGAGGGTCGGTGCGCCGGGCCGGGTGCACCGCGACGGCGACAAGCGATGCGTTGATCTTCATCAAACGACGCTCGCCTCCAGCAAAGTCAGGCTCGCAGTCGCCGTATCGAGCTCGGCTTCGATTCCGATTGGGAGCGTGAACTGATCGCGGATGTGGCCGAACGAGAGTCCGTAGATAACCGGGATGCCGAGATCGCCAAGGCGTTCTTTGACGACCTCGATGACGGTCGGAGAAGGTTTTTTGTCTTTCGCGACGCAGCCGCTGAGCACGCCGACCGCCACGCCGGCGAGCGCGCGCAGGTCGACGCTTTGGCGCAGCTGCGTGAGCATCCGATCGATGCGATACGGCTCCTCGTCCACATCTTCGAGGAAGAGAAGTTTTCCCTGCGGCTTGGCCAGCGCCCACGGCGTGCCGGCGAGCGCGGTGAGCAGCGAGAGATTTCCGCCGATGAGTTTGCCGCGCGCTTTTCCCGGCGTGACGACTTCGGTTTTGTAGAGGTCCGAGGGATTCGCCCGATTGGCCGCCGAGCCTTCGATGCGATAGGGCGCGGTCGGGTGCATCAGGACGTTCAGCGTATGCTTCGTGGCATAGTCCGAAAAACTGGACGAGCCGACCGGGCCGTGAAACATCACGAGCCCGCAGGCCTGGTAGATCGCGAGGTGCAGCGCCGTGATGTCGGAGTAGCCGATCAGAATTTTCGGATTTTTGCGGATGAGATCGTAGTCGAGGTCGGGCAGGAGACGCGGGGCCCCATCGCCGCCGCGGACGCACCACACCGCGCGGATATCCGGATCGGCGAAGGCCCAGTGCAGATCGTGCAACCGCTCGGCCTCGGTGCCCGAGAACAGCCCGCGGGTTTCGCGCGCAAATTTTCCGACCTTGGTCTTGAAGCCGAGGCTTTCGAGTTTCTGCAGGGCCTGGTCGAAGGCCTCCGGTTTCAGGCCGCTGGAAGGAGCGATGACGCCGATCGTGTCTCCCTTCGAAAGGCGCTTCGGCTTGAGCAGTGGTTCGGCGGAGGAAGCCATCGAGCGGGTTTGACCCCAGGAGGCCCGGGCCAAGACGGGCAGGAGCGCGGAACGTTTGAGCAGTTCACGTCGATTCATCGGGGAGGAAAGGAACCGGGTTTCGAAGTGGCGCCGGCCTGGTGCCAATGGGAAACCCGGCTGGTGAAAGCGAAACGATTACGCCTTCGGGTATTCGTAGCCTTTGCGATATTCGCGGCGGAGGAGTTTGTTTCCGGCGGCGTCGCCGATAATCTGCTCCTTAGCGCCGTCCCATTCGAGGCTGCGGCCGAGCTTAAGCGACGCCATGCCGAGGAGGGCCATGTTGGTCGCGAGGTGAATCTCACCGATGTCGGCGACGGGTTTTATTTTTCCGTCGCTGCGAATGGCGGCGAGGAAATCCGCGAAGAGTTCCTTGATGTTCTGCGAGTCGGGATCGTGGAGCGTCGCCGCTTCAGTGACGACGGGCTGGTTCCCGTTCGAGGGATAAAACGTCCAGCCTTTCTGCCAGCCCATGTGAAACGTGCCCTTCGTGCCGTAGAAGTAGCAACCGACGTTTTCGCCCTTGTCGGTATTGTTGCCGGCGAAGCGGCGGTGCTCCCACTGCACGGTGAGTTTTTCGAAGGCGAACGTCGCCTGCTGGTGATCGGGGGCATCGGTGGTCTGCTCGCTCGCCGTGGAAATCGCCGGACCGGCGATCGGGCGGCCGCCAGTGGAGAAAATCTTCTTCGGATATTTTTCGCCGGTGATCCAGAGGACTTGGTCGAGCCAGTGGATGCCCCAATCGCCGAGCGTGCCGTTGGCGTAGTCGAGGTAGTTGCGGAAACCGCGCGGGTGGATGCCACGGTTGCCGGCACCGAGCGTCGGGTTGCGCGGATCGCCGCCATTGAAGGGGCGCAGCGGGGCGGGTCCGCACCACGCGTCCCAATCGAGCTCCTTCGGCACCGCGACGGTCGGCAGCGGTTTCTCGGGGCCGCCGCCGTAGTTCACAAAGCAGCGCACCATGCCGATGTCGCCGGCTTGGCCGCTGCGGATGAAGTCGCGGCCGCTGACGTTGTGCGGCGAGATGCGGCGGTGCGTGCCGACCTGGACGACGCGGCCGGTGGCGCGCGCCGCGTTCACCATCGCGCGGCCCTCCATCACAGTGTGACCGATCGGCTTCTCGACGTAGACGTGCGCGCCGGCCTTCACCGCCGCGATCATCGGGAGCGCGTGCCAGTGGTCGGGCGTGCCGATGATGGCGATGTCGGGCTTCATCTGCGCGAGGCACTCGCGGTAATCCTTGAAGAGTTTCGGCGTGGTGCCGGCGCCCGCGGCGCCATTTTTCATGGTCGGCTCGAACTGCCGCGAATCGACATCGCACAGCGCCACGAGTTCGCATGCGCCGCTGGCGAGGGCCTCGCGGAGGATGTTGTTGCCCCACCAGCCACAGCCAATGAGGACGGTGCGGAATTTCTTCGAGCCCGCTTTGTCCTGGGCGCGGATGGAAAACGGCAGCGCGGCAACGGCAGAAGCGGCGGCGGAGGATTGGAGGAAGGTGCGGCGATTCATGGGGAATTGGGTTCGGGGACGGTGAGCGAACACGTTTAGCGTGTCAGCACTGGCGTGGAGATAGGTGTGGCGTCTGCGGCGGGCGGCGCAGGAACGGAGGCGGGTGCCCCGGCCCACTCGATGATGTGCGGACCGTGGCCGAGCGGAACATTGAAAGTCAGGTTCCACGTCGCCGATTCCGAGACGTAGTCGGCCTGCCAATAATCATTGCCGTGCACGCTTTGGTTCAGAGCCGCGCCGTCGATCTTCAGCGTGAAGTCGCGCGGTTGGCCGGCGCCGGTAATCGTCAGCGGCACGAGGCCCAATCCTCCGTCAACCGTGAATGATGCCCGGCCGTCGGCGTCCGCGCGGACTTGGAGCGGATAGGCGGACTCCACGGTGCCCCGTGTCGGCCGCAGCCTGAGGCCGTTTTGGTCGGCCTCAGCCTGCACGAGTCGCCACGTGTCCGCATGATGACCGAGCGCCGCTTGAAAATTCCGATTGCCGCCCCAGTAGTCTGAAGCGACGGCAGGAAACATCACGAGCTCGAATTCGGCCGCGAGAAAATCACCCGCCTGCAGTTCTTTTATCTCGGGTGGCGGGCCGAGCTCGAGCGCGGTGGTCAAGCTGCCGGCAGCGATCTCGGTTCCGAGGGTGGAGAGGTGGGGGAAGTGAGTGGGCTTTCCGTTCAACCGACCCTGCCACGAACGAATGATGAGGCCCCGGCTCGCGGCCGCGTTGCCTCGGCGCAGAGTGGCTTGGTCCACTTCGTGGATGCTGACCCACGGCTGCTCCCCGGTGAGGGGAAGATCGCGGCGACCGTAGGCGAGTTTCTGCGGCGCGGGTGACCACTCCTCGCGCAGGCCGCGCCGGTCGCCGATCGCGACTTTGCGCGCGGGCGTGAAATTGTAGAAGTCGGCTCCGAGTTGAAAGAATGCCAGGCGCTGCCAACGCACGGGCGCGCGGACCTCGAAACGCACTTGGAAGAAAACCCGCAGGTAGTCGTCGCTGCGCGGCACCCGCACCCGGACGCGCGACACGATTTCGCCGCCGACGGTTTGCTCGTGGTATTCGACATCGGTGAGACAGGGGCCGGGGCTGCGGTAGTCGATTCGCGTGCCGCTCCAACCGCGCCATTTCCCCGCCGGATCGATCCACACCATGAAATCACCGCCGCCGCCGTTGTTCGCCCAATCGCCCGGTTCGCGCGACGGGCCGAGCGTCATCAGCGGCCGGATGTCCGTGATGAAACAGCGCCGCTGCACGCGTCCGGGTTCGAAACAGATGCTCTCCCCAAAACTGCCGATGGCGACCTGGTCCCAAAATTGGTTGTGACCCCAGCCGACCAAGGAAAGTTGTGCGTGCGACACCGCGGGGATGCCTCCCCAGCGCGCGTAGGCGAGGGTGAACACCAAGGTCTTTTCACTGTGCGGGGGCAGGACAAGATGCGCGGCGGCGTGAAGCCAAATTCCCTGCTCGGGCAACGCGCGCGTGTCTTCGCGGATGTGCCAGTTTTTGCTGAGCTGCACGGGCAGGCCCGTCGGCACACCGTCGATTTCGCACAGCATCGCGCTCACCCCGGTAATTGATCGCATGGGATCGGGGACGAACAGCAAGGGCATGGCCAACGGTTGGTCGGAGGGATTTCGAACCGTGAAGCGCCAGCGATCGAGCCGATCGGGATCGGCCAGGGCATAGCCACCGGGAGTCGGTTCGGGCCAGGGCGGCACACGCAAATCCAACCGCCACGCGCCGCGGATTTCGTCCCAAACTGGGTTCCCTCCTTCCACAATGGACGGCGCGGGTGGTCGTTTCGGCGGACCAAACAAATCCAGTGCCACCGGGGTGCCGAGCGTCGCCGTGGTTTGTTGTTCGCCGAGCTGGAGCGAGACCACGCCCTCGCCGTCTGCTTGGACGAACGCAGTCAGCACGAGACGGTCCGGCCATAGAGCGATATGGAGTGAGGCGGAGCCGGACCAGCGGCGCCGCGTTTCGTCCTCGAAGCGCAGGTCGTCGATCACGACGTGCTGCAGGAAGCGGCCGCTCTCGATGACCCGCACCGGAAAATGGAGATCGTCCTTGGGGCGATCCCTGCGTCCTACGCAGCGCCAGACCGTGCCGCCTTGGGTCACCCGAAGGTCCAGCAGAGGGCTGGGCAGGCGCCGGAGCATGTCATCGGTGCCTTCGAGGACGGCGGATTTGTTTGCGGCATTGGCGAAGGTTCCGGCGTGCAGGGCGCGGAACGAAAGGGTGTCGATGACGAATCCGATCGCTCCGCTTTGGAGGCAGAAGACTTCGCCGTGCGGTTTCCACGAGGGCGCCGAGCGGACGTAGGGCGGACCATCGCGCCACCACGCCAGTGCAAACCCGTCGGCGGTGACATCTGCGGCCAGTGACGCCGTCCCACCCACACTCCCGAAGAGAAGAATCCACGCGAGGCCGAGCCCGAAACGACGCATTGCCAGCGGGCGGCTTACGCCTTGAGGCCGAGACCGATTTCTTTGCGCAGGTAGGAGAGGGATTTTTCGAGGTCGGCTTTCTGGAAAGCCTGCGTGGCGGTGGGCCGGTCCTTCGGGTCGGCGGGCGGTGTGAACGCGAGGGGGATTTTTTTGCCGCGCTGCGCGAGGGCTTCGAACTTCGCGAGTTTCTCGGGGCGCTGGTCGTAGAATTTCCAGAAGTCGGGCTGCTTGTATTTGAACTCCCGCGGGCCGCCCGAGATCGTTTCGATCATGATGGGGACTTTGGGGCAAAGCTGGGCCCAACGAGCGGCGTAGGCTTTCCAATCGATCAGGCCGTCGCCGGCGGCGGTCCATTGCACGGCGGCACCCTCGGGGGTGGCCCAAATCATGTCGTCGCGCAGGCTCGAGCAGAGGGTGACGGGACCGAGCGTTTCGAGCACGTCCATCGGATCTTCGAGGGTCCAGGCGGCGTTGCCGGAGTCGATGTTGGCGCCGACGAAGTCGCGGCCGGCGGCGTCGATGAGCTGAAGGAGTTCCCACGAGTGCATGTCGCCCGCGTGGTTCTCGATCGCGACTTTCACGCCGGCGGCCTTCGCATCGGCGCGGCAGGCCTTAAGGACGGCGACCGTGTCGCGCATGCGCGCTTGGATGCCGCCCTCGGTCTTGCGATCCTCCATGCTGCCAAGCACGACGCGAAAGACCGGCGAGCCGAGATCACGCGACACGCGCAGGCCGAGGCGGAGGTGTTCTTCGGCGGTGCCGCGGTTGGGGCGAAACGATTTCGACGTCGGGCAAATACTCCAGCTGCCCGCGTAGAGCTGCACGCCCGCAGCCTCGGCCTGCGCGCGCACGGCGCGGAGCGCGGCACTCTCGAGACTCTCGTAAGCGTCGAGATCGGAGATGAGCAGCGAGTCACACTTCAGCTGCGCGGCGTAGGCGATGAGTGCAGGGGCCTTCCACTGCATCGCGCGCACGGCGAAGTTGTCGTAGCCGAGGCCGATTTTAGGTGCGGTTGATTTCGCATTGGCGGCGAAGAGCGGACGGGCGGCGGCCACGGCGGAGGCGGTGGCGAGGCCGGTGAGGAAGGAGCGGCGTTGCATGGGGTGGTGGAAAGGTGGTCTGAAGTTCAAGGCGTTTTTTGGGGCGAGGCCATGCTAGAAAACAGCCGGCCGGCGAAGCGATTGTGGTCGGGCGGTTCTGTGACCCGCCCTTGGTGCGGACGCACAGCATCAGGACGAAGAAAGGGCGGGACAGAGACCGCGCCCTACTTGCGCTACTTCGCGAACAAATCCGCGACCGGGATAATCTTCACCTGCTCGCGTTTGATTTTCAGCGGGTAGGTGGAGATCAACTTATCCTCCTCGACGACCGGGGCGGGCTTGGGCGAGGCGTAGGTGATGGGGCTCGGCGCGTCGGTCGCGAGGGCGGTGGCGAACGCGGCCGCGTCGGGCGTGATGGCGACGATCTTCAGCTTGGCGACTTGCCAGTGTTTTTTGATCGCGGCGTTCACATCAGCGAGCGTGAGCTCGTCCATCAGGCGGCGGAATTTCGTGAGGTGCGGTTCGTCGAGTCCGTAGAACGCATCGTCAATCGCGTAGGCGAGGCGCTCGCCGGTGGTCGAGGCGTAGTGGAGCACGTATTTTTTTAAGAACGCGCGACGTTCCTCGAACTGCGCCGCGGTCAGGCCGTTTTTGACCAATAGATCGACTTCGCGCAGCGCGGTGCGGAGCGCGAAGTGTCGCGCCTCGTGCGGCACGGGGCGGATCCACAGCTCGAAAATCTGGCGGCGGCGCGGGACATTCTGCGGCGGGGTCGTGCGCGCACCGCCGTTGGGGTAGTGCTCGATGTAGGAATAGTCGCCGTAGTTGAGGCCGCGCTGCTCGCGGATCACCTGAAAGAGCCGGCCGCTTTGGTTGCGGTGCTCGCCGAGCCAAGAGTTGGCGATGGCGAGCGCATACCATTCGCGCGCGCCGCGCACGACGCCGATGGGGAAACCGAGACTGATCGCGGTGGCGGTGGCGGGCTTCTCAATGAGCGTGACGCTCACGCCGTCGAGCGGTTGGGGTTGTGGGGCGGGGACGGCGGCGGGCGCGCCGGCGGGGAGACGGCGTAGGTCGAGCTGGAGCTTTTCGAGCAGCGATTTCTGGTAGCCGCCGGCGAGACCGATGGCGACGTTATCGCGCGTGAAGTGTTTCGCGTAGAAACTCCGCACATCGTCGAGGGTGATGCGCTTCACGCTGTCGACGGTGCCAGCGACGAGGTGGCCGTAGGGCGTGTCGGCGAAAATCTCGTTGTAGAGGACGGCCTTGCCGAGTTCCTCGTCGCTGGAGAAACGCAGCGTGTTTTCAAGGAAGCTGAGCGTGCGGCTCTTGAGGCGATCCAGGTCCTCCTGCTTGAAGGCGGGGGCGACGACGGCATCAATGAGCAGCGGATAAAAATCCGCGAGGTTGTCGGTGTGCGCGCGGCCGTTGACGACCGTCATCTCCATCGACGGTGCGGCACCGTAGGACGAGGCGAGCGGGTAGAGCTTGTCGAGAATCTCGTCGTAGCGGTGCGTCTTCGTCGCGGCTTCGGTGAGCATCGCGGCGGTGAGCGCGGCGAGGCCTTCCTTGCCGGCGGGATCGTTTTGCGCGCCGACCTTGAACCAGAGGCTGAATGACACCGTGGGGTCTTTTGCGACCGGGAGCAGCACGGGCGCGTTGGCTTCGCGCGTCGCAGCATGGGTCGCTGGCAGCCAAGACAGGATGGCCGCAAAAAGGCACAAAAAGACTGCAGCGTGCCGCTGAGAATCTGCCGTGCGCCTATAGGCGCCTTGCGGACTGGTTTCGCTCTCATATTTTTTGCGCCTTTTTGCGGCTAATAGTTCGGATCTCATGACTGGCCTCCTTTTAACACCACGACGTTTCGTCGTTCGGGCACGAAATATTTTTTGGCAGCGCGCATGATATCTTCGGCGGTGACATCGTCGGTCGCGGCGTAGAGTTGATCGACGATCGCGATGTCGCCGGTGAGCGAAACGAAACGCGCCATCGCGGCGGCTACGGCCCCGGGCGTGTCGAGGCCCATGAGGAAACCGTATTTGTTGCGCCGCTTGAGATCGCGGAGGCGGGTGGCGTCGACGGGCGTGGTCTTGAATTGCTCAAGCGTGCGGTAGATGTCGTCGCGCACGCTGGCGATGTCCTCGGGCTTCTTGATCATCGCGTAGATTTGGAAGAGCGGCTGATCGCGGTTTTGCGGGATGCTGGCACCGAGCATCTGGACTTTCTGCTCGCGCAGCACGAGGCGCTTCCGGAGCTCGCTCGTCTCGCCAAAGGCCAGCTCGCCGAGGAGGAGCGCGGCCACATAGTCCTTGTTCTTCGGATCGCAGGCATCGCCCTTGTAGGCGACATCGAGGATGGGCAGCGTTTTTCCCGGATAGGAAATCTCGGCGGTGCGCTCGGCGGTCTGCGGCGGCTCGGGTGTGACGGCGGGTGGGGTGAAGCCGCGCGCCCACGGTCCGTAATATTTTTTGATGAGCGCCAGCGTGCTCTTCGGCTCGAAGTCGCCGGCGATCACGAGCACGACGTTTTCCGGGCGGTAGAAGCGCTTGAAGAACGAGAGGCTGTAGTCGAACTGGCCGGCCATGACCATGATGTCGCGCTCGAAGCCGATGGTCGTGTGCTTGTAGGTGTGGACGTCGTAGGCGAGGTCCTGGATTTTCTCGTTCAGGAGCGCGAAGGGGCTCGTGATGTTTTTGCGATACTCGCCGTAAACGGCGCCGGCCTCGGTTTGGAAAACGGGCAGGCTGTAGGAAAGGTTTTGAAACCGATCACTCTCAATTTCGATTACCTGCTCCAAATCGTCCTTCGCGAATTTCAGGTGGTAGGCGGTGTGGTCGTCGGTCGTGTAAGCGTTGGTGCTCGCACCGATTTTCGTGACAATGGCCTCGTAGGCGGCCTGCGGGTATTTCTTCGTGCCGCGAAACATCATGTGCTCGAAAAAATGCGCGAAGCCGGACTTGCCCGGTTCGACCTCGTCGCGGCTCCCCGTGCGAACGACGGAGTAGTAGGCCACGATGCCGGGGCTTTCCATCGGGATGAGAAGCGCGGTGAGGCCGTTGGGCAGCGCGTGCTTTTCGTAGGGGTAGGGAAACGTGCGCGCAGGTGCGGCGGCGAACGCCGTGCTCGCGAGCGTGACGAGCAGCAGGGGGAGCTGGAACGACTTCATGGTGTGCGCGGAAAGAATCCAGCGCACCCACGATCGTCAAACGGGAAGCCGCCCGGCGGCGGGTGCCTACTGGGTGGCGTTGGACGCGGTGGCGGCGTCGATCGCGACGCCCTCGTGCTCCAGCTTGGAGCGCAAGGGCGCGAGAAAAATCTCCGCGAACGCCTCGATCGAAAATGAGATTTCGCCGGCGGGTTGATCCCGCACGAGCGCGACGGTGTCGGCGAGTTCAAGGAGGCCTTCGTCGGTGAAATGCTCCTCGATGACGGACTGGCTGCCTTCGTGCGTGACAAGCGTGGCGCAGTAGCGGCCGGCTTCGGGATCGGCGGGAGTGAGCGTGACGCGACCGGTAAGCCGGGCCCGAGCGATGCGCTCGGCGCAGGCTGCGAGCGTTTCATAGGCAAACGCGAGGTTGGCGAGACGGGCCTGCCGAAGCAGGTCCGGGCGTTGGGAGAGAAGGGTCGAGAGTTTTTTCATGAGAATTCCTCCGGGCGGCTGACGGGTCGGTTGAAGGGTGAACAACTCCACTACACTCACGCTGGCGGGCTCAACCCGCGGACGCAGATGCGCCCGCGGACTGGCTTTGCGGCTGACGACAAAACTACCGGCGCTAACTGCTGGCGCTGCGCTGTCTCACTGTCGGACTCAAATCACGATAACCACCGTGCATCTGGACACTGACCGGACTGGCTGCGGAGAACGGGATACAAGACGCGCTTGGGTGCAAGGGAAATTCTGCGCTTTACGTCGCCCCAGCGAATTTGCGCGGGACTCGCGGCGATTTTTTCACCTTTACTCGCGCAGCCACGGGGGAGGCCGCCGATTATTTTTTCGCGGCGTCACCCGCTTGCGGGTTTTCCCGCAGCTCCTCCACCAGGTCGCCGACGGAGCCGCACATGCGGGCGACTTCACCGTCACCGGGCGGGCGTGGGAGCACCGTCAGGACGTCGCCGCCGCGAATACGCTCCGCGGCGAGGCCGACACTGCGAAGCCGACGCGAGAGCCGGCCCGCGGAGATCCAGCTTATCGTCACGAGTGCGACCGTGAGCAGCGCGCCCCAACCGACGAGCGTGCGCTGCAATTCGCGCGCGGGTGCCAGCACGAGATCCGCGGGTTGGCGCACGGCGATCAACCAGCCGAGGCCGCGATACTCGCGATAGCCGCGGCTGCGCGCGAAGCCGGTCACGTAGCTCGTGCCGCTTGTGGTGGGTTCCAGCAGCGTGCCGCGGAATTTCCGGGGATCGGAAAGGACCGGAGCCTCGGGGGGCTGGGTCCAACCGGAGCCACCGGAGTCGAGCAGCACCTCGCCGGTCGCGCTGTAAACCGTGACGCCGATGCGCTCGCGGCGGGCAGCCTCGGGCACGACGGAGAGCTGCACCTCGCGCACCCAGTCCCAGTTTAAATAGGCGCCGAGCACGCCCAGCAGCGGACCTTCGGCTGACTGCACTGGCACCGCGAGATCGAGGTAGCGGGCCGAGCGCGTGTCGCCGCCAGGGTTGAGTTCGCTCGTGAGCGCGGGCAGTTCGGACGGCCCGGCGGTGTGGCTGCGCTCCCGCGCGATGCGAAACCACGGGCGGTTGGCGACCGAGGTGCCCTCGAAGATGCCCGCGCTCGCGGCGCGCAACGTGCCGCCCGCATCCGCAAATCCGATCCACGCGAAGTCGCGGGCGTTGTCTTGCACCAGCTCAAGGAGTTTCCGGCGATCGGCAGCCGGGGTCTCGCTTTGGCGCATCGGGGCGAGACTCGCGGCGAGCTGCAGATCGTGATGGCGCGCGAGGATGACGCGATCGAGCTTGTCGCCGAGTTGGAAGGCGAGGGTCTCGAAATTTGCGCCGGTCTGCCGCTCCAGCGAACGCCGGACAAGGGTGCCCGTGAGGGTGGCGGCGAGGAGGGTGAAGGCGAGCGTGCCGCCGCCGGTGACGAGCGCCGCGCGAGCGCGCAGGCTTAACCGCGGATCAAAAATCCACCACCAGTCGTCAGGGGCGGAAGCGGGGGTGGGGCGGCGTGACATTGCGGGGCAGGACGCGGGGAGAGGAAAGAAGTGACGCGGATGGCTTGAACGTAGCGTGGTGCTTCAGCCCGCGGTTAGTAACAAAAACGCCACGGCCCGAGTCGCGGGCTGAAGCTCCGCGCTTCGGCGGACTCCACACCTTTACGGCATCGGAAACGGCTTCGTGCGCTGGCAGAGCTGGAGCGGCACGCCCCACGGGTCGCGCAGCATGATGAGCAGCGAGCCGTCGGGTTGCGGTTGCTCGAGGAAGAGTTTCGCGCCGGCCTTTTCGAAGCGCCCACGTTCGGCCCGCGCGTCGGGCGTGACGACCGCGATGTGAAACAGCAGGGGATGCGCCGCCGCATAGTCGGGATACGGGGCCAAGGGGTTCGAGTAGAGTTCGACGATGATGCGGCCGGTGTCGTCGGCCAGGAAGTGCATGAACGGCGGCTCGTCCTGCTGCCGTGCAATGGTGAAGCCGAGGTGCTCGACATACCACCGCGCGTGCGCGCGCACGTCGGGGACGTTGAGGGCGAAGTGTTCGAATTTCATGGGGGTGATCCGCTGGACGGTATTGCGGCTCGGAAGCAGCCTATTGAAAAGAAGGAAACGACGGGAGCGAAGATTCAATCCCCCCGTGCCGGCGTCTACTTCGTCGTGGCCTTCGTTAACTGCTGTTCAATCCCAATCCTCCGCCTCGGGTGGGCGAAGGTTGTTGCGACGCGTCAATGATGGCGGGCTGCCAGAATCTGTGCGAAGAACGCGTTCTTCGCGCGCCAGTAGCCCTCTACTCCCTCGGGCGCGTGCTGAACTTTCAGTTGGTTGTATTCTGCCAGCGCCGGGGGATTCGAAATCAGGTGATCGCGTAGAAAGGTGAGGAAGTCGGACTCCGATTCCTTCACGACGAGCTGAATACCCAGCGGCAAATCGTAACCCGAGTCGTCGCCGAAACTGGCGAAGTCCGGCGTCCAGTTTTCCCGCTGTTTGATTTCGAAATGCGCGCTCAAGATTTCCACTGAGGCCTTGAACGCCGCTGGCGCGACCCGCACTACGAGATCGATGTCGCCCTTCGTGACCGCGCCCGGAATCGCAGTGGCGCCGATGTGATCGACCTCCGCGTCCGGTAGCAATTGCCGGA
>JANOAF010000017.1:0-1632 GCA_031411015.1 Opitutaceae bacterium | reverse complement strand
GCGGGATCGACGAGTTTGTAGAGCGTGCGCGTCACGATCGTGTTGTTGAAACCCCGATCGGAGGGACCGCCTCCGCCTCCGCCACCCCCCCCCCCACCGCGGTCGCCGCCCTTGCCGCCGCCCTTGCCGCGGCCGCCGGGCATGGAGAAGCGGGCGGCGATCAAATCGGGATCGAGGCCCTTTTCCTTGGCGAGAACCTTGGCTTTTTCAATCTGCTCGGGGCTGGCGGGCGTGCCGCGCTCGAAACCCACGGCGCGCATGATTTCCATCGTGGCGCGCGTGCGTTCATCATCCGTCATGGCGGTGGTGCCGCTCTTGGGGTCGCCGGGCTTGCCCGTGGCGGGGGCGCTGGCGGCCTTCGGGAGCAATTCCTGGGGCACGCGCACGCGCAAAGAACCATTGGCGACGCGCAGCACACCGGGGCGCTGGGTGACGATGATGGAGACGTTGGCGGTCATGCCGGGCTTGAGTCTCAGGTCGTCGTTGCTCACGTCGATAATCGTGGCGTAGGAGACGACGCTTTGGCTGGTGCTCGCGGCGTTGCGGACCATGCGGACTTTACCGGTGAAGGTGCGGTTTGGGAAAGCGTCGACGGTGAATTTCACGTCCTGCCCCTCGGCGATGGTGCCGATGTCGGCCTCGGCCACGGCGGCGTTGATCTGCATTTTCGTGAGATCGTTGACGAGGGTGAAGAGCACAGGGGCGTTCATGCTGGCGTTGACGGTGCGGCCGATGTCGGTCTTGCGATCGAGCACCATGCCATCGATGGGCGCGGTGACGGTGCAGCGCGAGAGATCGAGCCGGGCGTTTTCGACGGCGGCGTTGCGCGTGAGCATGGACGCAGCGGACTGGGCGAGCTGAGCCTCAATGTTGTCGAGTTCCTGCTGCGACACGAGTTTCTTGGTGAAAAGATCGCGCGTGCGGTCGGCGTTGATTTGGAGCAGGCGGTTGTTGGCCTTGGTCGATTCGAGATCGGCTTCCGACTGCTTGAGTCTTTGGGTCGGGGTGGCCTCATCAATGAGGGCGAGGATGTCGCCCTTCTTTACCTGCGAGTTGTAGTCCACCCGGACCTCCTTGATTTGGCCGGAGACCTGGGCGCCGATATCCACGGTGATGACCGGCTGCAAATCGCCCGTGGCGGTGACCGACTGGATGATGTCGCCGCGTGAGACTTTCGCCGTTTGGAACTCAGGTTTTACGTCGGTCTTGGCCCGGAAATAATACCAAGCGCCGCCGCCGCCGACGGCGATGACGACAAGGAGAAAAATAAGACCACCGTAACTTTTGGATTTGGCCATGACGTGAGGATGAGATGTGGGAAAAAGGGACGCGGGAGCTGCGAGATGGAAAACCTCGCGCTGAGCGGTGAGGCAGGTCCGAAAAGACGCAGGCAGCGGGGAAAGGTGACGGGATTATTTCCCCGTTCGAAAGGTGATTTGCGATGCAAAAATTCCCCACCCGTGAGCCAGCGATAGAACCTCTTGCCAAGGCGCGAAAGTCGGCTTCGCGTGACGGGAAGGTTAGTTGCTACGGGGCGACGGCCGGCTAAACGGCCATGAACGACGCCAGGAACGAGAAGACCAAGGCCATTGTTTTTTGTCGCCTACACCAAGATGGCGGGGGAGCGCGAAA
>JANOAF010000016.1:0-8920 GCA_031411015.1 Opitutaceae bacterium | reverse complement strand
CAACAACTCCAATCCGCTCTGGCACTACGCGCTCGAGGAACACTACCTCCGGCGCAATCCGCACCTCGTGCCGCCCAACGCGATCGTGACGCTGGGAGCGAGTCCGGGCGCGGCGCGCGTGTTTCCCGCGAGCGAAACCTTTGCGCGCTTCAACGACCCGCATGGGTTCAATCATTTCACCTCCGCCTGCGGGACGGCGATCTATCGCGATGATTTTCTGGGCGCGGAATTCTCCGGAAATATTTTCGTGTGCGAACCCGTGCACAATCTCGTGCACCGCGAGATCGTGCGGCCGGTGGGTGCGACATTTGTCGGCGAGCGTGCGGCGGCCGAGCGGGAATCGGAGTTTTTTGCCTCAGCGGATAATTGGTCGCGCTTCACCGCAGCGCGGGCCGGTCCCGACGGGGCGCTCTATATCGCCGACATGTATCGGCTCGTAATTGAGCATCCGCAGTGGATTCCCGATGCCTGGCAAAAGCAGCTCGGCGATTTGAGAGCGGGTTCGGAACACGGGCGCATTTACCGCGTGCGACCGAAAGGGGCGACGCTGCGCCGCGTGCCGAATCTCAGTCGCGGGACGACGGCGGAATGGGTGGCCGCGTTGGAAAGCCCGAGCGGCGTCGTGCGTGATCTCGCGCAGCAGCAGTTGACGTGGCGCAAGCCGGCCGAGGCTGCGGCGCTGCTGGAGAAACTTGCCGCCACGGCTCCGCGGGCTGAGTCGCGCGCACAGGCACTTTGGTCTCTGCACACGCTCGGGGCACTCACGCCACGCATCGCGCGCCGCGCGCTCGACGATTCGCATGCGGGCGTGCGTCGGCAAGCAGTGCGGTTGAGCGAAATATTTTCCGTGACCGAACCCAGCCTGCTGGCCGCCGTGGCGGCGAAAGTGGACGATCCTGATGCGGGCGTGCGGCTGCAGACCGGTTACACGCTCGGAGAGTGGAAATCGCCGGCGGCCGGGGAGGCGCTCGCACGCTTGCTCCGCAGCGATCGCGACCGCTTCGTAAAGGCTGCGGCGCTGAGTTCGGCGCTGCCGCATGCGGACACGTTGATGGCGGCGTTACAACGCGCCGGCCCCGATGCTGACTCATTGCGGATCGAAGTCGCGACTGTGACCGAAAATGCGAAGGCCTTGGCGAGCCTGCTCACGAGCATCGCGAGCCGCCACGAGGCGGAAGATTTGCCCGCGGCGTTTGCCGCACTCGCGCAATTGCTCGATTGGCTCCAACGCAACAACAAGACCCTCGCGCAACTCCAGCGCACGGCGGACGCGCCGATGCAGCGCGCGCTGACCGGCACGGATGAGGTTTTTTCCGCCGCGCGTCGGATCGCGGCGGAACCGGGTGCCCAGGTCCCTGATCGCGTTGCGGCGGTGCGCCTCCTGGGCCGCAATCGGTCTAAGCAGGACGAGGATTTTGAGTTTCTCGCCGGTCTGCTTGGACCGCAGGTGTCGGTCGAAGTGCAGGTCGCGGCGATGGCGGCGCTCGGGCGCATGAACCGCCCCGCAGTCCCCGAGCGCGTGCTCGCCGGCTGGCGCAGCCATGGTCCGGCCGTGCGCACGGCCGCAATCGAGCTCGTGACGAGCCGGGTGGCGTGGTCGCAGGTGCTGCTCGACCGCGTCGAGGCCGATCCGACGATGCTCGCGCAGATCGACCCGGCGCAGAAGCAGCGGCTGACGCATCACATCGATGCGAAGCTGGCCGACCGTGCGACGCGCATCTTTCAGGCCGGGACCGATCCGAACCGGCAGGCAGCGATCGATCGGATGCTCGCGGCACTGGCGGGCAAACAGGGTGATGGTTCGCGAGGGGCGAAGGTTTTCGCGCAGACCTGCAGCGCGTGCCATTCTTTTGGCGCGACACGCGGCGGGGCGATTGGTCCCGACCTCGCGGTCGTGAAAGACCGCAGTGCGCCGTATCTCGTCACCCACATCCTCGACCCGAATCGCGCGGTGGAGGATCGCTACATGATGTATGCTGCGACGCTGCTCGACGGCCGCTCGCTCGCCGGGATGCTCGTGGCCGAGGCGAGCAACAGCATCACGCTCCGCGGCCTCGACGGCACCGAGCACGTGATCCTACGGAACGAGGTGCGCCTCTTTGTCAGCTCTGGTCGCTCCCTCATGCCGGAAGGCCTCGAAGCTGCCCTCGATCCCGCGGCGATGGCGGACTTGATTGCGTTTGTTGGGGCGGAACCGGCCGCGGCCGCCAGGTAATCGTCCATCGGGGCGGGCCGCATGCCTGGGGCAGCGATTCGAGCTGGATTGCGGCGGGGCATGACGTAGACACGGCACATGAATTTCGGTCGAATGAACTCGTGGTGGGCGATGGCAACTTTGGGCTGGGCGGTTTGCAGTTCGGCGCCGGCCGGTGACTGGCCGGAGTTTCGCGGGCCGACGGGGCAGGGGATTTCCACGGCGACCGGGCTGCCGGTCGAGTGGTCGGCGACAAATAATGTCGCGTGGAAAGTTGCGGTGGCAGGGGCCGGTTGGTCGTCGCCGGCGATTAGCGACGGGAAGATTTTTCTCACCACCGGCGTGGATAACGCGAACGGAGGCGTCTCCCTCCGCGCGCTGGCGCTCGACGCGGCGAACGGGCGCACGCTGTGGGAAACGGAAATTTTCGCGGCGACTGAGGCCAGCGTGCAGCCGATCCATGCGAAGAACAGCCCGGCGAGCCCGACGCCGATTATCGCGGGCGAGCGGGTTTACGTTCACTTTGGTCATCACGGCACGGCATGCCTCGACCGCGCGGGAAAAATTCTCTGGCGCAACAACCGGCTGCGCTACGATCCATTGCACGGTAATGGTGGCTCGCCGGTGCTGGTCGGCGATTTGTTGGTGTTCAATTCAGATGGCACGAAGGACCCGTTTGTGGCCGCGCTCGACAAGACGACCGGCGAGCTCGTCTGGAAAACGCCGCGCCACGTGGACGTGAAGCAGCATTTTTCATTTTGCACCCCGCTGGTTATCACGAT
Source organism: Opitutaceae bacterium (assembly GCA_031411015.1). Classification (GTDB taxonomy): domain Bacteria; phylum Verrucomicrobiota; class Verrucomicrobiia; order Opitutales; family Opitutaceae; genus ER46. Next base: position 5,944 of record JANOAF010000016.1, on the reverse strand, counting down.
CGGAGGTCGCACGCAGATTATCTCGCCGGGTAGCGGCGCGGTGTCGGCGCTTGATCCCAAAGATGGGCGGGAGATTTGGCGCGTGCGCTACGGACAGGGCTACTCGGTGGTGCCGCGGCCGGTGTTTGCGCACGGGCTGCTCTTCATCGCGACGGGTTTCAACCGCGCCGACCTGCTGGCGATTCGACCTGACGGCGCGGGCGATGTGACGGACACGCACATCGCGTGGCGCACGACGAAGGGCGCGCCACTCACGCCGTCGGTTATCGTCGTGGGCGACGAACTCTACGCGGTCGCGGACAGCGGCGTGGCGAGTTGCTTCGATGCGAAGACGGGCACCGTCCACTGGCAGGAAAAAATCGAGGGTAACTATTCGGCGTCGCCGATCGCTGCGGAAGGGCGGGTGTATTTTCTCAGTGAGGAAGGCGTCGGCACGGTCATGAAGGCCTCGCGGACTTTTGAAAAACTGGCCGTGAACAAACTCGGTGAGCGCACGCTGGCATCTTATGCGGTGTTGCCCGGCGCGCTGATGATCCGCGGCGAGAAACATCTCTTTCGCATCGCCGGTCCGGCGGCGGCGCGTTGACGGCTTGCGGTCGGCGGGCGCGTGGGCTGACTTGGCGCATGGTTTCCCCGTGCCCCGTTCTGCTCCGTCTCTTCGTTTGTCTTGCCCCGTTCCGCGCCGGCGCCGCGGAGAACTGGCCGCAGTTCCGCGGCCCGAATGCCTCAGGCGTGGCCGCAGAAGCGCATCCGCCGGCGAAAATCGGCCCGGGGGAGAATGTGAAGTGGAGCGTCGAGGTGCCGTGGTCGCCCTCGTCGCCGTGCATTTGGGGCGAGCGGATTTTTTTGACCACGTTCACCGCCGGCCAGCTGGAGACGCGCTGCCACCGCCGGGCGGATGGAAAGCTGCTTTGGGCGCGCGGCATCAAGCCGGAGGGAGTGGAGGATTTCCACCGCTCCGACGGCAGCCCGGCGGCCTCGACGCCCGCGACCGATGGCCGCTATGTCGTGAGTTATTTCGGATCGTTCGGAGTCGTGTGCTACGACGTCGAGGGCAAGGAGCTATGGCGCGTGCCGCTGCCGCTTGCGCTCAGCGCCGGCCAATACGGCACGGGCACCTCGCCGATTATCGTCGGCGAGCGGGTGGTGATCAGCCGCGACCAGCATCGCTTCTCGACGCTGCTCGCGCTCGACGTGAAGACCGGCAAAAAACTTTGGGAAACACCGCGGCCCGATTCCTCCGGCAGTTTCGGCACGCCCGTGCACTGGCAAAACAACGGCACCGACGAGATTGTGTTGGCGGCGGTGGGCCGGCTAAAGGGCTACGATTTGAAAACCGGCGCGGAGCGCTGGCTCGTCGAAAACGTGACCGGCTATGTCTGCACCACGCCCGTCGTGGCTGACGGCCGGCTGTTTTTCGCCGCTTGGTCGAACGACACGGCCGATTCCCCGCTGCCGACATGGGAGGAGTTCTACAAACGCTACGACAAAAACGGCGACGGCATCGTCTCATTCTCCGAGGTGCCGGAGGAGCGCATCGACTATTGGCGTGGGGTGGATGCGAACCGCGACGGGAAATTTTCCAAGGAGGATTGGGACATCATGAAGGCGGAATCCACGCGCTCGGAGAATGTTGTCGTGGCCGTGAAGCCCGGCGGCACGGGCAATATCACCGAAACGCACGTCGCGTGGCGCTACCGCAAAGGCCTGCCCTACGTGTCCTCGCCGATTCATTTCGGCGGTCGGCTTTATTTCGTAAAGGATGGCGGGATTCTCTCCTCGCTCGATGCGACGACCGGCGAGCCGAGCTATGCGCAGGAGCGGCTGCCCAATGCGCCGGGCAGCTACTATGCGTCACCCGTCGCGGCGGACGGCCGCCTCTACCTGGCCTCCGTCCCCGGTAAACTCACGGTGGTAAAAGTCGGCGGCGAGAAACCGGAAATCTTGCACCAGGTTGATTTCGGTGAGCGTATCCTAGCTAGCCCCGCAATCGTGGGCGACGTAATCTACGTGCGCACGGACAAGCGGCTGTGGGCGTTTGGAAAATAGGCGGTCTGCCGCATGCTGACCGTTCGAATTCTCGCTCTGGGCTATTTCGTCCTTGGCCGTTTGGTGGCGACGGAAGCGGCGGGCGATTGGCCGCAGTTTCGCGGGCCGACGGGGCAGGGCGGCAGTGCGGCGGTGAATGTGCCGGTGGAGTGGTCCGGGGAAAAGAATGTAGCGTGGAAAACCGCGATTCCGGGCACGGGCGCTTCGTCACCCGTGCTCGATGGCGGGCGCGCCTTTGTCACGTCGTCGCACCCGGACGACTCGGGCGCACCGGCCGTCCAGCTCTGGTGCCTGGATGCCGGCACCGGCCGGGTCGAGTGGCGCACGGCGCTCTTTTCGACGGCCGAGCTGCCGCTGCGCGAGGGGCACGAACGCACCTCGGCCGCCCACGCCACGCCGATCGTCCAGGGTGATCGCATCTACGTTTATGCCGGCCACCACGGCGCGGCGTGCCTTGATCGCGCGGGAAAAGTCCTTTGGCGCAACCCGCGCCTGCGCTTCGATCCCGTGCCGCTGGGCGGCGGTTCGCCCATTCTCGCGGGCGATCGGCTTGTCTATGTCGCCGACTGCGCGACCGCGCCGTTCGTTACGGCGCTCGACAAGGCCACGGGACAAACGCGCTGGCGCGTGCCGCGCGTATTGCCGGGAAAAATGAAATTCTCCTTCGGCACGCCGCTGGCGATTGAGGCGAGCGGCCGCCGGCAGATCGTCGTCGTGGGCGCCGGAGCCGTGACGGCGCTGGATCCCGAGGATGGCCGTGAACTCTGGCGGGTGCGCTACGCGCGCGACAGTTCCGTCGGGCCGCGCCCGGTGTTTGCGCACGGGCTGGTGTTTGTGGTGGCCGGCTACCTGCGGACCGAGTTGCTCGCGATCCGGCCCGATGGCGTGGGCGATGTCACGGACACGCACGTCGCGTGGCGCGTGGCGAAAGGCGCGCCGCTCACGCCCGCGCTGGTCGTCGTGGGCGACGATCTTTTCGCGGTGAACGACTCCGGCCTAGCGAGTTGCTGGGAGGCGAGGACGGGCCGCGTGCTCTGGCAGGAACGGATTGCCGGCAACTATTCCGCGGCACCGATCGTGGCGGATGGGCGGATTTATTTTCTGAATGAAAACGGGCTGACCACCGTGGTGAAGGCGGCGCGGGAGTTTGCGATTCTTGCGACCAATCCGCTCGGCGAGCTCACCCTCGCTTCGCCGGCGGCGGTCGATGGCGCGTTGTTCATCCGGACGGCGGAGAATCTTTATCGGATCGGCGCGAACTGAACTACGCGGCCGTAGCTGATTCCACGCAGAAGTGGTCACCACGAAACACACGAAAGACACGAAAATCAGAAGCAGGGAATCCGCCCACTCTTGATGACAAATTCCTCGCGTGAGGAATGATTTTCTCTCCGCGATCCCCGCGGTTTTTCTTTCGTGTCTTTGGTGTGTTTCGCGGGGACACCGTTGGATCACCGCGTCTCGCGCTCGACCTGCTCGGCGAGCTTTTCCAAATCGATCGATGCGCCGGTGGCGGGGAAGGGGTGGGGCAGCAGATACCAGTTTTCGGTGTAGCTGGCGCTCGCGCCGGGCGCGATGGTGTTGCGCGGGCCGTGCGGCTCGAGTTCGCAGGCGGGCGTCATCGTCGCTGGCGGATACCAGAGGCAAATCGTGAGGCCGGCCATCTCGGGGTAGACGGCGTCGCGCGGTGAGGCGTAGCGTTTCACGAAGGCCTGGCCGTGCGGCATCACGTAGGCGAACCAGCCACCGTTGGAGTCGAAGCCGAGCTTTGGGTAGCGCGTCGGCCCGAGCACCTCGAGAAACGCGCCGCGCGTGCGCACGTTGGGATCGGTGGGGCGATATTGGATCGTGGAGTCGGGTCCATACATGATCCAGTTGAGGGGAAAGCGCCGCGTCTCCGGCGTGAGCGGGATGACGCCGATGCCGCCGTGCACCGCGAAGGTGCGGCTCCAGTGCGCCCAGTATTTTGTTTCGCGGGAGACGTTGCGGATCGTCTGCTCGCAGCTGAGGTGGGGGGTCGTCGCGTCGAGGCGAAAGGTGCGGATGAGCTGCACGCCCGTCGCCTCGTCGGGCTGGCTCGTGAGGCGCACGGCCCGCGGACCGATGGCTTCGGCGGTCCACGCGCCGGACCAAAGCTTCTCGCGCTTCGGGATGATATTTTCCGGTCCGATGTCGAAGCGGCCGGCGCTCGGCGCGGTCTTCAGCCCATCGCCTGCGGTCCACTTCGCCTCCAGCGGATCGAGGTAGAGCGCGTTTTTCCCGCGCCATGCATATTCGAGCACGCGGCCGCCGACGTGATGGCCGAGCGTGACGCGGGTGTCGGCGTTAGAGAGTTCGAAACAGTCCGGGTAGTTGAGGACGGTCACACGGCGGACGCCGTCGGGCAGATCGGCGGCGGAGACAGCCAGCGTGGTGCAGGCGGCGAGAAACATAACCGGGGCGAACGGGGGTAAACGAAAGCGCATGCGCCATGGTGAGCGCCGAAGCGGGCGGAGGCGCAATGCCGAACTTTCCGCCGCGGGCTTGCGCCCGCTGCAGGATTTCGTCGCTGTGGTGCGCATGAGCATCCGGTCAACGTGCGGCGTGGCGGCGGTGATGGCATTGTTTGTTTTGGCGCGGCTGGACGGTGCGGAGGAAATCTGGCCGCAATTTCGCGGGGTCGATGCGGCGGGCGTCGCCGCCGCCGATGCGCGTCCCCCTTTGAAGATCGGGCCGAAGGAAAATGTGCAGTGGAGCGTGGAGGTGCCGTGGTCGCCCTCGTCGCCGTGCGTGTGGGGCGGGCGGATTTTTTTGACGACCTACGCGGAGCCGAATCTTGAAGTGCGCGGCTACGAGCGCACGACGGGCCGGCTGCTCTGGACGCGCGCGTTGCCGGTGGAACGGCTCGAGGAATTTCATCGCGCCGACGGCAGTCCGGCGGCTTCCACCCCTGCGACTGACGGCACGCGCGTCGTGAGTTATTTCGGATCGTGGGGCCTCGTGTGTCACGATTTTGAAGGGAGGGAATTGTGGCGGCGACCGCTGCCAGTGGCGGAGAGCGGTGGGAAATTCGGCACGGGTACTTCGCCCATTATCGCCGACGGAATCGTGCTGCTGAACCGCGACCAGCATCAGTTCTCCACGCTGCTCGCGGTGGACGTAAAGACGGGCCGAACCGTCTGGGAAACGCCGCGCACGGAGGCGACGGGCAGCTTCGGCAGCCCTGCGATCTGGCGACACGCGGCGGGCACTGAGATCGTGCTGGCCGGTTCGGCGCAACTCAAGGGCTACGCACTCGCGACTGGCGCGGAGCGATGGAAAATCCCCGGCGTGACGGGCACGGTGTGCACGACGCCGATCATGGGGGAGGGGATGTTGTTTTTTGCCGCGTGGTCCCCAGGGCAGGCCGATTCGCCGCGCCAGACATGGGACGCCTTTCTCAAGGCCTACGATAAAAACGGCGACGGCGTCGTCGAGTTGGAGGAGATCCCCGAAAGCCGGCGCGACTACCTCCGGGCCTTCGACCGCAATCGCGACGGAAAGATCACGCCGGAAGATTGGGAGCGGATTAAATCCGGCGACGCCCGCGCCGAGAATGTGTTGGTCGCGGTGAAGCCCGGCGGGCGCGGCGACATCGGCGAGACGCACGTCGCCTGGAAATACCGCCGCGCGCTGCCCTACGTGTCGTGCCCGCTACTCTACGAAGGGCGGCTCTATTTCGTGAAGGATGGCGGCCTCATCTCCTCGCTCGATCCGACGACGGGCGAGCCGGTCTATGCGCAGGAGCGCCTGCCGGCCACCGGCAACTACTACGCCTCACCCGTCGCGGCCGACGGCCGCATTTACGTCGCCTCGCTGCCCGGCAAACTCACGGTCGTGAAAGCGGGCGGCGCGAAGCCGGAGCCGGTGCATCAGG
>JANOAF010000015.1:0-7206 GCA_031411015.1 Opitutaceae bacterium | reverse complement strand
GCAACGCCTCGCCCTCGGCAAGCCCCTCGACCGTCACCACCTCGCGCCCCGCGAACATCGGCAGCAGCGCGATGCACGAGTTGATTGCGCGGTAGGCGGGCTGCCCCGCCGCATCACGGTCGATCATCGCCACGGTGCAGGCGCCGCAGTCGCCCTCGGCGCAGCCGCATTTGCTGCCGGTCCGGCCTGAATGCCGCAGCCAGTCGAGCAGCGTCGTCGTCGCGGGCAGGCCGGCGATGCGGACCGGTTTGCCGTTAAGGGTGAACTCGAAAGTTGCCTCGGCTGATTCCATGGGGAACGAGGAAACAGCAATGTTCGGACCGCGCAAGGGAGGAGCCTGCCTTCAGGCTCATCAAGGCGTCACAGCGCCGCGCGGTTCACGTCCTTGTAGTAAAGGTAGCTCGCAGGCTTCTTGCCCATCGCGACGAACCACTGCGGGCAATACGGCGCCATCCAGATCGCGTCGCCGGCGGCGACGGGATACCACGAGTCTTCCAAGCGATAAACACCCTGCCCCGCCAGCATCAGAAGCCCGTGCTCCATCACGTGCGTCTCGACAAACGGCAGCGTCGCGCCCGGCTGGTAGGTGAAAATATTCATCGCGAGATCGAACGCGGGCACGTCCGGCAGAAGCACCTGCAAGCGCGCATCCGGGTCGCCAAGGAATGGCTGGCCCTTTACGTCCGCCGCATCGCCGATGATCGCCGCGGGAGCGACGACACCGGCCAGCGGCACAAATTTTTTCTGAAAAAGCGTCACCCGTGTCCCCGCCTTGGCCGCCGTAATTGACCAGGGCACGCCGGCCGGCGCGAAGAAAAATTCGCCCGCACGGCACTTGGCTTTTTCCCGGCCGATCCGGACAAGTGCGCCGCCTTTTTCGAAATACCCAGCCGTCTCGATTTCACTGCCGGAGAAATCCGCGCGGCCGCCGGATTCGAACGTGACGAGCAACTGCGCGAAATTCGCGCCCATCGCCCCGTTGATGAGAATCACGGTCGCCGCGCCCGTGATGCCGGGCACGGTGCTCTTCACGTGGCCATCCGGGGCGATGAGGGCGTGGCGAGCGGCGACACGCGTGCGGGTCTGTCCATAGGGAATGCTCATGATGAAAAAACTAAGGAGTGAATCGTGGCCGCGCTCGGGGAGCTTTGTTGCCCAACCTCAGCACCGGGGTCGGTGGGGTGCGAGAAACTGACCCGGCTGCGGCAGATTCGTCAACCGACCGTCGGCATAGATCGCAACGCCACGCACGTAGGTGTGAGTCACCCGCGCCCGGCTGCGCTCACCCACGTAAGCGCTGATCCGGTGCCGCGTCCAAAGATCCTCGGCTTGAATTGTCCGTGGCTTGCCAAACTCGATGAAGGAAAAATCCGCGTCACGGCCGAGCGCGATCTCGCCCTTGCGATCATCGATTTGGAAACGGCGCGCGACGTTGCGGGCGAGCACGGCGGCGAGCACGGGCAAATCTTTGTCGGTCGTTTTCTCGCACGCGGAGAACAGCAGCTCGAAGCCGTGCTGCACGCCGGCGATTCCGCCCCACACGGCGAACATGTTCGCAGAGTCCTTCATCTCGGGTCGCGACGGCGAGTGATCGGAGCCGATCGTCTGGATGTCGCCCGCGCGTAAGTCGGCCCAGAGAGCTTTGCGGCTTTTCTCGTCACGTAGGGGCGGCGCACATTTCGCGAGCGGGCCTAGGCGCACGACATCCTTGTCGTTCAGCAAAAGATAATGCGGACAGGTCTCCGCCGTCACATCCACGCGCTGCAAACGCGCCTCCGTAATCAGCGCGATGCCTTCCGGCGTGCTCACATGCACGATGTGCAGCGCACAGCCCGTCTCACCCGCCAATTCCAGCGCGGTGCGAATCGCCGTGAGTTCCACCTCGACCGGGCGCGAATCGAGCCACGCCTTCGCATCGGTGCGGCCGGAGTTTTTGATTTTCGCCGCCAGCTTCGCCGCGAGCGCATCGTCTTCCGCGTGCACGGCGACGAGCAGGCCCACCTTTGCCGCCCGCTTCATGCCCTCGCGCAGCACCCGCGCATCAACGCTCGGAAAACTGGCGATGCCGCTATCGCACATGAACGCCTTCAACCCGATTGCGCCCGCGTCGCGCAGGCCGGCGAGCTTGTCGAGATTGCCCGGCGTGAGTCCGCCCCAGAGCGCGAAGTCCGTGCAGGATTTTTCCTCGGCAATGCGTCGCTTCTCGCGCAAGCCCGCCGCGTCGAGCACCGGCGGCTCCGAGTTGAGCGGCATGTCGAAAAACACCGAGCCTCCGCCCGCCGCGAGCGCCGCCGAGCCAGTCGCGATGCCTTCCCAGTCCGCGCGGCCGGGTTCATTGAAATGCACATGGGCGTCGACGATGCCGGGAAAAACGTAGCGACCCTCGGCATCCAGCGTGGCATTGGTCGCATCGGTCACGCGCCGCGCGAGCCGCACGATCTTGCCGCGCACAATCCCGATCTCGACGTCGAGGATGCCAGCGGGCGTGACGACCCGGCCTCCCCGCACGACCAAATCGAGCCGCTCGGGCTCGTGGACCGTCTTGGTGTTGTGGCGGACAATGGGACCAGTTCGTTTCATCAGGAGTGTCGTTGGGCCATCCGCGCCAAGAAGTCCACCATCACGCGCAACGCGACATCAAGGTCGGCGGGCGCAGCATACTCGTCGGGATGATGGCTCAGCCCACCGCGGCATCGCACAAACAACATCGCCACCGGCGCAAGCGCCGACATCACGACGCCATCGTGACCCGCGCCGCTCACGAGCGAAATATTCTTCCCCTGCACCGCCTGCACGCTGCGTCCAAGCTCGGCACTCAGTTCGGCTGAGCAGGCAACCGCAGCGTTGTCCTGCGTCCGCACCCAGCGGCGTTCGAGAAGGCGACGCTTTGCAATCTCCGTCGCCAGCCGGCCCATCTTCATCAACGCCGCGCGGCGCACCGCGTCCTTCGCGTGCCGCACATCGAGCGTGTGGATGACCTCACCGGGAATCACATTCCCGGCACCGGGCGAAACCGTCATTGCACCTACTGTCGCGACCAGACCGGGCGTGCGCCGCGCAATCGCCTCGATGCCGCTGATAAACTCCGCTGCACCCGCGAGCGCATCGCGGCGCAAGGCCATCGGCGTCGTGCCCGCGTGTCCCGCCTTACCCGTCCACGTCAGCTTGAAGCGGCTCTGGCCGGCAATCGCCGAAACCACGCCAACGGCGAGGCGCTTTGCTTCCAGCAAGGGACCCTGCTCGATGTGCACTTCGACGTAGCCAAGCAGAGAATCCCTCCGCGGGTGGAGCGGCTTGACCTCAAGACGCTTCGTCCGCTCGGAAAAGCGCGTTGGGGTCAACGCGCTCCATCTTTGCATCGCTGCCGCGACCGTCACGCCGTCCGCGTCGCGCACCTTAAAATCAGCCGCGCAAAGTTGGCCGGAGTAGCCTTTGCTCCCCAGATACGCACTGGAGAACCGCACGCCTTCCTCCTCCGAAAATCCGATTACTTCTACCGCAAACGGCAACTTCGCACCGCGGCGCTTTAGCTCCGCCAGCGCCACGATGGGCAACAGCACGCCCAGCGGACCGTCGAACCGGCCGGCGTCGCGCACGGTGTCGAGATGCGAGCCCAACAACAGTGTCTTCACTCTGAGCCGCGGGCCTTCGAGCCGGCCGATTAGATTTCCGACGGCATCCTCGCGGACTGTGAGGCCGGCACTGCGCATCCATTTTTCGACGAGCGCGTTTGCCCGTCGCATCGCGGGCGAGAGAAACGTGCGCGTGAGATTACCCTTCTCGTCCGAAATGCCGCCGAGTTCATCGAGCATTCCGGCGAGTTGCTGTGCCGGCGTCATCTCAGCTCCCGCGATAGGTCTGGTAGGCCCACGGCGTGACAAGCAGCGGCACGTGATAGGCGACCGCGGCGTCCGTGATCGCGAAGCGCACGGGCACGCGATCGAGGAACGGGCTGTCGCGATGGTGCGTCACGAAGTAGTCCTTCACGAAGAAGAGCAGCTCGTAGGCGCCCACCGCGATCTCGGTGCGGTCGAGCAGCGGCACATCAGTGCGGCCGTCGGCATTGGTGACGACCGCCTTGAGCAGGTGCGGCTTGCCGTCGAGATTCCAGAGTTCGATCCTCATCCCAGCCGCGGGCTTGCCGGTCGTGAGATCGAGGACGTGGGTGCTAAGTTTGGCGGGCATAAGCAAAGAATTGCCCACGGAACCCACGGAATACACGGAAAAAACGCGGTCACCCACCTTGCCGCTTCCGTGAATTCCGTGGGTTCCGTGGGCCCAAAAAATTAGTTTCGGAGAAAATCCTCGAGCCGCAGCCGGGCGATTTTTTCGATTTCGCCCAGGGCAGTTGCAAATTCTGCCTCCGGCGAATGGCCGACCCGCGTCTGCATTGCCGCCAGGATCGCATCGCGGGCGTTGAGCCGGGCGCAGATGATGAAAGGAAAACCGAAGCGTGTCCGGTAGCGGTCGTTGAGTTTCTGGAAAGCGGTGAGTTCGGCCGCGCTCATTTGGTTGAGCCCGGCGCTCGCCTGCTCGCGCGTCGACTCGGCCGTGAGCTGGTTCTGCTGAGCCAATCGCCCCGCGAGATCGGGGTGTGCCTCGATGAGCGCGAGTAGTTTTTCTTTCGGCGCGGCGCGCATCGTGGCGCACAGTTCGGCGTGCAGATGGCCCGCGTCGCGAAACGGTCGGCGGGCCCAAGTCTCCTCCGCCACCCACGGCGAATGCTCGAACAAATGCCCGAGCGCCGTGGTAAACGCGGCGCGATCGAGCGCGTTGAGTTGAACAAGTGTAGGCATTGTTTGCAGGGACGCCGCGGGGATCGGCGCTCGCGGCGCGGCCACCAGCGCCGACGCTACGGCATCAACTCATACGCCGGCAGCGACAGGAACTCATCGAACGTCGCGCTCTTCGACATCCGCATGAACAGCTCGACCGCGTCCTTAAAGTGGCCGCCATCGTAGCGCGTGTCCCCGTATTCGGAGCGGATTTTTTTCAGCTCATCGGCGAGCAGCGCGTCATACATTTCGCCGGTGATCTTGCGGCCGTCGTCGAGTTTCGCGCCAAATTTTAGCCACTGCCAGAGCTGCGAACGCGAAATCTCCGAGGTCGCGAGGTCTTCCATCAGGTTGTGGATCGGTTCCGCCCCGGAGCCGCCGAGCCACGCTTCGAGGTAGCGCACACCGACGTGCAGGTTCCACCGCACGCCGTTCTCCGTGATCGGGCCGTGCAGGGGCTCAAGCAGCATGGCGGCAGTGGTCTTCACCTCGTGGAAACGGTCGAGCTGGTTGGGTCCCTTCATGTGCTGGCCAAACGCCTCGATTGCCGCGGCGACGAGGCCGGGGTGCGCGACCCACGTGCCGTCGTGGCCGTCGCGGGCCTCGCGCTCTTTGTCGGCGCGGACCTTGGCGAGCGCGGCCTCATTGGCGGCGGGGTTGTTCTTGATCGGAATCTGCGCGGCCATGCCACCCATCGCGTAGGCCCCGTGGCGGTGACACACATTGATCACGTGCAGCGCGTAGGCGCGCATGAACGGCACCGTCATGGTAATCAACGTGCGATCGGGAAACAGATACTCGGGGCGGTTGCGCAGCTTCTTCACGAAGCTGAAAATGTAATCCCAGCGCCCGCAGTTGAGCCCGCTCGCGTGCTCGCGCAGCTCGTGGAGAATCTCCTCGCACTCGAAGGCACCGAGGATCGTCTCCACGAGCACCGTCACCCGCACGCTGCCGCGCGGAATCCCGAGCGCGGCCTGCGCGTGGATGAAGACGTCGTTCCACAGCCGCGCCTCGAGATGGCTCTCCATCTTCGGCAGGTAGAAATACGGGCCGCTGCCGCGCGCGAGCAGCTCCTTCGCGTTGTGGAAAAAATAAAATCCCCAGTCGCAGAGCGACGCGCTGATGCGCTTCCCGCCGAGCAGCACGTGCTTTTCCTCCATGTGCCAGCCGCGCGGGCGGGCGACGATCGTCGCGGTCTTTTCCTTCAGCGCATACTTTTTCCCCTCGGGCGAGGTGAAGGTGATCGTGCGGCGCACGGCGTCGCGCATGTTGATCTGGCCCTCGATGACGTTTTCCCACGTGGGAGAATTGGCGTCCTCGAAGTCCGCCATCCAGCACTGCGCGCCGGAGTTGAGCGCGTTGATCGCCATCTTGCGATCTACGGGCCCAGTGATCTCCGTGCGGCGGTCCAGCAAGTCGGCCGGCGGCGGCGGCACGCGCCAGTCACCACCACGGATGTGCGCCGTCTCGGGCAAAAAGTCAGGCAGCTTCCCGGCATCAATTTCGCGCTGGCGCTCGACGCGCCGCGCAAGGAGTTCAACCTGACGGGGACCAAACTTCGCGCACAGCCCGGCGACAAAAGCGCACGCCTCGGGGGTAAGCACCTCCGCGTAGCGCGAATGCAGTGGACCGGTAATTTCGAGGCCGCCAATCAACTGGGAATTCATCGGGGCGCAGCGTGGTTATCACGTTGTCAGGTGTCACCACGATATTCGCCAATCGTTTCGGGAGGGGCGCACCTGACCTTCGCGCCCGCTTCATTGAGTGGCAGCGCGCCGCAGCGTAGCACGGTCAGCCTGACCGTGCTGGTTCGGAAAACGCGATCCAGCTGACCGCGTTACGCCCTGCGTCGCCGGAGTGGCAAGAACCTGAGACGCGCCCTTCCGCTCCAATCCCGTTTTCGACTGGCAAGCTCGCACTCCCGGCAGCACGGTTCCCCGCGAACATGCCGGAGACTCTTTCCCCGCCTGCGCGTGCGCCCCATGCCGTCTTCCTCTCCTACGCGTCGCAGGACGTGGCGGCGGCGCGGCGCATCGCGGACGCGCTGGGTGCGGTCGGCGTGGAAGTGTGGCTCGACCAGAGCGAACTCGGCGGCGGTGACCAATGGGATGCCAAGATTCGCCAGCAAATCGCCGCGTGCGCGCTCTTCCTGCCGGTAATCTCGGCGAACACGCAGGCGCGGCGCGAAGGATATTTCCGCCTGGAGTGGAAACTCGCCGCGGAGCGCACGCACATGATGTCCCAGCGCACGGCCTTTCTGCTGCCGGTCGTCATCGACGCCACGCGTGATGCCGAGGCCGATGTGCCGGGCGAGTTCAAGGCCGTGCAGTGGACACGCCTGCCCGCCGGCGAAACGAACGCGGCGTTCTGCGCGCGCGTGAAGAAATTGCTGACCGGTTCCGAAGCAGGGCGGGTCTCTGACCCGCCCTTT
>JANOAF010000014.1:0-19220 GCA_031411015.1 Opitutaceae bacterium | reverse complement strand
GGTGGCGTGCTTGCCACTTACGGCATGGTTCTCGCCGTCGTGGCGTTAACTTACTGACCTCCCGCGCGCATGCCCGCTCCCGTGCTCCTCGTAATCGCCGGCCCCGCCGGTTCGGGCAAAAGCACGCTCTGCGACCGGCTGGTGGAAGAGCGGCCGGAGTTTTCGCGGGTCGTCACGACCACTACGCGCGCGCCGCGCGCTGGGGAAATCAACGGCGTGCACTACCACTTCTTCGCGCCGGCGGAATTCCGCCGTCGCGTCGCCGCCGACGAATTTCTTGAGTGGGCGCAGGTCCACGGCGACCGCGAGGACCGGCTCTACGGCACCTTGAAATCCAGCGTGCTCGATCCGCTCAACGCCGGTCGCGACCTGGTGATGAGCATCGATGTGCAAGGGGTCGAGAGCCTGCGCCGCGTGGCGCGGACGCACGCGCCCCTCCAGCGCGCGATGACCACCATCTTCATCGTCCTCGATCACGAGCGGCTCGTCGCGCGGATGCGCGGCCGCGCCAAGGATCACGACGACGAAATTGCGCGCCGCCTCGCCACCGCCGAGGCCGAACTGCGCGAAGCCGCGAAGTTCGACGTAACGATCGAGAGCCGCACGCGCGACGAAGATTTCGGCGCGCTCCTCGCCATCGTGGAAAAAGCGCGGGCACGGGCCGCGACGGCCGGCGCGTAGCAATCAGAGGTAACCAACGTCGCGAACCGCGGCGGCCAAAAAAAACCCGGGCGAGCGGTGGCTCGGCCCGGGCGCAATAACGGACAGTTGTCCGAAGACGTTTAGAACCGATAGGTCGCGGAGACGCGAAGGTTGATCGCGGTGCCGGCGTAGACCGCGTTGCGCGAGAGCGAGGCGAGGAGGTATTTTTTGTTGAAGACGTTGTCGACGTTCGCCTGGTAGCTCCACGGACCGCGGGTGTAGCCGGCGGCGGCATCGACGAGCGTGCGCGCCGGGAGGAAGAAGGTCGGCTGGTTCGGAATCAGGTTGGTCGGCGTGCTCGCGGCGGTGAGACCGGAGGCGGCGTCACCGGGGCGCTTGTCCGTCCAGTTGGTGCCCAGCGAGACGTGGAAGCCCTTCAGGTCGCCCGTGAGGAATTCGTAGCGCGCCCACGCGGCGGTGGATTTTTCGGCGGTGCCGCGGAACGGGATGTTGTTGGGATCGCGGTTGGTGAAGTTGGTGTAGTGGCCGATCACGGTGAAGCCCTTCGCGATTTCGTAGGTGGCCTCGAACTCCCAGCCCTTAGCCGCGCGGTCCGAGTAGAGGAGCGGCGCGGGCGGGACGGGAGCGGGGACGGTGAGGTTGGCGGGGTTCGGAATCGAGAACGCGTTCTGCGCGATCTTGAAATACGTGACGCCGACCTGCAGCCCGCCCTCAAGGAGGCGGGCGCGGGCGCCGAACTCGTCCTGCGAGCCGACGGAAAAGTCGGGCGTGCCGGCGGGGGAGAGGTTGGTGGAAACGGGCGAGGCGTTCTCGGAGTGGCCGAAGAAGAGCGAGAGGTCCTTCACGGGCTTGCCGACGATGCCGTAGTTCACCGTGTTCTTTTTGTTTTTGATCACGACGTGATTGGTCGCGCCGGGGAGGAGGCGGCGGGTGGAGTTGCTCACGTCGAGCTTGGAAACGCCGCCGGAGACGATGACGCGGCCGTCGAGGAACGTCAGGCTTTCGTTGGCGTAGTATTGGCGGGTGAGCTCGTAGTTGGCGTCGCGGGTGTTGAAGACGCCGGTCTTCGTGAGCGGCGAGAGGATGACGCCGTCGAAGTTGAGCGGGGTGTGGGTGAGATTTTCGTTGAGCACGCCCTCGGGGCCGTCGGGGAGGCGGCGGGTGTAGGCGAAGCCCGCGCTGGTGACGGACGCCACCTCGCCGAGCTTCACGTTGTAAACCCAGTCGTTTTGGAAATTTTGTTTTTTGTCCGTCACAGTGGAGCGCTGGCCGCCGCGGGTGTAGATGCGGGGCTGCACCGGCGCGGGCGAAGCCGTGAACGTCGGGCCGGGACCGTAGATCAGACCGGGCGTGTAGAGGCCGGTGCGCGGATCGCGGGCGCCGCCGGGGACGGCGTTGGCGAAGTTCAGGCCCTGGTTGTCCATGTAGTAGAAAGCCTGGCGGGCGGCGACGCGGACGGAGAGGTTGTCGTTGATGTCGCTCGTGAAGACGGCGCGGTAGGTGGAGCGATTGTCGGTGCGGTAAATGTCCTCCGCATAGACGGAGCGCTGGGCCGGCACGCCAGCGAGGAGCGTGGCGGTGTTGGTGGAGCCGGACGAGGGATCGATCGGGATGCCGAGGTAGGCGCCGGCGGTCCAGCGGGAGAACTCGGCCTGGAGGACGAGCTTGGTCTTCGGGTTGAACTGGTAGGCGAGCGAGGGCGCGATGGTGTGGCGCTTGGTCTCGGTGTTGCCGTAGTAGTTGTCGAAATTGCGGTAGGCGACGAGGAGGCGGTAGGCGAAGGGCGAATTCGCATCGCCGATACGGCCGGTGGAATCGAGCTCGACGCTGCCCGCGTCAAACACGCCGTAATCCACGCGCACGCTGTGGCGCGGGGCGACAAAGAGGGGCTTCTTGGTGACGTTGTTGATCGTGCCGCCGGGGCTGCCGGTGGGGGCGAGGATGGCGTTGGGGCCCTTCACGACCTCAAGGCGGTCGAGCGTGAGCGGGTCGATGTTGGCCTGCGTGATGTCGTAGAACCCATCGACCGTCGCGCCGTCGATCTGGAAGCCGCGCACGGTGACGCGGTCGAGGCCGTTGGGCAGCGTGGACTCGGTGACACCGGGGACATACTTGAGCGCATCGAGGATGCGCACGGCGCCGACGTCCTTGAGCAGCGCCTCGGTCACGACGTTGATCGTCTGCGGCGAATCGAAGATGGCGGTGCGGATGCGACCACCGCTCGTGACTTCGGCGGCTTGGTAGCGGTTCGGCGCCGCGGCGGAGACTTCGAAGACGTTAAGTTTGACGACTTCGTCCGCGGGCTTCGCGGCCGGAGCTTGGGCAAAAACCGCGGGGGCGGTGAGGACCGCAAAAATGCGGGCGGCTAGGGATTTCTTCATGGGTGGGTTCGATGCGGTAGGGTTGGCAATCTGCTCCGTGGCCGAGCGCGTCTGACGGTCGCGCTTGATCACAAAGGCTCCAGTTTTCCCTTCCAGCTCCACCCTCAGCGCGGTGCGGGCGACCAGCCGATCGAGCGCCTCGCGAATCGCAAAGGTGCCCTGCACGGGATTGGTCGCCACACCTCGCACGTCCTCGATCAGATAGACCACTTGGGCGCCTGCCTGATCGGAAAACTTCTCCAGCGTCACCTCCGCGTCCGCCGCCGCGAGGGCAAACGAACGCCGGGACAACTCCGTCGCGGCATTCAGCCACAGCGTCGAAGTCCCGAAAAAAAGGATCAACGAGAGCGCCAGGAGGAGGCTGGGGAGCCGGCCGACCTGGCGGTTGAAGGGTAGCATGGATGGGGTTTTCCCATCGGCCCGGAGGCCGACGGCGGATGAAGACGCGGCGGGCGGCGATTCCCGCTATCGGTTTTCCAATTTTTTTTTCCGCAGCACCAGCGTGCCGTCGGCCGCGTGCTCCACGTCGAGATCGAGCGTGGTGGCCAGAAGGTGGGCAAAACCCTCGGCGTCGTCGGCGCGGAAACGCCCGCCGACGCGCAGCGACGCGAGCGCGGGATCGGCGAGGATGACGCGCTGACCGGAGCGGCGTTGGAATTCGAGGACGAGTTCGGCGAGCGTCTGGCCGCCGAGGCGCAGGAGCGGAGCCTGCCACGCCAGCGCGCGAGCGATTTCATCGGTGGTGGCCGTCGTGACGACGACGGCGGCGCTCGCGGCTGAGGCGGGTGAAGCGGCGGTGAGGGAGATGACGGCGCGTTCGTTGGCGGTCAGGGTTGTAGGGCTGCCGCTTGCCGGTCCCGCAGGCGCGGGATGGCGGTTATCGCGTTCGTCGCGCAACGGCCCGTTCGACCGGCTCAGGGCAGGCGCGGCGGCGAGCGCCGGCCCTACGGTTTCCTTCAACTCCACCACGCCTTCGGTCACGAGGACGTCAACCGTGGCAGACTGGAGGTTGACATTAAAGGCCGTGCCGACGGCGCGGACGTCGACGTTGCCCGCGTGGACGACAAAGGGGCGCGCCGGATTTTTCGTGACTGCAAAATGAGCCTCGCCGCGGGCGAGGATCACGCGGCGCTCGGCGGCGGTAAACTGCTCGACGACTTCGCCGCCGGTGTTGAGTTGCACGACGGTGCCGTCGGAGAGCGTGAACAGGCGCGGGCCGGAGGCGGGTGCGGGCGAGGTCGCGACAGGTGAGGCGGGCAGTGCGGACGGACGCGTGAGGTGGATGGCGACGAGAGCAATGGCGGCGGCGGTCGCGAGGGAACCGATGACAACGGTGTGTCGCCAAAACGAACGGCGGTGTGTCGCGGTGGCGAGCACGGACACGGCGGCGTTTTCCGGGATACGATCGAGGAAGGACCACGCGGCGGACGAGCGCTGCATGGCGGCGGCGTGGCGCGGCTCAGCGGCGAGCCAGAGTTCGTATTCGATCGACTCGCCAGCGGAGAGACCGCGGTCGCGGCGGATCGTCCACTGCGCGGCGGCGCGGCGGATTTCCTCGGGCGGAGGTTGGGGCAAGGGCGTGCTCATGACTCAGGGCAGGCCGTGGCGTGCGAAAAATTCCTCACAGCGGTGGAGCGCCTTGGTAAGCTGCGCTTCGACGGTGTGCACGGAAATGCCGAGCCGGCCGGCGATTTCGCGATGGGAGAGATTTTCAAGTTTACGGAGGACGAGGATTTCACGGCAGCGCGGCGGCAGTTCCGCGATGGCAGCTGCCAGCAGGTCGGTTTCCTGCCGGCGGCTGGCGGTCTCGGCGGCGTTCGGTGCCACATCGAAGACGCGGGTCGCATCCATTTCCGCTATCGGAATCGTGTTGGCCGTGGCGCGGCGGCGGAAGAGGTCGCGGGCGGCGTTGCGCGCCGTGGCGAACAGCAGGCCGCGCGGGTGCGCAACCGGACCCCGCTCGCGGGCGCGGAGCAGACGCGCGTAGGTCTCCTGCACGAGATCGTCGATATCAGAGGGGGCGGCGAGACCGTGCAAATAGGCGCGGAGCGCGGGCTCGTGCGGGGCGAGTTCGGCGGCGAACCACTTCAACGAATCGGATCGGGGTGAATCCACGGGGCGGAAGGTTGGGCGGACGAAGAGTGGCGCAAGCTTGTTCTGGGAGAGGGCGCGCGCAGACGCGCACCGATCCCATCTTCTTCCGTGCGCCTACTCCTCCTCGATCACGTAATGGCAGCCCTTGCTGCGCGGGTTCAGCGCCGCGGCATGCACGATCAGCAGCGCCGTCTGGATCGCGTTGCGCAGCTCGATCAGATCGCGCGTCAGACGGCAGCCGCGGTAGAAACTTTGAACTTCCTCGCGCAGTTCGATCAAAATGCGGCGCGCGCGGGTGAGGCGCTTCGGCGAGCGCACCACGCCCGCGTAGTTCCACATCGTGTGCTGGATTTGCAGCATGTCCTGCCGAATCAAAACCGGATCGGCTTCGCGCGTCGGGCTCTCCCACTCGCGCGGGTCGGGGAGGAGGAATTTATCGCGCCCGATATCGGCCCCGTCGGCCTGGGCCGCGAACTTCGCGCTCACGAGACATTCGAGGAGCGAGGTGCTGGCGAGGCGGTTCGCACCGTGCAGCCCGGTGCAGCCGGTCTCACCAATCGCGTTCAAGTGGCGCACGCTGGTGCGGCCGTGCAGATCGGCGTGGACGCCGCCACAGGCAAAATGCGCCGCCGGCACGACTGGGATCGGCTCGCGCGTGATGTCGTTTCCATGCGTGAGGCAACGCTCGTAAATCGTCGGAAACCGGTCGCGGATGAAGTCCGGCTTCATCGCCGAGAGATCGAGGAACACGTTGGCTTCGCCGCTTGCCGCGAGCTCCTGCTTGATCGCGCGGGCGACGACGTCGCGCGACGCCAGCGAGCCGCGCGGATCGACCTTGTCCATGAAGCGTTCGCCGCGGGCGTTGAGCAGCACCCCACCCTCGCCGCGCAGCGCCTCGGTCACGAGGAAACGCGGCGCGTTCTTCTTCGCGAAGACCGTCGGGTGAAACTGCACGTATTCGAGATCGATGAGGCGGGCGCCCACGCGATAGGCCATCGCCACGCCGTGGCCCACGCTGCCGGGCTGGTTCGTCGAGTGCAGGAAAATCTGCCCGAGCCCGCCCGTCGCGAGGATCGTCTTCTTCGCCACGATCGCGACGGTCTCACCCGTGGTCGTGTCGAGCACGTAGGCGCCGAAACACGTGAGCGGTTCATAACGATCCGCGAGGCCCGTTGAATTGTGCGAAAGCGTGAGCAGATCGATCGCCACCCAGCCGGCGCGGCGCGTAATCTTCGGCGTGGTGTCGACGCGCGCCGCCACGGCGGAGAGAATCGCGTGACCGGTCGCATCCTTGGCGTGAATGATCCGGCGCGCCCCGTGGCCGCCCTCGCGTGTGAAATCGAGCGCCCCCGACGCATCCCGATCGAAGCCGACTTTGAGTTCCTCGATCAAAAATTCCTCCACCGCGCGCGGCCCCTCGCGCACCAGATGATCAACCGCGACGGGATTAGCCGTGCGATCGCTCGCCTCAAAAATATCTTTCGCCAGCGCCGCCGGGTCGCGCGTCGTATCGTAGATGATTCCACCCTGCGCCCAGTCGCTGTTCGCCGCGAGCGGTTCTGCCAGCGACAGAAGTTCCACCGTGAGCCCGAGCTTGGCCGCCTGGAGCGCATAGGCCGAGCCCGCGAGCCCAGCCCCAATCACGAGACAATCCGTGCGGAGGGTTTTCATGCTTTTAGCGCCGGTTCTTGCGCGCGGGCAACACGTCCAAACTCAAATCCACCGCCGTCGCAGAGTGTGTGAGGGCGCCGATGCTGATGACGTCGACGCCCGGCAGCGCGTAGCTGCGGAGGGTGTCGAGGCGCACGCCGCCGGAGACTTCAATCACCGCCGCGCCTGCGATCAGCGCGACGGCGCGACGGATCATCTCGGGCGCCATGTTGTCGAGGAGAATGACGTCGGCGCGCGCGCGCAGCGCCTCCTTTACCTCGGTGAGGGTCTTCGCCTCGACCTCGATTTTCGCAAGGTGCGGCGCGGCAGCGCGGGCTAGTTTCACGGCCCGCGCGAGTGAACCAGCCGCGGCGATGTGATTGTCTTTGATCATCACGTGCTCCCCGAGTGACGAGCGGTGGTTGAAACAGCCGCCGCACCGCACCGCGTATTTCTCCAGCGCGCGCCAACCGGGCGTCGTCTTGCGCGTGTCGGCGATCCGCACGCCCGTGCCGGCCACGGCGTCGGCGAAGCGCCGCGACAGCGTCGCGATGCCGGAGAGCCGTTGGAGAAAATTCAGGGCGGTGCGCTCCGCCGTCAGCATTCCGGCGGTTGGCCCGGCGATGCTCATCACGCGCGCACCGCGTTTCACGCGATCACCGTCGCGCGCGAGCAGTGAAATTTTCAGCGTCGGATCGACGCGGGCGAACACCCGCGCGGCGATTTCGAGGCCGCAGACGACGAGATCCTGTTTGGCGTCGATGAACCCACGCGCGCGGTCCCGCGCGGAGAAAATCGCGCGAGTCGTGACGTCGCCGAGCCCGGCGTCTTCGTCGAGCGCGAGATCAATCAGGTGGTCGGTGCGGGGAGTGAGCATAACGATGGGATTAATCGGCCGGCGAGAGTTCGAACATCCGCTCGATGCACCGTGCGGCGCGGCGGCGCATTCCTTCGTCGAGCGTCACGATCTGATCGGGGCGCGGCGCGACCAAGGCGTCACGGATTTTTTCGAGCGAGTTGAGTTTCATGTAGGGGCAGAGCCGGCAGCCACCGATGAAATTTTTCTCCGGCGCCTCGACCTGCAGCCGGCCGACGAGGCCGCACTCGGTGAGCATGAGATAATACGGCGCGCCGCTCGTCTTCACGTATTTCATCATCGCGCCCGTGCTGCCGACGAAGTCCGACACGGCCGCGACCTCCGGCGTGCATTCAGGGTGCGACACGACCTTGAGCCCCGGAAATTGCGCGCGCGCCGCCGCGATGTCCGCCACGCCAAACTGATCGTGCACCATGCAAGTGCCGTCGGACGTGATGATTTCCTTGTCGATGCCGCGGCGCATCAGCTCGTCGCGCACGTTTTGCCCCATGAGACGATCCGGGACAAATAGGATGCGTTTCGCCGGGAGATTTTCGACGATATGATAAACGTTGCCCGAGGTCACGCAGACGTCCGACTCGGATTTCACGTCAGCCGTGCTGTTGATGTAGCAGACGACGGTCGCGTCGGGATAGAGCGCCTTCAACTTCCGCACGCCATCGCCGTCGATCGAGTCGGCGAGCGAGCAGCCCGAGCCGCGGTCGGGCACGATGACGGTGGCGTCGGGCGA
The DNA here is from genome assembly GCA_031411015.1 of Opitutaceae bacterium. Classification (GTDB taxonomy): domain Bacteria; phylum Verrucomicrobiota; class Verrucomicrobiia; order Opitutales; family Opitutaceae; genus ER46. Next base: position 10,825 of record JANOAF010000014.1, on the reverse strand, counting down.
GAGAATCTTCGCCGTCTCGGCCATGAAGACGACGCCGGCAAACACGATGATCTTGGCCTGGGATTTTTTCGCGGCGAGGCTCAGGAAGTAGGAGTCGCCCTTGAAATCCCCCACTCCGTAAATGATCTCGGGCTCGACGTAGGAGTGCGCGAGGATGACGGCGTCCTTTTCTTTTTTGAGCCGGTTGATTTCGAGCGTGAGCGGGGCGATGGCCCGGCACGCCTCGTAGTTCCACGTTTTCCCGCGGGGGTCGCAGTCGACGTGCATGAGTGCGCGCAACAGGCGGTCCGCCTCGGCTTCGATCGCGTCGTCAATTACAGTCATGGACCAGCCAGCAAAACGATTTGTGCGCGGCGGTCAAAGGCTGCCGCACAGCATGATTGTCATCGCGAGGTGCGCGAAGCGCGCCGTGGCGATCCAGCTGGATTGCTCCGGCACCGCGTGGAGCGCGGCTTCTCGCCATGACAAACGAGACCCTCTGCCCAAAACACCCGCTTGTGCACCACGCCGGCGCCTGCGTGAATGCGGGAGTGGCCAACGACACTGCCCTCGCCCTGATCGCCCGGCTCGGGCTCGAACCGCTACCGCACGAAGGCGGATTTTTCCGGCCGACGTGGCGCAACGACACCGCCTCGGCGATTTTCTTCCTGATCACGCCGGAAGGGTTTTCCGCCCTGCATCGGATGACACTGGACGAGGTCTGGTTTTTCCATGCCGGCGATCCGATTGAGCACATGCAGCTCGATCCGTGCGACGGAGCGGTGCGCCTAACGCGACTGGGCAACGACGTGCCCGCTGGCGATCAGGCGCAGATCGTGGTGCCGGCAGGCGTCTGGCAAGGCACTCGGCTGGCGCCCGCGGCGGCTAGTGCGACTGTGCAAGGGTTCGCCCTCGTCAGCTGCGTGGTTTCACCGCCGTGGGACGAGCGTGCTTTCACGTTGGGGTCGCGCGCGGCCCTCACGCGCCAGTTTCCCAACGCGGCGACCCAGATCGTCGCGCTCACGCGAGATGATTTTTGACAGCGTGAGTGACCGCGCCCACGGTTTCACGCGTGGCACTCGCTGATCTCAGGAAAGACTATTCGCTGGCCGGACTCACGGAAAAGGATCTCGCGCGGGATCCGTTTCGGCAGTTTGAAAAATGGTTTCAGGAGGCCGAGGCGGCGAAACTGACCGAGCCGAATGCGATGACGCTCTGCACGGCGACGCGGGAGGGCCGACCGTCCGGGCGCACCGTGTTGCTCAAGGGCCTCGATGGCCGCGGCTTCGTTTTTTACTCCAACTACGAGAGTCGCAAGGGCCGTGAGCTGCATGAAAACGCGCAGGCCACACTGGTGTTTCCCTGGATCGCGCTGGAGCGGCAGGTGATCGTCGAGGGCGCGGTGACCAAGGTCGCGCGCGAGGAGAGCGAGGCGTATTTTCAATCGCGACCGCGCGCGAGCCAGCTCGGCGCGTGGGTCGCGCAGCAGAGCACGATCATCCCGGGGCGCGGCGTGCTGGAGGAAAGCATGAAGGCGCTGGACAAAAAATACGAAGGGCAGCCGGTGCCATTGCCGCCGAATTGGGGCGGTTGGCGCCTTGCACCCGAGACCGTGGAATTCTGGCAGGGCCGGCGCAGCCGACTGCACGACCGGTTGCGCTATCGGCGCGGCAAGGACGACTGGTCGGTGGAACGACTCGCGCCGTGAGTGCCCGTCGCCGTGAGTCGCGGGTGCCGCGGGCCACCGCCCGCGTGCCCGCGGGTCTGCTGGCTGCGGCGCTGGAGGCGCAGAGCGCGGGCGTTTTTATCGCGGGCCGCCGCGCCGGTCCGCACGGGCTGAAGATTCTTTTCGCCAACGCCGCCCTCGCCACCCTGACGGGCCGCGCTCTCCGCGAACTCGTCGGTGCGTCGCATGGCACCCTGCATGCCGGGCGGGCGGAAGTGGCGCGCGTGCGGCGCTGGTTGCCGCGCGCCGTGCCTGGACAAACGCTCGTCGGTGATGGGCTGCTCGCGCGCGGCGATGGCACCACGATCAATGCGACGTGGAGCCTCGATCCGATCTTCGATCGCAGGGCACGGCTTACGCACATCGTCGCCACCTACCGCGATCAAACCGAGCGACGCCGGTTGCAGGACGCGTTGATGCACACCCAGCGCCTCGAAGCCGTCGGGCGGCTCGCCGGTGGCGTGGCGCACGATTTCAACAACCTCCTTTCCGTGATCAACGGCTACTGTGAAATCCTCGCCGCGCACGTCGCCGCCAATCCCCAGGCGCTGCGCCAGGTCGCCGAGATCCACCACGCTGGGCGCAAGGCCGCGACGCTCACGCAGCAACTCCTCGCCTTCAGCCGCCGCCAGCCGTTGAACGCCCGCGTAATCAACCTGAACACGCTCGTGCAGGAAAACGCCGCGATTCTGCGCCGGCTGCTCGGCGACACCGGCACGCTCGATCTGGAACTGGCGCCCGACCTCCCGAACGTCCGCACCGACCCGGATCGGTTTCAACAGGTGCTGCTCAACCTCGTCCTCAACGCCCGCGATGCGTTGCGCACCCAAGGCCGCATCGTTGTCCGCACCGCGGTGAGTAGGCTCACACCCAGCCGGCACCGCCGGTTCACCGACATCCCCCGGGGCCGCTACGTCGCGTTGAGCGTGACCGACAACGGCACGGGCATGAATGCGGAAACGCAGAAGCATCTCTTCGAGCCGTTTTTCACCACCAAGCCCGAGGGCAAGGGCACCGGCCTCGGCCTCGCGCTGGTTTACGGGGTGGTGCACCAGAGCGGCGGCACGATTTCCGTGCAGAGTTCACTCGGCACCGGCTCAAGCTTCGAGGTGCTGCTACCCGCCGTCGATGAACCGGTCAGCGCCCGGCCGCCGGCGATCGTGCCGCTGCGGTCGCTGCGCGGCACGGAAAACGTGCTGCTCGTCGAGCGCGACGATGTGGTGCGCAAGATGGTCGCCGGTATCTTGACCGCCGATGGCTATCGCGTGCAGGCGGTCCCGTCCTTCGCCGAACTCGGGCGCGAAAAGCGTCAGGCCCGGCCGTGCCAACTGCTCATCGCGCCGATTGCGGGCGACGGCGAGCGGTTCGCGCGCAGGCTGCTCACCGCCCAGCCGGCGCTCCGGATTCTTCGCACGGGAAAAAGCGATCAAAAGACACCCGTCTCGTGGATTGGCGTGAATCGGCAGGCGGTGATCAAAAAGCCGTTTGCCTTAAGCGATCTGGTTTTCGCTGCGCGCAAGCTGCTCGATGCTTGAGCGCTCCGCCGGGAAAAACGTCATGCGCGTCTATCTGATTCGTCACGCCCACGCCCTCGATGCCGCGGACGATGCCGCCCGGCCGCTGAGTGATCGCGGGATCGAGCAGGTGAAAGCGCTGGCAAAATTTTTGAAAACTTCGGCTACTTTTGCCCCGGATGAAATCTGGCACAGCCCGCTGGTCCGATCGCGCGAGACGGCGGAATTGCTCGCCCGGCTCCTGCGACTTGAGGTCTCGCTCACCCTCAAACCCGGCCTCGAACCCGAAGACGATCCCGTGGCGATGGCGGCGCGACTCAAGGCCTGCACGCAGGAGGTTGCCATCGTCGGCCACGAGCCGCAGCTCAGCGCGCTGGCGTCACTGCTGATCGCCGGGCGCGCGGAGCCGGTGAAGTTCATCATGAAGAAATGTGCCGCGGTCGCGCTGGAAGGGATCGGACCGCACTGGAGCGTGCGCTGGCACATCTCGCCGGAACTACTCGCATGACGATTTTTCTCACCGGCGCATCGGGTCTCGTCGGCTCGGCCTTCGCTCGCGCGGCCGCGCGGCGTGGGCATCGCGTCATCGGCACGGTGGGATCATTTGCCGGTCAAATCGAAGGTCTCGCGCAGAAACGCACGCTGGATCTCGGGGACGAGATGGCAGTGACCGCCGCGGTGCTCGACGCGTTTCCCCATGCGATCGTCAACTGCGCGGCTATATCGGTGCCAGAGCAATGCGACGCCCATCCCGCGCTCGCCCAGACGCTCAACGTCGCGCTGCCCGCGACGCTCGCGCGCCTCGCGCATCACGTGAGCGCGCGCTTCGTGCATCTCTCATCCGAACAGGTCTTCGATGGCACACGCGCCGCGCCCTACTCCGCCGGCGATCCGGTTTCGCCGATCAATCTTTACGGTCGGCAGAAACTTGAAAGTGAGCGCGCGGTGCAAGCGGCCGCGGCCGAGTTTGCCGTCACGATTCGCGCGCCGCTGCTGATGGGCAACAGTGCGGCCGGGCAGCGCAGCAACCACGAGCGACTCTTTGCCGACTGGGCCGCAGGCCGCACGCCACGGCTTTTCACGGACGAGTTTCGCCAGACCTGCACGGCGGAAAATCTCGCCGAGGTGATGCTGGAGTTGTGCGAGCGAGCGGAAGTGCGCGGCGTTTTTCACTGGGCGGGAGCGGAACTCATTTCGCGCCACGCGCTCGGGCTCCGCATCCGCGAGCATTTCAAACTCACGGAGAAACAAGCCCCGCTCGCGAGGGTAGCGCGCGTCGAGCTGCCGGAGGTCGCGAAGAAACGCCAGGCCTGCCTCGCGCTCAACCTCGCGCCGCTCGCCTCCAAATTAAAAACCCGCCCGCAAACGATCGCAGAGCAACTGGACGAGTTAAAGGTGCCGGTGCCATGCCGCGCGTGGTATCTGGCTCAAACCTGAATCGCGGAAACACGAAAGCGCGGAGGCGCGGAAAGTTCGGTTTGTTACTTCCGTGTTTCCGCTCTTTCGTGCGTCCTCGATTGCCCCGATGAAATTCGAAATTCTCCCCACGCGCACCGCCGGTGCCGCCGAAAACATGGCGGCGGATTTTCTGTTGTTGCAGCGTTACCCGCAGCCGACCGTGCCGCGCTTCCGCCACTACGCGTGGCGCGGCGCGGCCTTCACGTTCGGCTACTCGCAGAAAATCGCTTTCATCCGCGAGCAGCTCGCGGCCTTTCCTGGCGAGCACTTCGATCTCTGCCGGCGGCCGACGGGCGGCGGGCTCGTCGATCACCGTGACGATTGGACGTTTTCACTCGTGATTCCGCGCGGGCATCCGCTGGAGGAGTTGCGCGCGACCCAGAGCTATCGCGAAGTCCACGAAGCGCTGGCCGCGGCGCTGCGCGCGCAGGGCGTGCCGGCGATCACGAAAGCAATCCGGGAAGCGGAGGCCGCGGAACCGGGGCCGGCGGGCGTGTGTTTTCAACGCGCTGAAGTCCATGACGTCGTCCACGAGCGCAGCGGCGAGAAGATCGCGGGCGCCGCGCAGAAGCGAAATAAACAAGGCCTGCTCTTTCAGGGTTCGATTGCGAAGGCGGCCGCCGGCACGGCGGTAGATTGGGAAAAATTCGGCGACGATTTTGTCGCCGGAATCGCCACCCTGCTCGGCGCCGACGCGGAGCCGACACCGTGGCCGGACTTCAACGAGGACGAAGTGAGCGGATTGATTGAGCAGTATTCGTCGCCGGAGTGGATGGAGGGGCGGTAACTCAAAAGGGCCTCACGCAAAGGACGCAGCGTATTTTGTCTTTTCCTTGGCGGCCCTCCGCGCCCTTGGCGTGAGGCAAAAAAGGCGGAGCGTCCTGTTTCGACGGTTTCGCCAAGACAAAAAAGCCCGCGGAAAGATCCCGCGGGCTTTGAGAGAAGAAAAATGGGGAAGCTTACTTCGCGGGCGCGGCCTTCTCGGCCCAGGGCTTCCAGTTCCAACCCTTCCAGTGCTCGGAGGCGGTCGAGGCGTAGGGGTCGTAACGGCAGAGCGCGAGGTAACCGAGGAGCAGCACAACGATGATCGTGATTGTGCGGCGGCGGCGGGCGGCGGCTTCCTTGTCCTCGTAGGGATCTTCGAGTGAGCGGATCGAGCCTTCGGGCAGGACGGCGCGCGCGGTGAGGGCGGTGCCGAACGGGATATTGATCTTCACACGGCCGTTGATGGCCCAGCCATTGGCGTCGAGGATCGGGCCGAGGGTGCGCTGGCGGAGTTTGAGAAACGCGATGAGCACCGCGGGCAGCGAAATCGCGAGCATCACGCCGATGACGATGAGCGGGAACTGCCACCAGTGCATTTCGGCCAGCTTCGCGCCGACCGTGGCGAGCGCACCACCGATGGCGCCGACGGCGACGCCGATGGCGGCGACGACCCCGACATCCATTTTCTTCGGCGGCTCGGCGGGCTTGGCGACGGTGGCGGGCACGACCACGGCAGGGGGCTGCGCGGCCTGTTTCGCCGCGGCATCAGCCGCGGCGGCGACGGTCTTATCGGCGATCTTGCCGAGGCGATCGTTGGACGCGGCATCGGCGGCGGCGGCGCGCTTGGCGGCCATCTCGTCGATCATGCGGACGAATTTTTTGTAGGGCGACCAGAACGCCTGCCGAAGGCTGATGGGATTATCGACGATGCTGGTGATGACGGCGTCCCAGTCGCGACCCTTGCGATCGTAGAAGACGCCGTGGCGGCCGACGAAGAGGTAGTCGCTGTCGCCCTGGCTGAAGCAGCAGGCGACGCTCATCGCGGGGCTGCCGGCCCGCGTGCAGTTGACGTAGGCGATGTAGGCCTTGCTCATCGCGGCAAGGGGCTGCGGGGCATCCACCTTGATGCAGAGTTCGCAGGAGCGGCTGTCGAGATAGAGCGTGCCGGCTTGAAACGCGGCCCAGCGATCACGCGAATAGAAATCGGCGAAGTTGACGAAATTGTGGAGCAGCGCGCGGAGGTCGCGCGTGCAGCGGAGAAGTTTTTCCAGATTGGCGATGGCGGCCGCCTCGGGGGCGAGCGCGGCATCCTGCGCGACGAGAACGGTGAGCGTCTCCCGGCCCTTGCCGGCCAGGAGGGACTTGACGCGCTCGTAGCCGAGCGCCTCGACGGAGCCGCCGGTCTTGCCAGCAGTCCACGCCTCGTAGGCGGCGAGTTTGCCATTGAGATCGGTCCACTCGGCGGCGGTGAGCGACGTCTTGTCGGCACCATAGGCGGGCGTGACAGCGGCGGCGTGGAGCGCGGCGATGGCGCCGGCCCACGCGGGGTTGACACCCTCGGAGAGGGGAAGGGCGCGGCCGGGCTCGACGCGCGCGAGCGGGAACTGCGCGATCTCGACGGAGGCGATCGCGAGATCCTTGGCGGCGAGCGCGGTGTAGTCGGACTCGGCGCGGTTTACGGCGGCGGTGGCGCGCGCATCGAAGGCGGCGAGACGGCAGCGGGCAAAGAAATCCTCGACCTTGGCGCGCACGGCCTTCACGGCCACGAGGGCGGCGGCGGAGTGCGTGCCGAGCGGCGCGGCGTTGGCGACGTGCCAGGCGGCGTAGGCCGTGCAGTCGGCGAAGAACGCGTCGATCGTGGCCTGGTTCACGCCGGGCGTGCCGCTGCGATCGGGCGCGGAGCCCTTGGTGGCGATGATGTCCGCGATGAGCTGCGCCGCCGCGGCGGAGTCGGACGTGGCGGCGGTGATGACGCCGTCGCCGTTGAACTTGGTGCCGGCAAAAATCTTCGCGGTGTCGGAGGCGTCGGCGAGCGAGATGGTCTCGGCGGTCTTGCCGAGGTTCTTGAGAATCTGCTTCGCGGAGGCGAGGACGGCCTTGCCCTCGGGCGTGGCGTCGTTGAGCGCGGAGAGGGCGAGAGAGTCAGTCTCCTTGAGCAGATCGCCAGCGTCCTTCAGGTGTGCGGCGGCCCACTTAATGACGGAAATCAGCTCAGGCACGCGGATGCGGCCATCGCCATCGGTGTCGATCAGCGCGAGGGATTTCTCGTCGAGCTCGAGGCCCTTCACGGGGCAACTGAGCGCGACCCAGAGTTTCTGATCGAGTTGATCGAGCGCCAACAGATCAGCGCCGGTGGCGAGCGTGACTTGGTCGAGACCGCCCGTGCGGAAAAATTTCCAAGTGTGGGAGGGTGATGCAGCAGAGGACGACATGGTGACTGGGGGGATAAGGACGTGCAAAATGGGTAGGCTTCTCCAGCTGGCAATCCTGTAAGCCCGCCGAAGCTCCGACGCGACTGGGTTGCGAGTCAGGGCCGACTCACGGCATTTCGTAGATCTCGACGTGGGCGACGCCGGTGATGCCGCCGGCACCCGTAACCTGAGCGGTATATTGGCCGGGCGTGAGTGAGATGAGCAACGCGGCATCGGCGGACGTGGCGGGCAGAGGGAACGCCCCGACTTGCGTGAAGGCTGCGCTGAGCGCGGCCGCGCCGGCCCAACCGGCGTTGTTGGCGACGGTGGTGTCGACGTTGTTCACGGTGGTGTGCAGCTCGAGGCGCGGATTCGCGAGCGTGCCGGTGACGCCAAACTTGTTAAGGCCTGGACCGACGCCGCGAATGGAAATGTTTTCGGCGGGTTGACCGTGAGCGGCGCGCCCGCTCCGTTGGCCAGCGCGCCGGTCCGCTCACGAGGGAAGCGGTGCTTTGACGAGCGTCAGCACGCACTCAAGGTGGCGGGTCTGAGGAAAAAGATCGAAGGGCTGCGCGGCCGTGAGCGTGTAGCCGGCGGCGAGGAATTGCGTGAGGTCGCGCATCTGCGTCGCGGGATCGCAGGACACGTAAACCACTGCCCGGGGTCCGAAGGCGAAGAGTTGGGTGAGGAAACTTTCGTCGCAGCCCTTGCGCGGCGGATCGATCACGACGGCGGTGTCGGCGGGGGCAAACGCCGGCGCGTGCGCGGCGAGGCCGGCGAAAATTTGCGCCGCGTCACCGGCGGTGAAGGTGGCATTGGCGATGCCGTTGGCCGCGGCGTTTTCACCGGCGAAGCGCACGCTGCTCTCGCTGATCTCGATGCCGGCGACGCGCTCGAAGGCCGGCGCGGCGGTCAGCGCGAAAAGGCCGCTGCCGCAGTAGGCATCGACGAGGAAGCGCGCCCCACTCGCCGCCGCCTGCTCGCGCACATAGCGCGTAAAGGCGGGCAGAATGAAGGGATTGTTTTGGAAAAAATCTCGGGCGAGGAAGCGGAGGCGCAACGGTGCAGTTGTAGCCGGGGTCGCTGACCCCGGCCCGGCCTCAGCGAGGCCGGCTACATTGATCGTTTCCGTGATGATCGCCTCGTAGTCAGTGGTAACCGTGCCGCTCGCTTCGCGCAGGAGCAGCGTGGCTGAGCGCGTGTAGTCGCCAGCGGCGGCTTTGGCGTGCACGCGCGCGCGGACCTCGCCGAGTTTTTCGTTGATGGCCTCCGTCGCGATCGGGCAGTGCGGGACATCGAGGATATCGAAGCGCGTGCCTTGCCGCAGAAACCCGATGGGCATCGCGCCTAAGGCGCGGGCTGAAAGCTGAGAGCTGAGCGCTGAGCGCCCGGAATCAGTGTTTGAAGTCGAAGGGGTTGAGTTCGGTTCTGGACGCTCAGCTCTCAGCTTTGAGCTTTTCACCTGGCGCGGCGGATTGAAATGCGGCGTGATTTTCGAGCGATAGTGAAACTCGCGCGGCGAGCCAACAACCGGCGCGACCGGAAAATCCGTGATGCCCGCCATGTGCTGCAAGAGTTCCGCGACCTGCCGGCGCTTCCACTCGAGCTGTGCCGAGTAGGCGAGGTGTTGGTATTGGCAGCCGCCGCAGCGGCCGAAGAGCGCACAACGCGGTCCCACGCGATCAGGCGACGGTGTGAGCACCTCAACCAGATCGGCCTCGGAGAAATTTTTATGGTTCCGAAAGACGCGCACGCGCACGCGCTCCCCAGGGAGCGTGAAGGGCACCATCACCACCCAACCGCTCTGCGGTTGGGTGGGCTGAGAGCTGGGGGCTGAGAGCTGAGACTCCGGTAGCGTTACCCGCCCCAAGCCGGAGCCCAGGTTCGTGAGCGTGCTGATCGTGAGCTCGATTTCGGCGTGATACGCGAACGGCTGGTCGCTGAACTTGGATTTCTTTTTGCCCACGGAACACACGGAATACACGGATGGCCCGAGAAACGAGATGGTTTTTCTTTCGTGTGTTTCGGGTATTTCGTGGTGACCTCGATTCTGTGGGCGCTCCTCCTGAAAAAATCTCCAGTCTCCAGAATCCGCGCGTGAAGCAGCTCGTAAAGCTGCGCGACCGGCGGCCGCGCGACGAGGCGGGCGTGTTTCTCGTCGAGGGCTATCGCGAAATCCGCCGCGCGCTGGAAAAAGGCGTAGCCCTCACGGAGGTTTTTTTCTCACCCGAATGGTTCCTCGGCGAAAACGAGCCCGCACTTCTCGCCCAAGCCGAGGCGGCCGGCGCGACGCTCTTCGAGCTGACGAAAGACGCGTTCGCCAAGGTCGCCTATCGCGAGCGGCCCGACGGCCTGCTCGCCGTCGCGCCCCAATGGAAACGCGCGCTCACCGATCTCACGCTGCCGCCCGTGCCGTTTCTCCTCGTCGTCGAGGCGATCGAGAAGCCCGGCAACCTCGGCACGATCCTGCGCAGCGCCGACGCCGCGGGCTGCGACGCCGTGATCGTGTGCGATCCGGTGACGGATATTTTTAATCCGAACGTGGTGCGCGCCTCGACGGGCGTGCTTTTTTCCGTGCCGCTCGTCGTCGAGGAAAGCACGCGCGTGCAGGCCTGGCTGCGCGAGCAAAAGATCCGCACGGTGGCGACGACGCCCGCCGCGGAAAAAATTTACTCTGACGCCGATCTCCGCGGACCGCTCGCGGTCGTCATGGGCAGCGAGCAATACGGGCTGAGCCAATTCTGGTTGGAAAACTGCGACCTGCCCGTGCGCATCCCGATGGCGGGGCAGGCCGATTCGCTCAACGTCGCGATGGCCACCATCATCACGCTGTTCGAGGCGGTGCGGCAGAGAAGTAGGGCGGGGCTGTGACCCGCCCATTTGCACGCTGAGTTCTCACGGGCGGGTCAGAGACCCGCCCTACTCAGGTTGCGAAAGCGCTGCGCGACCGACGTTCGTCGGTTATTCCCTCA
>JANOAF010000013.1:0-5903 GCA_031411015.1 Opitutaceae bacterium | reverse complement strand
CGCGCCGCACTCGGCGACGACTTGTTGCAGCGTAAAACGCTCGTTACCGACGACGCAGTAACTCAGGCCCTCGTCCCACGCGCGGCCTTCGTTGGCGGTGACGGTCGTCGAAGCGAACCAGCGCTCATCGATGCCGCCGCGATTGAGGCCGTAAGCGTAGGTGTCATCGGGATGGAGTTTGATGCGCAAGCCCGGCTGGAGAAAAGAGCGCGGCACCCACGCGGGCGCGAGGCGCAGCAGGCCGCCGGTGGCGGAGAGCGCGGCTTCAGCGCGGCTTTTGACCTTGGACTTGATCGTTTTGAGATCGTTGACGGAGGGAGTCGGCATGGTGATCGGGAAGAAAAACAGGGCGGCTGCGGAATAGGCAGACCGTGGCAAGGGGTGAGGCGGCGGGGTTGGGGATGAAGAAGGAATATCCTACTCCGACCCGAGGCAACCGCCTAGTAACGCGGCGGCGAGTTTTGGTGAAATTGCGTCGGGCGGCGGAGGAGCAAATCACGGGCGCTCAAAGATATTTAATCCAAGCGCGGACAATGGCGACCAGCGCTACTTGGTTGGCTTGGATCTCCCTTCCCGTGCCGAGCGTCACGAGGCACCGATCCTTGGCGAGCCACTTCATCAAGCCCGCCGGATCTGCGATTTTCAGCTCGGGCAGGGGCTTCCTCACTCTGGCGCCGAGATGAAAGATGATCTGAACTCGGTCCTGTGCGCGAAGATTGAGAGTCGCAAACGACTCCGTCGTGCGAAAACTCGGCGCGTTCCATTTGATCTCATCCGTGATGTCGGAGCCGACACCCGTGATGATTATCCGGGCGGCTTCGATCTCGGCCTTCAGCGGGTGCTTCAGTTTCGCCATGAAGACATCGACGGCGTTGGATGCCGTGGGCGTGGCGACGGGCTTCGTGGATTTCGTTTTCATGAAATACGAGGTGAGCTGCGATGAACTGGGGTGGCCGCGCGCAGTCGAACTACCTCAGGCTTACCGCTGCTGATACCGCACCCGATACGCCCGCGGCGTTTCCGCCATGAACTTCCGAAACTCTTTCGTGAAGTGGCTCTGGTCCGCGAAGCCGAACTCCGTCGCGACCTCGGCGAGCGACTTCCGCGAGAAGACGAGCGCGCTGCAGCTCATGCGCACCCGCAGCTGCCGGAGGTAGTCGTGCGGCGAGCTGTTGTAGGCCGCTTGAAATTGCCGCTCAAACGCCCGCACCGAGAGGCCGCACGTTTTGGCGAGATCCTCATTGGTGATGCGGTCGGCGAAATGCTGGCTGATAAAACGAATCGCCGTGCTAAGCGGCGAACCGGCGGGCGACGCCGGCGCGGTGGCCTCGCGCGGGTTGAGCGGGCGCGTGACGCCGGCGGTGCCGACAATGCGGCCCTTGGCGTCGCGCAGCGGCACCTTCGAGGTCACGCACCAGCGCGCGGTGTGGTTGAACCGGCCGACGAGTTCGACGCGGGAGAGGATGCGCTCCCCGCGGAGCACGCGCTCGTCGTCCATGCGATATTGGTTCGCCAGCACCTCGCCGCAAAAATCGTAGTCGGTCCGCCCGATGATCTCGGCGCGCGTCTTCACGCCGAAGTTCAGCAGAAACGAAACGTTCACCCATTCGTAGTGCCCCGCCTCATCCTTCATCCAGAGCGGCGTGTCCTCCAGATAGTCGAATAACTCGATGACCTCGGGAGCGAGTGTCCCGGTGCGACTGAGCGTCGCGAGCATGGAGTCGTCGTTGGAGGTCATTTAGGCGAGGAGTGAAGCGCAAAGATGCGAAGGCGCGAAGGACAAATCGCACAGCATTCGGTCCAAGCCGCCCGCCTTCGCTCGGACCTTGGCGGCTTTGCGCCTTCGCGTTTTTGAAAGCCGACGCTCGCTACTCAAACGCCATGCGTGAATTCGTTTTCAGGTAGTCGGCGATCTCGGTGGCGAAGACTTCGCCGAACTCGGCGCGCTTTTTTTCGCCCATGCCGGGGATGCCTTCCATCTGGTCCACGCTCTCGGGATAGTGCCGCGCCATCGCGCGGAGCGTCGTATCGCCAAACACGATGTAAGCGGGGACCTTTCGGTCGTCGGCCAGCTCCTTGCGCAGCGCGCGGAGCCGCGCGAAGAGGATTTCGTCGCACGCGATGTCGCCTTCGCGGCGCGTGGTCGTGCGCTTCGCCTTCGGTAAATCCATCGGCTTCGTGAGCGTGATCGGCGTGCGGGCGCGGAGGACGTTCATACCCTCCTCGGTGAGTTCGAGCGTGGCAAATTCACCTTCGGCCACGGCGACGTAGCCGAGCCGGATCAGTTCGCGGCCGACGGCGGACCACGCGGGGCGCGACAGTTCGTGGCCGATGCCGTAGGTCGTCAGGCGCTCGTGGCCCCAGCGGCGGATTTTTTCCGTGTCCGCACCGGTGAGCACCTCGATGATGTGGTTTGCGCCGACGCCGAAGCGGCTGTTCTGCGCGATGCGATAGACGCACGACAAGAATTTCTGCGCGACGATCGTGCCGTCGTAGGTCTCGCGCGGTTCGGCGCAGTTGTCGCACGCCCCGCAGTTATCGAGCGGAAATTTCTCGCCGAAATATTCCAACAACTCCGCGCGGCGGCATGACGCGTTCTCCGCGTAGTGGACAATCTGGCGGAGCTGCGCGCGCGCGATCTGCAGCTCCTGCGGGTTGGTGATCTCGTCGAGGAAGTGCGTCTGCTTCGCGATGTCGCCGGCGCTGAAGAGCAGCAGGCAGTCGCCGGGCAGCCCATCGCGGCCCGCGCGGCCGGTTTCCTGATAGTAGCCCTCGATGTTTTTCGGCAGGTCGTGGTGAATCACCCAGCGGACATTGGGTTTGTTGATGCCCATGCCGAACGCGATCGTGGCGCAGATGATGCGCGTGTCGTCGCGGAGAAACGCATCCTGGTTTCGCGCGCGCTCGGTGGCTTCGAGGCCGGCGTGATAGGGCTTGGCGGAAAATCCCCGGCCCGCGAGGGCCTCCGCCACGCGCTCCGCGGTCGCGCGGCTCGCGCAGTAGATGATGCCGCTCTCGCTCTCGCGCTTCCGCACGAAGTCGATGATTTGCTTCGCCGGCTGATCTTTTGGGACGACGCGGTAGGTGAGGTTCGGGCGGTTGAAGCTCGCGACGAACACCTCGGGCTCGCGCAGCTTCAGGTGCGTGATGATATCGGCCCGCACCCGCTCGGTCGCCGTCGCGGTCAGCGCCATGACGGGCACACCGGGCAACGCGGCGCGGAGTTTCGCGAGCTGGCGATACTCGGGGCGGAAATCGTGGCCCCACTCGGAGACGCAGTGCGCCTCGTCGATCGCGAGCGCGGTGACATTCCATTTTTTCAGGTTCTCGCTCCAGCCGTCGAGCATCAGGCGCTCGGGCGCAGCGTAGAGTAGGCGGTATTCGCCGCGGTGGAGGCCGCTGAGCCGCGAGCGTGCCTCCGCGGCGTCGAGCGTGGAATTCAAAAACGTCGCCGCGACGCCGCTCGCCTGCAGCTGATCGACCTGATCTTTCATCAACGCGATCAGCGGCGAGACGACGACGGTGAGCCCGTCGCGCACGAGCGCGGGCAACTGGAAACAGAGCGACTTGCCGCCGCCAGTGGGCAGCAGCGCAAACACATCCTTTCCCGCGAGCGCCGCCTCGCAGATTTCGCGCTGGAGTGGGCGAAACGTTGAGTAACCGAAGGTGGTCTTGAGTTGGCGAAGGAGGTCGGGCACGTGGGCGAAAGAGTGACGTTGCCGCACGTGTGGTGGCGCTCAATCAAAAGTTGAACGGGAAAGCCGGGAAGAACGGAAAAAATGCCGTCTGCTGCTTCCCGCTCTTCCCGGCCGTCCTGTTTTTGCTGCCTTGGCAGCTGCGGCGCGGCGTGCGAGAGATTTTCCATGAGCCCATCCCGCTTCACCCCGCCTTTGCTCGCGTTCGTCTTGATCGCATCCGCGCTCGGCGCGCAGACCCTGCAAGAGAAAGTCCGTGCGTGGCGCACCGCCCACGAGCGCGAGGTGATTGACGAGTATCGCGAGTTGCTCGCCATCCCGAACATCGCCGTCGATCGCGCGAACATCCGCCGCAACGCCGACTATATTGTCGCCATGATGAAGCGCCGCGGGATCGAGGCGCGGTTGCTCACCGTCGCTTCGCCCACCGCGAATCCCGTCGTCTTCGGCGAGGTGAAAGTTCCTGGTGCCACGCGCACGCTCATGCTCTACGCGCACTACGACGGCCAGCCGGTCAACCCCGCGCAATGGGCGCCGGGTTGGGAGCCGTTCGCCCCGAAGTTCGTGACCGCGCCGGTCGAGCAGGGCGGAAAAATCGTCGAGGGATGGAAATCCGGCGACCGCATCGATCCGTCTTGGCGACTCACGGGCCGCGGCAGCGCCGATGACAAGGCCGGTGTCATGACGCTGCTCAACGCCTACTCCGCGCTTGTCGCCGCGGGCACGGCACCGACGGCGAATCTCAAATTTTTCTTCGACGGTGAGGAGGAGATCGGTTCGCCGAGTCTGCGCGAGATCATCGAGACGCATCGCGAAGCATTGCGCGCCGATCTCTGGATCATCCTCGATGGGCCGTGCCATCCCTCGGGGCGGAAGCAAGTCGTCTTCGGCGCGCGCGGCGATGTGAACCTGCACCTCACCGTTTTCGGGCCGAAGCGCCCACTGCACAGCGGCAACTATGGCAACTGGGCGCCGAATCCCTCGCAGTCACTCGTGAACCTCCTCGCCTCGATGAAGGACGACGAGGGCCGCGTGCTCGTCGCGGGATTCTACGACGATGTGACGCCGCTCACGCCCGCCGAGCAGCGCGCGGTCGTGGCGATTCCTTCGGTCGAGGACGCTTTGAAACGCGAGCTCGGCCTCGCGCGACCGGAGGTGCTGGGCCGCACGCTCTTCGAGGGCTTCAATCTCCCCACGCTCAGCATCAACGGCATTCAGGGTGCCAACGTCGGCGCGCAGGCGGCCAACGTGATCCCGACAGTCGCGCGCGCGGTGCTCGATTTGCGGCTGGTGGCGGGCAACGACGCGCAGCGGCAGGTTGCCAAAGTCGTCGCACACATCAAGGCGCGCGGTTGGCACGTGCTTGATCGCGATCCGACGGACGAGGAGCGGGCGCAGCACGCGCGGCTGATTCGCGTCGAGACGAAGTCCGGCGGCGCCAACGCCCAGCGCACGCCGCTGGAGCTGCCGATCGCGCAGTCGGTGGTCGCGGCGGTGCAGTCGACGGTGGACTATCCCGTGGTGTTGTTGCCGTCGCTCGGCGGCACGCTTCCGACCAAGCTCATCGAAGATTTGCTCGCGACGAAAATTCTCACCGTGCCGGTGGTGAATGCGGACAACAACCAGCACGCCGAAAACGAAAACGTGAAAGTGCAGTTTCTTTGGGACGGCCTTGAGACCTACGCGGCGTTGATGACCATGCGGTGAGTGCGCCCGGTAAACTCCCGCGCGCAGCGGACGCGAGGCTCGAAAAACCAGCGGCGACTTTCATGTGGGCCTGAAGGCGGTGTCGCGGCGCGGATCGCGCGCGGGAAATAAGCGGGATTTTTACGACCGAGACGTTGCCACGATTCGGCCCGAAGAGTTTTTTGCGGCGTGCGTATTTGGGCAAAATGGCTCGTTGGAATCGCGGTTGCCGTGGGCGGGCTTGCGTCGCTTGTGCGTGCTGCCGACGCGTTGCCCGCGGTGGGGGTAGGCGCGAGTCGCGAGGCGGTTTTCCAAGCGTATGGCTGGCCGACCGGGCAGTCGTGGTTCGGGTCGC
This sequence comes from Opitutaceae bacterium, assembly GCA_031411015.1. Classification (GTDB taxonomy): domain Bacteria; phylum Verrucomicrobiota; class Verrucomicrobiia; order Opitutales; family Opitutaceae; genus ER46. The sequence continues at coordinate 167 of JANOAF010000013.1, read as the reverse complement.
GCGAGATTCTGAATTACCCGCAGGGTTTTGTGACGCTCGAGTCCGGTCGGGTGGAGCGGGTGAATTTCTCGACCAGAGTGCCGTGGCCGGCTCCGCGTCCGCAACCGGCGGCACCTTCGCCGGTGTCAGCGAAAAAAGCCGGCGCGGTCGCTGATCCCTGGCTCGAT
>JANOAF010000012.1:0-2586 GCA_031411015.1 Opitutaceae bacterium | reverse complement strand
CGCCCATTCACTACCTCTCCGGGACGTTTGGCGGCGCCGCAGTTTTCCGCGGCCAGATTTCGCTGGTTCAATTTGCGTTCAACAACCGGGTCGCGGTGAAGCAGGCGATTGAGAAAAAAATCCCCTATTCCCTCCATGCGGACTACAGCGCCTCGATGGCGGCAGCGGGTCGGCTGCCCTTGGATTTCATGCAAAGGGTCAACGGCGGGAGCCTCCTGAGCACGATCAACGCCGAGGGCATGTCGGAATTCGGCCGCAAACTGACGGCCCGATTGATGGACAAAGGAATCATCATCGACAGCGAGCACATGGGTTACGACACGAAGGAGGAACTCTTTGCGATCGCGGCCCAGCGCGGCTATCCGATCATATCGTCGCATACCGATCCGGCCGGCTTGTGCATGAACTGGCTCGGTGCCCCGGCGCCGTTTCTCGGCACGCCCGAGGAAAAAGTGAACAAGTTTGGCACGTCGAACATCCGTAATCTTGCCACTGAATTCACTCTGGCCGACGGGCATTATGAGAAGATCAAAAGCAGCGGCGGCACCGTCGGAGTCTTCATGCTGCCGTATTTCAAGAACGCGTATCAGGGATATTTGGGTTCAGTTCCCAACGATTGCGCGGGCAGTTCCAAGACCTGGGCGCAAATGTATCTCTACAGTCTGGATAAGATGGACGGCAAGGGTGTCGCCCTCTGCACCGACCGGGGAATGACGGACTTCATTGCGCCGCGTTTCGGGCCCAACGCGGGCTACGCGCTGGCCGAGGAATCTTATCCGGGATTGAAGCGTGACCTGCGCCGGAACCAGCGGCTCGGCCAGCGGAACGGCGTGAAATACGACCGCCCGATGGGCAGCTTCCATATCTCCTGGTATCATCAGGTGGACATCCTGGACACGATAGATGAGAACGAAAATGACGCTTGGATTGCCTACGCGGCACTCGAAGCCAACGTGCCAACAGACCGGACTCCGGTTTCCTATCATCCCGCCCACCTTGCCAGGATCACGAATTACGTGAAGGGCTTCAGGGCGACGCGTGAAGCAGATTTGGAGCAACCTTTTCTTTTCAACGGCGACTCCCCGTGGGAGCAGGCCGCCATGTATTGCGTGCGAAACAATCGGGCTCCCTCCAGCCTGGCGGCTTACCCGGGCTACAACCTCGATCAAAAAAACCGGTTGAATTTCATCCATGCCGCCATCCTTCCGGCTTGGCAGACATGGAACGCGAAACACGGGACCAATCAGCCGCTGAGGAGATACAAGACCGGCAACCGCGACTGGGATTTCAACACCGACGGCATGGCGCACTACGGAATGATGCCCGATTTCCTGCAAGACCTGAGGAACATCGGATTGTCGGCGGGCAACCTCGCGCCCCTGCTGCGAAGCGCGGAGGACTACCTCCGCATGTGGGAAAAGACGGTCAAGAGCTCCAGCCAGCCAAAGTGATTTTTGGGCAGCCGCCTCCATCTGACCACGATTTTTTCACGCCGCCCCCGCGCTCGCCAGCAAATGACACCCCGGATCCCAGCCCGCCGATCGCCGCCCCGTGAGACGTGCTTCGATATTCTTCGCCGGCAGCTCTCCTTTAACATGATTCCATCCCGCCACCCAGTTTTCGCCCTGCAGTTCGCATCGCATCTCCTCCTCGCACTCGCGTTGCCCTTCGCGACGCTCTCCGCCTCCGAAACTCCGCCGCCGCCGGCCTCGCCGCTCAGCGGTCTCGTCAGGAAACTCACCGAGAAACGCGCCCCGCAATCCGCCGCGAAGCCAACCAAGGAGCAGCTTCTGCGGCCGGAGTTTCGCTTCAAAGCCGCGCCCAACTGGCTCCTCCTCCCCGATCTCGCGAAGCAGCTCACGACCAACGAAACCGAGCGCGAGGCGATCTTCACGCTGCTGGACGTGGGCGCGCGCGAGGCGCGCAAGCTGCTCGCGGCCGAGGCCGAGGGCGCCGACCGCGATGTGGCGACGGCCACCTCGCTCTTCATCTCGCAGCTCTGGGGCATCGTGCGGCAAACGGAGATGACCGAGGAGGCGGGCGATGCCTTGCACGCGCAAATCGTCGGCGCGCTGGCCGGGCCCGAGGTCGCCCGGATGAGCGATGCGGACAAGCAGAAATACTGGGAGTTCTGCCTCGGGTTTCCCATCTTCGTGATGGGGATGAAGGAGGTCGCGACCGACCCTTCCGCGCAGGAGGACCTGCGCAAGATCGCGGCCGCCGGGTTCGAGTCGCTCATCGGCGTCAACCCCCACCTCGTCGATCTCGGGCCGCAGGGGATGGCGGTGCGCGCGGGCCTCGATGAGGCGGCGCGAAAAGTGAAGGAGGACGAGGCCGCCGCCGCGAATCCCGCGCCGACGGCGGTCACGGTCGTGCGCGCTCCGGCGAATCAGCCGCCTCCGGCCCCCGGCGGCGGGCCGGGCATCCCGGGCATCACCTACACGCCGCCGCCGGGCTGGACCCGCGAGGACGCCAGCTGGGCCACGATTTTTCGCGCGACGCTGGCCGACGTGAACAACGACGGCTCGCGCGACCCCAACGGCCAGGGCCGCCACGCGGCCTCGACCTTCGTGGTGCCGCCGCGCG
>JANOAF010000011.1:0-14117 GCA_031411015.1 Opitutaceae bacterium | reverse complement strand
TTGATTTTCCCGCCGATGCGCAGCGCGTCGTCCACGCTCGCCAGCCAGAATCCGGCGTGCGGGTAGAGCGCGATGCGCACGCCGTTCGCGGCGGCGACCTCCGCGATCGCGCGGATGCGGCCGAGGACGAACTCATCGGCTTCGACCTCGGAAACGGCATGCGGCTTTCCGTCGGCGCTTGTGACCTTGTTGATCGCGAGCCAGAGCACGGTGTCGCGGCCGCGCATCGCGCCGAGCCACGCTCGGAGCGCGGCGTCGGGCGCGGGCTGCGCAGGATCGAACGACGCGACGTGGTAGCCGTTGAAAAATTTCAGGCCGCGCGCAGTCACGGCGGGAAACATCGTCTCATCGGGCACGCGACCGCCGAAGCCATCGTAGCCGAGTTCACGCAACAGCGCGGGCGCAACGTCCGGCCCGCCGCGCGCGATGTTGTCCATCGCGAAGAAGGGATTGGGCGCGGCGGCGAGCGGTGCAGCGCTCAGGGCGAGGGCGAGCACGAGTGGGGCGAGAATCGTCGGGCAAAATTTCATGGGAGGAAAAAGCGCTGACTACGGTTTCCGCCTTTTCTTGGCGGCCTTGGGTGCCGTGGGGTCATCGGTGGGTGCGCCGACGATGTCGCGGATGCCGCGCTGGGGGCGAACCCAACCCACGGAGGCTTTCGCCTTCAGGTCATCGGCCAGCGCGCGATGCTCGGGGCGCGCGGCGAGATTGGTCTCCTCGCCGGGATCGGCGGCGAGATCGTAGAGGAATTCCTCGCCGCCGGTGTAGAAGAAATATTTCCAACGCGCGGTGCGGATCATGCGGCCGGCGAAGTTGCCGCGGAAATTTTCCGAGAGCGCGACGCGTTGCGCACCGGAATCGGTGTCGAGCATCACGGGCAGGAGGCTCGTGCCCTCGAGGCCGGCGGGCTTTGGGAGCGCGCAGAGATCCATGAGCGTGGGAAAAACGTCCATGTTCATCGCGGGCGTGGCGACGACGCGGCCCGACGGCAGCGCCTTCGGAAACGACCAGATGAACGGGATCGTCGCAGAGCCGTCATAGAAACTGTTTTTATACCAGAGTCCGCGGTCGCCGAGCATCTCGCCGTGGTCGGCGGTGTAGAGGATGATGGTGTTTTCACGGAGGCCGAGGGCGTCGAGTTTTTGGAGGATGCGGCCGAACTCCTCGTCCACGTAGGTGACCATGCCGTAGTAAATCGCCTTGGTGCGGAGGATGTCTGCCTCGGTGGCGCCGGCGTGATTGTATTTCTCGCGCTCCTGTTTCGAGATCGCGGGCAGGCCGGTGATGAGATTTTCGCCCGCGCGCGGCGGGGCGACTTTGCCGGCGTAGAGGTCGTAGTATTTTTGCTGAATCGTGAACGGGAAGTGCGGCTTCACGAACGACACGCCGAGGAAGAACGGCTTCGTTTTGTGGTCGTCGAGAAACGCGAGCGCCTGATCGGCGGTGACGTGCTCGGGGTTTTTTTCCGCGGGCCAGGGGGAGACAAATGAATCCTGCGGGAGGCGACTGAGGGTTTCGTCTGCGTCGGCGGCGGCATCGGCGGCGAGATTTTTTCCTCGGCCGTAGTCTTGGAAGCGCGGCTCGCCCCAGTGGGTTTTGCCGAACCACGCGGTGTGGTAGCCCGCGGTGTTAAACGCGTCGGCGAGCGTGGTGATGCCGCCGTATTTCTGATTCGCCGTGTTGCCGAAGGTGGCGAGGTTCGACGGCATCCGGCCGCTCACGAGCGAAACGCGCGACGGCACGCAGATGGGATTCTGGCAGTAGGCGGCGGTGAAGCGCACGCCGCGCGCCGCGAGCGAGTCGAAGTGCGGCGTCTGCACGAGCGGATCGCCGGCGCAACGGAGCACGCGCGGGTTGTGCTCGTCGCTCATGAGGAGGAGGACGTTGTAGCGCGGCGCGGACTCGGCGGCGGCGAGTGCGGGGCCGAACACGAAGAGGGTAAGCGCGAACGTGCGCGCGAGAGTGGGGAAGTGAGCTTTCATCGGGGTTCTCGCGGCGAATGTGCGCGCTCGGCGCGTAAGACTCAAGGGCGGCCGCGCAGCAACGTGGGCGAGGCGTGTCGCCCCGTGGTTTCCTTAGCTGACGCAGGTCCGCCTTCGCCGCGGCTGCACACCTCAGCCACGCGAACTCAGAACTCCACGCCGACGCTGCCCACGAACTGCCGCGGCTGCGCCCACGTGTCGCGGTCCACGCGGAATTCGCGGCTCGTGAGGTTGCGGACTACGAGGCTGAAGCTCGTGTTGCGATTCGAGATTTTCGTGCGGTAGCTGGCGTTGAAGTCGAAGCGGCTCCAGCTCTCGGACCAACGCAGATTGTCGCCCTCGCGGCGCGGGGCCATGTAGGTGTAGCTGAGGCCGGCGCCGGCGCCTTTCAGCGCGCCCTGAGAAAACTCGTAGCGCACATAGCCGTTGCCGGAATATTTCGCGGCGTTGGGCGTGCGTTTGCCGAGGAGCGTGAAGGGCGCGTTTGGTCCGGTGTTGGCGGCGAAGGTCGTCGCGAGCGGCGTGGCGACGGTGGTCGTGTTGACGGCGATGATTTCGGTTTTGTTGAAGAGGCCGCCGCCGCCGATCTGGAGTTCGCGCACCGGGCGGACGTAGAAATCGAGGTCGAGGCCGCGCGCGCGTTCCTGGCCGCTGAGGTCGATGAAGCCGACGGCGCTGTCGGGGTCGGCGGAGGGCTTGCCGCGCGAGACGTTCTTTTTGTCGATGACGTAGTAGGCGAGGTTGATCATCGCCTTCTCGCCGAAGAGGTCGGTTTTCACGCCGTATTCGAAGCTGCGGCCAAACTCGGGCTCAAGGAGCTGGCCCCACGGTTTCTCGTCGAGGTTCGGCGCGGGCAGGCCGTCCTGCTGGTAGCGGGTGTTGAGTGTGAGCTCGCGCGCGGCGGTGCGCGCGGGCTGGAAGGTCACGCGCGGGTTCACCGACTGCGAGTAGAGCAGGTAGACGGAAACGGGATTGGTGACGCGATACGAGATGCCGCCCTGGGGCGTGGCGCGTCTACGCGCACCCTCGATCGTGCTGGTGACGGCGCCGTCGAACGTGATCGGGTTGATGCCGGGATTTTTCGTGCTGGTGCGCGCGGACACGTCGTCGAAGCGCCCGCCGATCGAGACGCGGCCGCGGTTCTGATTAAACGTCGCAGCCCAGTTGGCGTAGAAGGCGTTGCTCGTGAAACGCTGGTCGTTGTTCGCGCCGTTGCTCGTGAATCTGTCGAGCGGGAGGACGTTGCGCGCGGCGAAGGCGTCGCGCGCGGCGTTGGACGCGGGGTCGTAGATGTTGAACCAGTAGTCGATGATGTTGGTGACCTGCGTGGTCGTGCCGGGGACGGTGTAGTTCACGGCGCCGGTGCCGAGCGCGGGGTTGCGGACCATCGTGCTGTTGTTTTCCCAGACGCGATCCTCGTTGTGCTCGAAGCCGGTGAGGAGCGTGTTGGCGAGCGGGCCGAGCTTGAACTTGGTGACGAGATCGATCTGGCCGTTGACGCGGCGCTCGCGGCGGTTGTTGCCAATCCAGTTGGTGCGGCGCCAGGCGGATTTGCCGGGCGTGTATTGAAGCGTGGCGACGTTGGGATCGTAGAGGTAGGGGCGACCGTCGAGGAGGCGCGTGTCGGCGAGCGGATCGCCGGAGGCGGCGAAAGCGCCGCGGCCGATGAAGTCGTAGGTGTGGCGCGCCTCGGGGAAGGCGACGCCGGGGGTGTTGTCGATGTTCCAACTGTTGAGGCCGCCGAGGCTCGCGATGGTGGGGTTGGTTTGCGTCCACGGGTTGATGGCCGCGGTGCCGCCCTCGCGGATGCTGGAGCGCGCGCGGCGGTGAAACGCGAAATTGAACCGCAGGTCCATCGCGGCGTTCAGTCGCTGCGTGGCCTCAAGTTCCCAGACGACGGGGCGGTAGTCGCGATACGACGAGGGACTGTCCTTGATGTAGCGCGGCCCGAGATCGTCGATCCACTGCGGGGTGTCCACGGGATCGAGTTTGTTGAACGGATAAAAATAACTCGGGTCGCCGCCGCGGTTGAGCGCGCCGGTGGGCTTGAGCGCGGAGCCCTCGGCGGGGCGGATGTTGTCGTGGGTGTTGCTGTAGCGGACGACAATGCTCGTCGCGGCAAACGGTTTCCACTGGAGCATCGGCGCGAGCGACACGCGATCCAGGCTGCGCTGGCGCTCACCTTTTTCCACGGTGTAGTAGGTCGCGCCAAGGCGGTAGTTAAAGGTTTTCGCCGCGTTGATCGGGCCGGTGGTGTCGAGCTCGCTGCGGAACAACGCTTCGCTGCCGGCGCTGAGGCGGAGTGAGGTGGAGCGACGCGGCGAAGGATTTTTAGTGATGTAGTTGATGACGCCGCCGGGCTGCGTCTGGCCGTAGAGGAGCGCGGCGGGGCCTTTCAAAGTCTCGACGCGCGCGATCGAATTCATGTCGGGCGTGGTGAGGCCGCGCACGCCGTTGCGCATCGCGGCGGAGCTGTCGAAGCCGCGGATGTTGGCCTGCGGCACGAACTCGTTGAACGTGCGCGCCGTGCCCGGAATCACATCGAGCACCTGCTCGAGATCGAAGAGCGCGCGGTCGACCATGAGCTGCTCGGTGACGACGTTGAGCTGCATCGGCAAATCGCGGATGGCGACGTTGGTGCGCGTGGCGCCGAGGGTGTTCGCGGCTTGGTAGCCGCGGTCGTTGTCGGAGATGACTTCGAAGGGGGAGAGGACTACGGCGTCTGTGGTGGTGGGCTTGGTGGTCGCGGGCTTGGCGTTCGCGGTGGGCGAGGGTGCCGGGGCGGTTTGGGCGAACGCGTGGGATGCGGCGAACGTGAACGCGAGCAGCGCGGCGCGACGGAGGGAAATGGTGCGGGTGGGGTCGGTGCAGTTCATGGGATCAGGGGCTGAGGGGTTGCGGTCCGTCGATGGGGTCAGAGGTAGCCCACCTTGGCAAAGGCTGAGTAGCCACGGGCAGTGAGGGTGGCGAGTTCCGCGAAGAGCGGGTCGTCGATCGCGGTGAAGTTGAAGCACGACTTGCCCTGCATGCGCTTTTTCAGCGCGGGCGACATGCCCACGAGCAGCGGCGGGTGGGCGTAAACGGGCATCAGGTGAAACGAGACGTAGTTTTTTCCCGTGCGGACCATGCCGAAGCAGAGCGGCTGCTTGTTGGTCGGGTGAAGTTTGGTGGTGCTCAGATAATAATCGCCCGGTTGGTCGCGGGTGACGATCAGCGTTGCGGCGTGCGCGGCGAGGATCGCACGCAGGCGGGAGAAGACGGGAGCGAAGTCGGCTGGGGGCATGGCGAAATCGGGCGGGGTGGTGGTGGGGGCGCGAGGGGTAGCTCGTCGCCGTTTGCGCTACGCTTGGAATTTTGCGGCCTTCGTCTACGCAAATTGTGCGCACCGATTGTCGGCCACCGCGCACCGATTGCGCCACGGGGCGGGAGCACCGAGTGCCCGGCAAGCTCGGGTAACTTGCGTGGGGGGGATTCGTCACGTGGAATGACGCGATGGCGCGCTCCACCCCCGTGACTATTTTATTTCCCCCGCCGGCAGAGAAACGTCTGGGCACACGTGCTGGTCACGCCCTTCGGGGCGCGGGCGCGGTCGTGCTGCTGGTGATCGCGTGCGCGATCGCGGCGCCGGCAGCCGAGGTGAGCGCCGGGGCTCCGGCGGGTTCGCCGCCGGAGCGGGCGAATCATGTCATCGCCGACCTGAAGCTGGAACTGATTTGGATCAAACCGGGGACGTTTACGATGGGGAGCCCGGCAACCGAAGCGGAACGAAACAAGGCCGAGGGCCCGCAGATGATCGTGACGCTCACGAAAGGATTTTGGCTCGGAAAGACCGTGGTGACACAGGGGCAATATGAAGCGTTCATCGGCAGCAATCCGAGCACCTTCAAAGACGTCGGCCCGGACGCGCCGGTCGAGCATGTGTCGTGGCTCGATGCGATGGAGTTCTGCAAGAAGCTCAATGATCGCGAGCGCGCCGCCGGCCGCCTCCCGCCAGGCTACGCCTACACGCTGCCGACGGAGGCGCAGTGGGAATACGCGTGCCGCGCCGGCTCGACCGGCCCGCACGCCGGCAATCCGGAGACGATGGCGTGGCACAAGGAAAATAGCGGCGAGACCACGCATCCCGTGGCGCAGAAAACGCCAAATGCCTGGGGACTTTACGACATGTGTGGCAACGTGCTCCAGTGGTGCGTTGACTGGTATGGCGATTATCCCGGCGGCGCGGTGACCGATCCGAGCGGACCGGAGCGCGGGTATTTCCGGATGGCCCGCGGCGGCAGTTGGCGCGTGGGATTATTTCGGTCGGCCTCGCGCGCCGGCGGTTCATCGGGCCGGCGCGACTACACGATCGGGTTCCGGCTCGCGCTCGCGGCGGAGTGAGCGTGGCTGGGGCGCGGAGGGTCGGTGCCCCGCGGCGCGTTTCGTTTCAGTCGAGGCAAGGGAGTCTTTTGCTGTAGGTGGGTGACTTTACGTGGGTGAAAATCCACCACTCAGTGGTTGATTTTCACCCACAGGTTGGTTGTTTGTCAGCCATGAATCCACGGCACATCGCCCGGTTGGCTCACGACGCGCTGAAGGATACGCCGGTCGTGTTCGTGCAGGGGCCGAGGCAATCGGGCAAGTCCACGCTCACGGAACACCTGCGCGAACAGGGCTACGACGCGGGCTACGTGACGCTGGATGACACGGTCTCGCTCAAGGCGGCGCTGGACGATCCGGATGGATTTATCGCGGGGCTGCCGCCGCAGGTCGTGATCGACGAAGTGCAACGCGCGCCGGAGCTGTTTCGCGCGATTAAGGCGAGCGTGGACCGGAAGCGGAAGCCGGGGCGCTTTCTACTGACGGGTTCGGCGCAGGTGCTGGTGTTGCCCAAGGTGTCGGAGTCGCTGGCGGGACGCATGGAGGTGCTGACGTTGTGGCCGTTTTCCCAAGGCGAGATCGAGGGACGCGAGGAGCGCTTCATCGACGCCTGCTTCGCGGCGGAATTCCCGTTGCGGAAGCTGAAGGCGGAAGGCTGGCCGGCGCTGGCGGGGCGCATCGCGCGGGGCGGTTTCCCCGAGGTAGTGGCGCGCGCGGCCGGGGCGCGGAGGCGCGCGTGGTTCGAGGCGTATGTGAAGACCATCCTCGAGCGCGACGTGCGCGAGCTGGCGAATGTCGCGGGCCTGCGCGACCTGCCGGTGCTGTTGCGGCTCGCGGCGTCGCGGGCGATGGGCCTGCTTAATTTCGCGGACCTGTCGCGCGATGCCGTGATGCCGACGACGACGCTCACGCGATATTGGGCGATGTTCGAAGCGACGTTTCTCGTGCGCTCGCTGCCGCCGTGGAGTGCGAACCTCGGCAAGCGGCTGGTGAAGGCGCCCAAGGTGACGTTCGGCGACAGCGGGTTGCTCTGCCACCTGCTCGGGCTGGACGCGGCGCGATTGCAAGGCGGCGATCTCATGGCGGGTGCGGCGCTCGAATCGTTCGTTGCCGGCGAGCTCACGCGGCAGATCGGCTGGAGCGAGACGCGACCGGCGCTGTTTCACTTTCGCACGCACGGCCAGCAGGAGGTGGACTTCGTGCTGGAGGATGCGCGCGGGCGGATCGTGGGGATCGAGGTGAAAAAAACTGCGTCGCCCGACGGCAGTGACTTCAAGGGCCTGCGACACCTGCAGGAAGCCGTCGGCAAACGCTTCCTGCGCGGCGTGCTGCTCTACACGGGGACGGAGAGCGTGGCGTTCGGGCCGAATTTGTATGCACTGCCGGTGAGCGCGCTGTGGCAGGTGTGAGCGCGGCCGGCGCGACGGTGAGCGACGGCCCTGCGACTACGACGGAACGCGAGCTCAGAAAGTCACCGTGTTCGTCCAGACATACATCCGGGGCTGGCCGTAGAAGCTGACGCCGAGGTTGGCGGGGACGGTGTAGCCGGAGCCGTTGTTCGGGAGCGTGCCGTAGACGTAGTGGTTAAACATGTTCGTGACGTTCACCTGGCTCGAGAAGCCGAAGCGCTTGCCGAGCTTGCGGCGGTAGGAGACGAAGGTGTTCGCCTGCCAAGTGTCGGGCGAGCTGTAGAGCGAACGACCGCCGCCCGGGGTGTTGTAGTAGAAGGTGCGATTCTTCAGGCCGAGGCCCACGGTGCCGCCGACGGACACGCCTTTGAGGAAATTGTCGCCGGTGAAGCTGTAGCTGTTGGTCATCGAGAACACATATTCGGCGTAGCCGACGGTGTTCTCGCCCTTCTTCGCGACGACGGTCTCGCCCTTGGTGCCGTTGGGGTCGGTCCAAGCGTAGGGGATGTCGCTGGTGGCGCGGCCGGTTTTGCCAGTGAGGGCGCTGCCGTTGGTGCCGATGAAAAATTGGAGGACGCGGCGGAGATTGCTCGTCTGTAGGCGGCCGTTGTCGTCGGCCGGGTTGGCCCAGTAGGGGTTGGTGCGATCGTTCATCATCGCGAGGGTGAGCGGTTCCCAAGTGCCGCCGACTTGGGCCTGGAGAGTGGCGGGATCGACCTGGCGATTGAGGGTGGTGATGGTGGGCGTGACGACCGTGGGCGTGGTGGGGACGAGGACGGGCGTGCCGTTTTGGTAGGTGACGCCGCCGTTGCGCACGTAGAAATCGTCGTTCCAGAGGAGTGGGTATTTTTTGTCGGTGAGATTCCGGCCGTCGGAGGTGGTGGCCGCGAGGCGGACCTTCCAGTTGCGGGTGGGATTGGCGGTGAGAATCACTTCGAGGCCGCGCGTGGTGCGGTCGAGGTTGACCCATTGGTTCTTGAAACCGGCGGGGCCGTCGAACGAGCCGTTGAGGCCGGTGGGGTTGACGAGGTCGCGGACGCCGGTGCCGGCGTTGATCATCTCATCCTTGGAGTTGGTCTTGTAATACTGGATCGAGCCGGAGATCCGTCCGCGGGTGTCACCAAATTTGAGCCCGATTTCCTGGCCGACGCCGCTGGACGTGGCGGGCGGATTGCCGAGCGGATCGTTGGCGTTGACGAGGGCGGTGTTATACGTGCTCGAGAAACTGTAGTAGGCGTTCAACCACGGGCGGATCGCGCCGTTGACGCCGAGATTGTAGCTCTTGTTGGTCTTGTCGGATTCGGCCCAAGGCGGGGAGGAGGCGAGCGTGGAGAGATTTGGGGTGCGCTTGAAACTGTTGTTGATGCGGAAGCCCATGAGGGTGTTGACGCGGTTCTCCCACCAGCCGGTGTTATTGGCGGCGTAAAAGCCGGCGGTGCGGCTCTCCCAGTTGTGCCCGTCGTTGTTTTGACCGGAGACGCCGGCATTGCCCGCGAGGCTGGCGAGGCCGAGGGGATTGTTGGAGCGGACCCAGCTCGGGTCGCGGGGATTGTTGGCCATGCGAACGTAGTTCTGGCCACCGGTGGTGAGGCGGGGGGCGAGCCAGCCGCCGCGGCCCAGCGGATCTTTCACGATGCCATCGCCCACGGACCACCACTGGCGCGGCATGGGCGTGCGGCCGAGGTTGGAGGGGATGGTGGGATTGTAGACGACGTTGAAATTCGTATCGGCGAGAAAGTAGCCGAAGTCGGTGGGGCCGGTGTCCTGCCAATCAATGTCGTAGCCAAACAGGGTCTGGCTGTGGGCGCGTTTGCCGAAGAGATTGTTCGTGAGCATGCCGGATCCGCGCGTGGACCAGCGGCGCTGGGGTTGCTCGGTGTCGGCGAGGGTGCCGCCGTTGGCCCAGGTGGTGAGGGGGTTGCCGTTGAGGAGCGGGGCGCTGAGATTGATGATGCCGCCGTTGGCCCGGTCGGTGACGGCGTCATTGTAGAGGACGGCAAATTGGGTCGCGAGCCAGGGCGTCCAGACGGTCTCGGCGGTGGCGCTGAAGAATTTGTTGGTGACGTATTCGGAGGCGGCGGTGCCGGCCCACGAGTTGAGATTGTCCCAGTTGAGCCGACCGTTGGCGATGGCGCCGCGGGGGTAGGGGTTGCCAGTCACGGGATCGTTGGCTCCGGCCATGTTATTGCGCATGAGGTAGGCGAGGCCGTAGTTTTGCCGCGGGTCGAGCGGGATGGCGGCCGTGGTGGGTGTCGCGGCGGTAGCGGGGAGGACGACGTTTTCCTGATTGGTGTTAAGGACACGCGTGTTGTTGGTCTGGCCGCCGATCACGCGGATGACGGTGCGGAGCGGGGCGAGGCGGAAGGCGAGCTGGCTGTAGAGACCCTTGGTATCGTAGCCGATGAACACGCGACGGTAGAGCTGGTGGTCGGAGACGAGCGCGACGCGGACGGCGACATTTTCGGTGCCGACGTTGTAATCGAAGAGGGCTTGTTTGGAGCCATACTGGTCGATGCGGAAATCGACGCGGCCGTGGGTGCGGCTGAAGTTGGCGCGCTTGGACACGATGTTGACGGTGCCGCCCGCACCGCTGGCCCCATACAGCAAGCCCTGGGGGCCGCGGACGACGTCGACGCGCTCGGTGTCGAAGAGGGTGTTCATGCCGGTGGCGGTGCCGAAGGTGCCGACGAAACCATCGCGACGCGGTGCGCCGACGCCGACGCCGCGGACGCCCATCGTCTGGTTGCCGACGCGGTCGCCGGGCTGCTGGCTGAGGGCATCGGATTCCGGGTTCGACATGACGGTGCCCGCGCCGGCGCCGTAGGAGAGGAGGAGGTCTTCGAGGTTGGTGACGGCGACGTCGCGGATGAAATCCTCGGTGAAGATATCGGCGGAAACCGGGACGTCCTTGAGGGCGGCGTTAAACTGGGTGAGGGAATTGGAATTGAGGGCACCGTAGCTGTTGTCGGCTTCGGATTTCACCTCGAAGGGATTCAGTTTGATCAGCGCGTCGGATTGCTTGGTCGCGGCGGGCGTGGCGGCCGGCGGCGGGAGTGTCTGGGCCGTCAGCACGGCGGACGCGAGGAAAGTCAGCAGGGCAAAGCGGACGGGGGCGGAGGTCATGGGTAGGCGGGCTTGAGTGAAGGCCGCGTGAGAATGGAACGGAGGCGACGGGGTGGTGCGACTCTGAAATCGGGCGGATGATCATTCGAGGCGTGGTTCGGGCGACTGCGCCCTGCAACTCGAACGTTTCCGCGCCGAATCCGCACTTGCTCCGCTGCGCGCGTTTGCGTGTGCTCTCCTTTTTCCCTCGCCGCCCATGCCACAAACGATCGCCGTCCTGGACTTCGGTTCGCAGCTCACGCAGGTCATCGCGCGCCGGATTCGCGAGTGCCAAGTTTACTCGAAAATCTACCACTTCTCGACGCCGGCGGCCCAGCTGCGCGCAGATGGCGTGATCGGGATCATCCTCTCGGGCGGACCGCAGAGTGTGTATGCGAAGCAGGCACCGCATCCGGACGCGGCGATTTTTGCGCTCGGCGTGCCGGTGCTCGGGATTTGTTACGGCGTGCAGCTGATGGGGCACTTTCTCGACGGCGTGGTCGAGCACAGCAAAGCGCGCGAATACGGTCACGGTCATCTCACCCTCACGAAGAAGAGCCCGCTCTTCACCGGCCTGCCGAAAAAGCTGCGCGTCTGGAATTCGCACGGCGACAAGCTCACGAAACTCCCGCCCGGCTTCCGGGCCATCGGCACGACGGAGAACTCGCCCTTCGCCGCGATCGAGGATGCGAAGCGCGGCTTCTTCGGCATTCAGTTTCACCCGGAGGTTTTCCACACCGAGCGCGGCGTGGACATGATCCGGAACTTCCTTCTTGGCGTCTGCGGCGCGAAACAGGAGTGGACGACCAAGGATTTCATCGCGCACGCGGTGGAAAAGCTCCGCACGCAGGTCGGCAAGGGCCGCGTGCTCCTCGGGCTCTCGGGTGGCGTGGATTCTTCGGTCGCCGCCGCGCTGTTGCACAAAGCCATTGGTAAACAGCTCACGTGCGTGTTCGTGGACAACGGCCTGCTCCGCAAGAACGAGCGCGCTGCGGTCGAGAAACTTTACGGCGATCATTTCCACATCGACCTGCGCGTGGTCGATGCGTCGAAGCTGTTTCTCCGCCGGCTCAAGGGCGTCACCGAGCCGGAGCAAAAGCGGAAGATCATCGGGCGCACGTTTGTCGAGGTGTTCGAGAAGTCGCTCAAGTCGATCAAGGGCAGCGCGGAGTTTCTCGCGCAGGGCACGCTCTATCCCGACGTGATTGAGAGCGTCTCGATTCAGGGCAACCCAGCGTCGCTAATTAAAACGCACCACAATGTCGGCGGGCTGCCGGCGCGGATGAAGCTCAAGCTCGTCGAGCCGTTGCGCGAACTTTTCAAGGACGAGGTCCGCCGCGTCGGTGAGGCGCTTGGCCTCCCGAAGGAAGTCGTTTGGCGCCAGCCGTTCCCCGGCCCGGGCCTCGGCGTGCGCATGATGGGCGACATCACCGAGCCCAAGCTCGAAATCCTCCGCAATGCCGATTTCGTGCTGCAGGAAGAGATGATGGCGAGCGGCTACTACTGGAAAGTCTGGCAGTCGTTCTGCGTTTTCCTCCCCGTGAAAACCGTCGGCGTCTTCGGCGACGAACGCACCTACGACTACGTGATCGCGCTGCGGATCGTCGAGAGCACCGACGCCATGACGGCCGACTGGGCCAAGCTCCCGCACGAGGTCCTGCAAAAAATCTCCAGCCGCATCACCAACGAAGTGCGCGGGGTGGGGCGCGTGGTTTACGACGTAAGCTCGAAACCGCCGGCGACGATTGAGTGGGAGTAAATTGCAGGGGGAGAGACAGGCCGGATCGAAAGTAGGGCGGGTCACAGACCCGCCCTTGCACGCCTTGAGTGTTCGCACCAAGGGCAGGTCAGAGACCCACCCGACCAAAGCCCGCCTCCGGTCTTTCCTCGCGGCGCAAACCGTGCCACGGTGCGGCCATGCTTTTGAAAATGTCCGTCGTTCGTTTTGTTTCGCTGGGCTTTGCCGCCGCTGGGCTCACGTTGGCGCAGGCCGCCGAGCCGGCGATTATCGCCAAGGCCCGCGCGCACATCGCCTCGGAGGCGGTGTTGAACGGACTCAAGTCGGTCCACTTCCTCGGCACGCTCACGGCGCCCGATCCCGCCGACCCGGCCAAGATGGTCACGATGCAGATGGACATTGTTTTCCAGCGGCCGATGCAGCAGCGGATTACCACGGTCTCGGCCAAGGGGACGGACCACACCGCGCTTGATGGCTACGACGTGTGGCAGCGTTTCGAAGACAAGGCGGATGCGACGAAGAACCGGCAGGCGATTCTCGGGCTCGATCAAGTGAAGCGGCTTCGTGCCAACACTTGGGAGAACCTGGCGTTTTTCCGCGGCATCGAGAGCGTCGGCGGAAAACTGGAGGATCAGGGACCGGCCAAGATCGACGGCATCGCGTGCCAGAAAATCGCGTTCATCCATGCTCCGAATATCGTCTTCGTCCGCTACTTTGACCTCGCGACCGGGCGGCTGGTGCAGACGGAGACCGAGGCGGGCGGACGGATCCGGGAAGAGGGCGAAGTAATCGTGTCGGGCATCCGGTTTCCTCGCGTGCTGACCACGGAGTCGAAGGACGCCAAGGGCGTGATGCAAAAGGTCACGATCAGCTTCGACAAGGTGATGGTGAACGAAACTTTCGGCGCGAACCACTTTGCGGTCCCGGGCTACGGGACAAAGTAGGCGACCGCGGCGGTCCGGTTGGCGGAGTTTAGAGTGAGAATGACGAAATTTCTCGCGGGCCGTCGCCGCGATCCTTACACGCCACTAAAGCCCCATGCGCACGATTCATCACACTTCCAAGACTTTTGCCGAAGAGCTGGGCTCATTTTGCCGCACGACCATCGTGCCCCGGGAGATTGCCGACTCGGTCGCCGCCATCCTCGCCGACGTGCGCCAGCGGGGCGACGAGGCGGTGGCTTACTACGCGGCGAAGTTTGACGGCGCGAAACTGCGCGCGCGCGATTTCCGGCTCGGACCCAACGACCTCGCGGCCGCGGCCAAGCGGCTCCCGGCCGCGGAGATGAAGGCGCTGAAGGCGGCGCACGAGAACATCGTTGCGTTCAACAGCCGCGGGCTACCCGAGGCGTGGACCGCGAAAAACAAGCACGGCGCAAACGTCGGTGAGAAATTCGATCCGATCCGGCGCGTCGGGCTTTACGTGCCCGGCGGCGAGGCGCCGCTCGTCTCGACCGTGCTCATGACCGCCACGCTCGCGAAGATCGCGCGCTGCCCGGAGATCGCGGTCTTCACGCCGTCGAATGCC
>JANOAF010000010.1:0-5341 GCA_031411015.1 Opitutaceae bacterium | reverse complement strand
AACCCCGGCGGCACGGCGGTCACCAACATGTCCACCGGCCAGGCGTCGCCCACGCCCGGCTCGCTCAACGACGGCAACATCTATTCGCTCACGCTCCACCTCATGAGCCGCGGCGGCGCGATCTCATTTGGCAACACCAGCGCCAATACCACCGGCGGCGGCATCATCCTCGACGGCCCCGGCATCCGCGCGATCACGTTTTCCAATCCCGACGCGCCCGCCTCCGCCTTCGTATTCAACGAAATCGGCTTCATGTTTCTGAACACCACGAACGCCGCGCAGACGCTCACGATTACTTCCGTCACGTCGTCGAACGGCGCGTTCAACCCCATCAATCCGCCGGTCATCACCGCGCCGCCGCCGGCCACGACCCTGAATCCAGGCCAGGCCGGCTCGCTCGCCGTCGGCGTCACGGGCACCTCGCCGCTCACCTACCAGTGGCGCAAGGATGGCACCAACGTCGCCGGCGCGACCGGCACCACGCTTAACTTCGCCAGCGCCGCCGCGAGCGACGCCGGCAGCTACTCGGTCGTGGTCACCAACGCCTACGGCACCGTCACCTCGGGCGCCGCCGCCCTCACGATCACCGCCGCGCCGATTCCGCCGACGATCACGCGGACGCCCGCCTCCGCCACCGCCAACGTCGGCGACAACGCCTCATTCGCCGTCGCTGCGTTTGGCAGCTCGCCCGTCTCCTACCAGTGGCTCAAAGATAGCATCACGATCCCTGGCGCGACCGGCACCACGCTCGCGCTCAACACCCTCACCGCCGCCAGTGCGGGCAGCTACACCGTGGTCCTGACCAACAGCGCCGGCTCGGTCGCGAGCAGTCCCGCGACACTCGCCGTCAACACCGCGCCCGCCATCACCACCCAGCCCGCGGGCGCCACCACGGCCGCCGGCCAGAGTTTCACCTTCACCGTCGCCGCGACCGGCAGCCCGGCCCCGAGCTACCAGTGGTCGCGCAACGGCGCCGCGATCTCCGGCGCGACGAACGCCTCGCTCACGCTTGCCAGCGTCCAGCTCGCCGACACCGGCGTTTACACCCTCACGCTCATCAACGACGTCGGCGCCGTCACCAGCGCGCCCGCCGTCCTCGCGATTCCCTCGACGATGGCCGTGAGCGCCGTCTCGCCCGCCACCAACGCCACCGCGATCAACATCGACGCGCCCCTCAGCGTCACGTTCGACCGCCCGCCCGTCGCGGGCCGCACCGGCCGCATCCGTGTCTTCAAGGCCTCCGACGATTCCGTCGTCGATACGCTCGACCTTGGCGCGAGCCGCCAGCAGCGCACGGTCGGCACCAACGCCACGCTCTACAATTTCATCCCCGTCGTAGGCAGCGGCAACACCGCGACCTTCTACATGCGTGCGGCGCTCGCCTACGGCACCGCCTACTACGTCCAGATCGAGCCGGGCGCGATCCTCGACTCGGCCGGCGGCTCTTTCACGGGCGTCGCCGACAAGACCACGTGGCGCTTCACCACCAAGGCCGCCAGCACGGCGCGGGAAACCGCCCTCACCGTCGCCGCCGACGGCAGCGGCGACTTCAACACCGTGCAGGGCGCGATTGACTCCGTCCCCGTCGGCAACAACCAGCGCGTCGTCATCACCGTGCGACGCGGCACCTACAACGAGATCGTTTACATCGGCGCCACCCGCCCGCTCATCACGATCCGCGGCGAGGATCGCGCGCAGACGATCGTCGGCTACGCGAACAATAACACTCTCAACGGCACGACCGCGACGCGCGCCGCGTTCAGCATCGCCGCCAACGACACCACGCTCGAGACGATCACCATCCGCAATCCCACGCCGCAGGGCGGCTCGCAGGCCGAGGCCGTCTTCACCGGCGCGCTACGCGTGCTGCTCAACCGCGTGAGTCTCTACTCGCGTCAGGACACGCTGCTCACCAACACCGGCACCGCCTTCATCACCGACAGCTACATTGAGGGCAACGTAGACTTCATGTGGGGCACCGCCGCAGCGTATTACCAGCGCTGCGAGCTCAAGGCCCTCGACACCGGCGGCGGCAACGTCGGTTTCTACACGCAGATTCGCAACGGCGCGACCGGCTTCGGCTCCGTGTATGTGGATTGCAAGCTCACCGCCGCGCCCGGCGTCGTCGGCGCGGTCAATTATTTCCTCGGCCGCATCGATCCCGGTCCCGGCAATTTCCCCTACAGCCAGTGCATCTGGCTCAACTGCGCGATGGACCGCCACATCGATCCCGCCGGCTGGCGCCTCGACAACGCCACCTCCTCCGCGACGATCCAATACTGGGAATACCGCAGCACCGACCTCAATGGCGCGACGCTCGATGTGAGCCGCCGCCATCCCTCCTCGCGCCAGCTCACTGAGGCCGAGGCAGCGCTCTGGCGTAACCCGACGTTTGTGCTCGGCGGCTGGACTCCGCAGGTCGCGACCACAATTGAGACGACGCCCGCCGCGCAGTCCGTCGTCGCCGGCTCGATCGCGCGCCTCACCGTCACCGCGACCGGCGCGCCCCAGCCCGCGCTCCAGTGGTTCAAAAACGGCGCCGCGATTTCCGGTGCGACCGAGGCCACGCTCGTTCTTCCCAACGTGCAGCCCGCCGACGCCGGCAATTACTCCGTGACCGCGACGAACCTCGGCGGCACCGCCACGAGTGCCGCCGCCGCGCTCACGGTGACGCGCGGCGCGTTTGTCGGCACGTATTTCGGCACGATGGGCACGGGCACGTTTGCCCTCTACGTGCGCGACAACGGCACCGGCGTCTTCCTCGCCACCGGCGCGAACGGCGGCGCCCTAGTCAACCGCGCGGTCTTCGTCGATGGCACCGGCCGCTTCAGCTTCACCGCCTCAGGCACCGCCGTGAGCGGCACGATTGGCGGCGCCGGGGCCATCAGCGGCACCGCGGGCGTCAACGCCCTCGCCGGCACGCGCTCCGCCGCCGGCGGTGCGACCCAGGGTGCGGCCGGCTATTTCCAAACGGGCGCCAACTCCACCTCGGCCAACGCGAGCCTCATCGTGGGCTCATCCGGTCAGGCCTTCGCGCTCGTGCAAAATGGCGCGACGTTCGATGGCGGCACCGGCACCGTCGACGCAGCCGGCAACGTCTCCGTCACCATCGCCAACGGCACGCGCGTCGCGGTGGCCGTCGCAGCCGGTGCCGCGACGGGCACGATCACGCCGGCGACCGGCACCGCGCTGGCGACATCCGGCGCCAGCGACACCACCGCCGCCGCGCAGCGGCTGCGCGAATTCTCCGCCCGCGTGCAGATCGCGGGCACCGCGACCGCGAGCGTCGGCTTCATCGTCGCCGGTGACACCGCCAACAGCGTGCTCGTGCGCGCCATCGGCCCCACGCTCGCCGATGCGTTTGCCGTGGCCGGCGCACTGCCGAATCCGCGCCTCGATCTCTACCGCGGCTCCACGCTGCTCGGCAGCAACACCAATTGGTCAACCGCCGCCAACACCGCCGAAATCGCGCTCGCGGGTGCGCAGGTCGGCGCGTTTCCGCTGCGCCGAACGCTGGCCGATTCCGCGCTGCAGCTCTCGCTCGCGCCCGGTGCCTACTCCGCCGTCGTGAGCAGCGCCAACGGTCTCGCCACCGGCATCACGCTGATGGAGGTCTACGACATCTCGGCGGGCGCCGCCGGCCAGCGGCTCGTGAATCTCTCCACCCGCGGCAACGTCGGCAACGGCGCGAACGCCCTGCTCTGCGGTTTCTACGTCGCCGGCACGCAGCCGAAACGCATCCTCGTGCGCGGCGTCGGCCCCGGCCTCACTGCATTCGGCGTAGTCGGCGTCGTCGGCCGCCCCGTGCTCACGCTCTACCGCGGCACGACGCAGGTCGCGCAAAACACCGTCTGGGGCACGAGTGCCGACTCCGCGGCCATCGCGAGCGGCGCGATCGAGGCCGGGACGTTTGCGCTCGCCACCGGCAGCGCCGACTCCGCGATCCTGATCAACCTCGCGCCCGGCCTTTACACCGCGCAGCTCACCAGCCTCGACGCCACTGGTGGCGACGGCCTGATTGAAATCTACGAGCTGCCGTAATCCGCGCGGTCGCCGGCCTCTTCGCCGGCATCGCCGGATGCGCCGCGCGTGACGAAACGGGTGGGGATAGGCAAACACCACACTGCCACTTTCTCCGAAAGCGTCACCGTGAAAGGCAGCCCGCCTCACGCGGCGCGTCGCCGTTCTTTCGCTGCCGTTGTCGCACACCGTCACTATTCCCATTTCTCCCATGCTTACGCTCCCTCCAACCTTCGCCGCCATCGCCGCCGTCGCCGCCGTCGCGCTGCGCCTCGCCCTGCCCGCCGCCGAAGCCGAAAAAGAAATTCCCATCCCTCCCATCGCCGCACCGATCCGCGGCCTACCCGGCCCCGCCGAGCTCCCCACGCGCCCGAAGCTGCCCGATGTGCTCACGCTGAACGACGGCTCGCGCGTCACCACCGCCGCACAGTGGCCGGCGCGCCGTGCCGAGATCCTCCGCACCCTCGAATACTACGCCGTCGGCCAGGCGCCCGCGGCGCCCGGCAACGTGAAGGGCCGGGTTGTGAAAACGCAGTCGCTCGCCGACGGCAAGTTCACCTACCGGCTCGTGCAGCTCACGTTTGGCTCCGAGGAAAAACTGTCGCTCGACATCGGCATCTACACGCCCGCCGGCCCCGGCCCTTTTCCCGCCGTCATTGCCCCTGCGGGCACGCCACCCGGCGCGACGCCACTGCCGCGACTGCCCAACGGCCCGACCCAGGGCCGCGGCGTCAATGTCCTCCTTGTCGTCGGTGGCGGCGTGACTTCACTCGCGGCGGAAATTCCCGGTGCCGGTCGTGGTCCCGCCGACCCCGAGCGCATCGCCGCCACCAGCGCTGCGCTCGCGCACGGCTTCGCTTACGTCACGTTCAACCACACCGACTGCGGCGAGGACACCACGCTCCGCGAGGCCGACGGCCGCTGGTCTTTTCGCACCACGCGGTTTTTCCCCGCCTACCCCGGCTACGACTGGGGCCTGCTGCGCAGCTGGGCCTGGGGCGTCTCGCGCATCGTCGACTACCTCGTCACCGATCCCGCGATCGACGGTAAGAAACTCATCGTGACCGGCGCGTCGCGCACCGGAAAATCCGCGATGGTCGCCGCCGCCTTCGACGAACGCCTCGCGATGGGCGCTCCGGTTGTGACGGGCGGCGGCGGAATCGGGGCGCATCGCTTCGCCGGCCCGCGCAAGAGCGAGACGCTCGATCTCATGGTGACGAAATATCCCAACTGGTTTTCGCCGCACCTGCACGAATTTCGCGGGCAGCGCGAAAAACTTCCGTTCGACGAGCACTGGTTTCTCGCCGCCTGCGCGCCGCGC
>JANOAF010000009.1:0-3506 GCA_031411015.1 Opitutaceae bacterium | reverse complement strand
GTAACCAAATGCGCTGCCACGCTCGCATAAAATTACTTTGTCGTTGCCTGCTTCTTTAAACTTTTCTACAATATTGAGCATTTGATGCGGGCTTAAAAACTGGGGCTTTTTCACGTTGATTGGTTTGCCTGTTTTCGCCAGCGCGATAACTAAGTCTGTTTGGCGTGCTAAAAATGCAGGTAATTGCAAAATATCAATCACTTCAGCTACTGGTGCGGCTTGCCATGGCTCATGCACATCGGTAATCAACGGTACGCCAAATTCGGCTTTAACCGCTTGAAATATTTTTAAGCCTTCTTCCATACCTGGGCCACGGTGCGAGTTGATTGAAGAGCGATTGGCTTTATCAAATGAGGCTTTAAACACTAATGGAATGTTTAATTTTTGCGTCACTTTTACATAGTACTCGCAAGCCTTTAGCGTGCTATCTACATCTTCAAGCACATTGATTCCACCAAAAAGTACAAAATCTTTTTTATTATCTAAAACAATATCTTTAGTTAATTGCATAGTTTTCTCTAAAAGTTATAAAGTGAGTTTTTTGCTCGAAACGAAATACGGCGCTATTTTTAACAAAAGTATAAAATTTTGTCATTACCACACAGGCGGGAATGACGAGCAGTGAAGTCTTTTGTAAAACTGGTCGTTAAGCTGCTTTGTACAATGCTCTCAACGTGAGTTTTATTTTTCCTACAAACACCAAGCTGTTTGCTAATGCTTGATATTTGGGGTTCGCACACCGTATTACTGAGTAAGATTTAACCATAAAAACATACCAATCGTTGTGTAAGATTGTTAATAAGGATTTATTGGGACTTATTACGTAGTCATTAATCAGTAGTTTGATAAAGTAAATAGGTGCCTAATAATGAGACTTGTGCGCGAAATTACCCCTCCTAAAATATACTCCGTCGTCAACCTCGCGAAAGCGGGATTCATCTAACAGGTTGGTTAAAATGGATTCCCGATTTCGCGGCAATGACGGAATAAGTGTTGTGCGCAAATCTTCTATTTTTCAGCAACTAATATATTAGGCATTGCGCGCTTTGTTGCACTCACTAGCTCCACCAAGAATGCCTCCTGCGTTTTATAAGCATCTTTTGCGCCAGCGGGATAGCTAATTGCGGTTGACACTCTGACCAATACACCGTCTAAAACCTTACCCTTTAAACCATCACGTAATATTTTCAACCTGGCTGACGTTCCGCTTGTAGGATAAGCATCACCTATTCTTATCCAATAACTGACTGTTTCATAGCGGCTTTGGTTACTGACTAGTAAACGCTGCGCTTTTATAGGCTTTGCTGCCGATACATTCATGGTGTTATTGGTTTTGCTTAATAACTGAAACCCTTGGGCGACATAGCAAACCTCAGGGCGATGAATTTTAATATCTTGTTTTTGCTCGCGAGCATAGGCAATGGCTAGCATGACTCTATCGCCATTTTTATTAGCATAGGTGCGCATTACCACTTTGTCATAGAGTTGGCTAGCGAGGTCATTGCCACCAGTAGTTAGGCCAACTTGCGTAAATGGATCTGCAATCTGTGCCCACTCGCCAAATTTTGCTGGAATGATTTTGTCAAGATCTGGCGTGGTGCTAGTTGCATGCATAGTGGGCGTTAACTTAACGGCAAATAATGCGGTTAAAATTAAAAACGTTGCGACGAGCAGGCTTTTTCTTTGTGTTATTTGAGGAAAAACGAACATGTTAATTTTCATCATGTTTATTAATCCCTAGGCGCTATAACTGAGCGCTTTTCTAGCTTACTTGTCATGTATCGCAATAGGCTATCAACACCAATAATCAACATGAGTGCTGTCATGAATAAAAACATGCCTGAAAATTGATGTATGAAACCTTGCCCTGCTTCGTCTCCCCAATAAAAAGTGATCAGCGCCAATACAATCACTCTGGTGACATTGGAGGCGAAAGATATTGGCACTATCAATGCAGCTAGCAGTGCATTGCGCATAGGCGACTCGTGCCTCATCACATTCATATAAAGCAAGCCTAGCGCTTCTAGAGTGAATAGTGAGTTTAAACCTGCACATGCATCGGCAACCAATAACTGATATTGCCCCATATAGATGATTACGCCATTTCTAGCGACAGGGTAATCCATTTGGTATAGCAAGTGCTCAGATGCATAAGAAACTGCCATCTTCATTGGTTGCGTAACAATGTCAATAATAGACGGTGGTAACGGCACCATAAAACACATAAAAAAGAATGCAAACCAAAAGTGTTTAGCTACGCCAACGCCAAAAAATATGAGCGTTAAAGCCAGTAGTACAACTACCAATGAACCTACTTCAAATATATAGAGTGATTGAGATCTGCCAATAGCATAAAGTATGCAGCCAATCACTAAAACTGGCCAACCAAACTTTGGGGCGGGAATAACGGGGATTTTAGTGCGGACTAATAGCTTAGCTTTGTAATAAAAAAACCATAGCGCCACCACAAATACAATTGGACCATGCGCTTGTTGGTCTGTTTTCCAAATTCCATGAAATAAATCATAAAACGTGGGTACATAAACGACTAACAAACCAAGCAATATTGTTAGCAATGGCAATAGTAGCATTAGGTTTCTTTTACTTAAATTTGAAACTGAGTAGTTAATGGCTATTTTCCAAATGGATTACGATTGTATTGCAATCTAAATTCTTATACTTATTCTAGACCCTTAAAAGTCGTTAACCACAGCTCCAACAATTTGAACGCCAGCGAGCGTGAGCTGATCGCGAATGTTGGTTAAATCTGACAGTCGTGTTTGATTGAGCCTTGATGTTAGCAATGCGCCTTCACAGCGACTCGCTACAGTTTGCGCATCAGATGTTTCAATTGCAGGCGCGGTATCAACAATTACTACGTCATAATGCGCAGTTGCCTGTTTCATAAACTCTATAAAGTTTGAGCGGCTTAATAACTCTTGCGGGTTTGGTGGCACGGTACCTGCACCCAACACTGTTAAGTCTACAAATGAGTCTACTTTTTTCACAACTTCAAGACCTGCGCGACCCACTCAAATATCAGAAAGTCCTCTTGATTCGTTTAAGTTAAAAATCTTATGTTGTACAGGCTCTCTTAAGTTTGCATCAACCAGCAAGGTTTGCTCACCCAGTTGAGAAAACACCACGGCTAAGTTTGCCGCCAAGTTACTGCACCCATCGCCAGATGTTGCAGAGACAATTGCTAGCGATTTATAACCTTCATTAAACCAGCGAAGTATTAACTGACTTCTTAAAGCTCTGAGCGCCTCTACCTGTTTAGAAAAAGGCTTGTAAGCTGCAACAAGCTCTTTACTAAACTGACCTTGATTAGGTTGTAGATAAGGGTAATCAAACTGTAATGAAAGTACTTGTTTAATATCTGCCTCAGTGATTAAACCAAGTTTTTGAGCAGCATCTCCAAAGCGAATATTTTCAGCTTTTTGCAACCTAAGTACGCGTTCCGCATCTTCTGGCTTTATCTTACCTAAATCAAGCAGTAACTTACC
>JANOAF010000008.1:0-1611 GCA_031411015.1 Opitutaceae bacterium | reverse complement strand
GCGCACGGCGGCGGCGAACAGTTTGTAGCCCTCTTCGTTGAAGTGCAGCATGTCGGCGACGAAGAGCTCCGGCCGCACATTGCCGGCCGCGTCGAGGGTAAGGGTGCGCGTGTCGATGTAGGTCAGGCCGCGTTGGGTTTTGCAGTAGGCGGCGACGAGATCGTTGAGGCGGTTGCCGGCGACGACTTGTTCGAGGCGTTTGACCGAGGGCGAGAGGCCGATGAAGAAGATCGGGACGCCGGGAAGCTTGCCGCGCACCTTGGCAACGAAGGCCTTGAAATCCGCAAACACGTCTTCGACGGGCCAGCCGGCGTTGAGGTCATTGCCGCCCGCGCGGAGGAAGATCGCGCTCGGCGCGTAGGGGAAGATCGTCCGCTCGGCGAAGTAGGTGCAGTCCTTGATCTGGTTGCCGCCGAAGCCGCGGTTCAGCACGGTCGTCGCGGGAAAATCGGCGGCGAGCGCCTTCCATCGCACGATAGTCGAGGCGCCGACAAAGAGCACGGCGCCCTTCGGCGGGGGATTTGCCTTGTCCGTGGTTTCAAACGCCGCGACGGCCTTTTCCCATTTGGCAAAATCGTTGGATGCGGGTTTCGGGCCCGGCCACTTGGGCGCCGCGGTCTGCGCGCCGAGCGCGAGCGGCAGCAATACGAGGGCGACGAGCGAAGGGAGCAAACGGCGGAGCCTGGATGGGGTGGGGTTGAGGATCGCGCGGAACCATTTCGGTGAACGCCCACGGACTCCAGACTGAATCAGTGGCATGGAGAACGGAAGTTGGATGGCGGCCAGCGTGAATCAAGGTGGGAAGCCCGGGCGCGCGGTTGCGCAAGGGTGATTTCGTTACTGATAGGAAATCCGATCTTCAGGGGGATCGGATCCGGGAGGGGTTTTCGGCGTTGTGTGGGGCCTCTGCGCTGCGGGCGCAGGCGCGCGGCTGTTCTGGCCGGGCCGCATGCAGCTCGTCGCGCGCGGCGCGTATCTTCTGCTCGGGCTCGTGGCGCTCGTCGCCCTGAAGCCGCTCGTCTCCACCGTGCCGCAGGGCGCGGTGTGGCTGCTGCTCGCGGGCGGCCTCTGCTACGCGTGCGGGGCGGTCTTTCACCTCTGGCAACGCGTGCGCTACCATCAGGTCATGCGCCACGCCTTCGCGCTGGGTGGCAGCGCCTGCCACATCGTGGCTGTGCTGATCTTTGTGCTGCCGCGGGCGGGTTAAAGTCAACGCCCCAGATGTTTGCTTTGGCCTGAAACGCGCGACGACCCGTCGCGCGTTTTTTCGTGTCGGATTTGCGCACCGGCGGCGATAACGGAGAGAACACCGTATGAGTGACCCCGACCTCCTCCACGCCTACGCCCGCGACGGATCGCAAACGGCCTTTGCCGCACTCGTGTCGCGCCATCTCAACCTCGTTTACTCCGCCGCGCGTCGGCAGGTGCGCTCGCCTCAGCTCGCCGAGGAGATTGCACAATCGGTCTTCGTCGATCTTGCGCGCCGCGGCACCGCACTCCCCGTGAATCAGCCGCTCGCGGCGTGGCTCCATGTCGTCACACGCCGCACCGCCATCGACACCATCCGCCGTGAATCCCGCCGCCTCGCCCGCGAACAAGCTGCCGCCGAAC
>JANOAF010000007.1:0-35729 GCA_031411015.1 Opitutaceae bacterium | reverse complement strand
GTGATCGTGGGGGGAGATTTCCGGAAGCTGCTCAATGCCCTCTCGCACGTGGACGAGGCTGCGCTGGCCGAGGCGCTGCCGTTCCGTCGCGGGCAGAAGGGCCTGCATCTGGCGGAGGCCGTGGCCCACGCGGCGCGCTCGCCCAATGGCGCCGCGCAGGCCGAGTTGGCGACGACTTGGTTTCACCAAGACATCGCGATGATTGAAAAGGAAATGGCGGCAGGCGGAGCCCTCGACCGGCATTTTGTCGTGCTGGGCGATCCCGAGCTTGAGAAGCGCGCGATGGCACTTTTGCGGCCGCATCTGCGCTTGCCGCGCAAGATCGAGGAAAAGAAAAAGTCCGGCCTCTTCGGTTGGCTCTTCAAAGGAAAGTAACCCGCATGTCCGTCTCGGTCCCGATCAAGTTTCCGCCGCCGAGGCCGCGCGATCCCACGGTCACCCTCGCTTTGCCGCGTCGGCGGCCAGCGACATCGCGAACTCCTTTTGCGGCGCTGGACGCTTCCGCCGCCGCGATTGGTTCGCTCCTGGCGGTCGTCTCGGCGACCCGATCACCGGTGGTCGGACCCGATTCGCCCGATGCTGCCAAATTGGTCGAACTGGAGCGTTCGCTGCGGAAACTCGAGCAGGCCCTGACCGAGCGGGAGCGAGTGGTGACGGAGAACGAGACAAGAATCTCGGAACGAGAGCGTGACCTCGCCGAGCTTGAAGCGCTTTTACGCGCACGGGATCG
Source organism: Opitutaceae bacterium (assembly GCA_031411015.1). Taxonomy (GTDB): domain Bacteria; phylum Verrucomicrobiota; class Verrucomicrobiia; order Opitutales; family Opitutaceae; genus ER46. The sequence continues at coordinate 34,999 of JANOAF010000007.1, read as the reverse complement.
TGTGGCGACCTCGACCAATTCTGGCTTGAGCAGTGGTGATGCGGGTTCAGTCGCGGAGAAAGCCGCCCTTGAGCAACTCCGCGCCGAGCTTGAGCGCCAGGAGGCTACGCTCTTGGAGGCCAAAAAAGCCGTGCGGGATCGGGAAATATTTTTGGACGAGGCGGAGACGAAACTGATGGAGAAAGTGCAGGGCCAGCAGGACAAGGAGAACGAACTGGAACAGCGCGAAGAGGATTTGTGTGCCCGTGACCGGCGCGTCCGGGAACGCGAGGCCGCGATTGATCCGCAAGCTGCCGAAGCGCTCCAAGCGGCTGATGCCGCGGCGAAAAAGCGCGACGAGTTTTCCGAGTAGTGAAAAAATACGACCACGGCGCCGTGCTCCGTGGTTCACATTTTTAGAGAGTTTCGAGTAAAGCCCCCACGCTTCCATCCGATGGATCAGGTGTTCGGCGTAGCCGGACACATATGCGCACTATCCCCGTAGAATTTGCTCCCAAGAATCTGACCAAGGCGGAAGATTCGAACGGGTTCGCTCCGGTTGTTTCGCTCGATGCCTGGCTACAAAAGGAAGGGCGAGTTGAGGCCGCAGCTCAGGATGGATTCTGTATTATCCTGCCCTGGGAAAGTGCAATCTCCCGCTCGGGAGCGAGTGCGTCCGAAATGATGGCCAGTCTATTTGGACTGCCCGATCCCGACTTCCCTCCACAGGCGGCGTAGGGTCGGCATACTACGGGCTCTCCGTCGGTGCTTCTTGCGCGGTTGCGTCCATCACGGAGGCCCGCCCGGCGCTTTTTCCCACGGCCTCCACGTCGGGCCACCCTACGTTGGACGGGAAACGCGGATTTCGCGGGCCGACTCAGGCATAAACCATCAAACGCTGTGTAATCGGAGCGACCTGATTATGCGTTTTGATTTTGGAGATCGTGGCCGGACTCAAGGGTTGTCCGTCACCGATCAGTAGCAGGCCGTGTGGGCTGTGGATGCCGTTGGCGAGCACCATGCCCGGCTGAAGGTCCTGCAGTGTGATTTCACGCACCTGCTTGGGCAGTTGGACGAGATTGCTGACCTTGAGGAAGAGACGCACTGCCTCCGGATCGTAGATCGTGCCGCTGCGCGCGAGGATGGCGTCGATGGCGGCGGTTTTCGAGAGCCCGGATTCGGCGAATCCGACGGCGACGGCGAGGCAGCGCGCCGGCCACGGAATCTGGGTGCCCGAGAGTCCGTCGGGATAACCACTGCCATCGTAGTGTTCGTGGTGGGCGCGAATCACCTCCCCGACTTCGGTCCGGTGGTCTACCAGCGCGGCGAGCGTCTGGCTGTAGAGCGGGTGGTGATGCAGGGTGGTCCGCTCGTTCTCAGTGAGTTGATCGGGATTAAGGCGAAAAGCGCGCAGCATCTCCCTCGGCACGCCAATGAGCCCGAGGTCGCAAAGCCACGCGGCACTGCGCAACGCATGGCGTTCGCTCTCGGTGAAGAGGTTGCTTGCTGCCATGAGCCCCGTGAATTCCACCAGCGCCCGAGCCTGCCCGCCGAGGATTGGATCGAAGGTCGTCAGAATGCGCCGGCAAAGTTCGAGAGAATTTTCGTGGCTGGCGGCGAGTTCGCGATTGGCCGTGTCCACCCGCTGCTGGTTGCGCTCCAAATCGCGAATTTTGGATTGGAGGACGGTGTTGGTTTCGCGGAGCTTCGTGTTGAGTTGCTGGGCGTCCTCCTGGAGTTCGGCATTGTGCGCGACCAGGTCGTGGCGCTGGACGGCATTGCGAATCGTGGTGACGAGTTCCTCCCGGAGCCAGGGCTTGGCGACAAATCGGAATATTTCGCCCTTGTTAATCGCGTCGACGATCGTGGGGAGGGCGAGGACAGCGGTGATGAGAATCCGCGAGCTGTGTGGTCGCATGCGCCGGCACTCGACCAGAAAATCGAGCCCCATCATTTCTGGCATCCGTTGGTCCGACAGGATCACGGCGAAATCGCGGTCGGCAAGAATCGCCAGCGCCTTCAATGCGCTCGTGCAGGCGACGACATGAAACCCCTCGCGCTCGAGAGTCGCCTGCAAGGCTTGCAGGACGACGGGTTCATCATCGACCACGAGAATCGTGGGCGCTGCGCGGGTCGTGTTGCGTTGCGACTCAGATGATTGCCCCACGGGAACGGACGAAAATTGCGGACTCGAGATCATGGCAAAGCACTGGCGAGCGGAGGAAGGCCAGAGTATGTGGCGCGGAGCTGACGCCGTGAGCCCCGGATGAAAACGAACACGCGATCCCTCATGATATGGATTGTCTCTGACTAATCGGCGCGTGCGGTTCGAAATAAAGCGCTGCCGATTGGAATCGTTCGACAAATGCCGCCCTGCCGCCGCGGACGAGTGTCCGGGTTCAAAAGCGTCGGCAGATTTTGCCCAAGCTGCCGTCCGCTGGTTTGAAAGGTGAATAGGAGAACGGGCTGCCTAAATATATGATGCAGATGAATAGTGACTTGCGGCGTTCATGGGGTCCATGGCACCGCCTTTGCTAACGATGGTGCATGATCGATCCCATCTTCCAAACCGACAACTACCAGTTGGCGCGGAAGCTTCTTGATGCCTCGGTAATGAGGCAGGAGGCGATCGCGACGAATATCGCCAATGCGGAGACGCCGGGATTTCGTCGGATCGATCTGGCGCCGGACTTTGCCGTGCAGCTCAAAGCGCGCATGGCGGCGGGAGATTTTGGGAAGACGTCGAATTCGATCCGGCCGCAGCTGGTGGAGGATGCGAACGCCCGCAGTGTGCGCCCCGATGGCAGCACGGTGGAAATCGAACGCGAACTGATGCAGATGAACCGCACGGCGGTCGAATACGACTACCTGAGTGAAATCGTTTCGAACAACATCAAGCGCCTCAAGCTGGCGATTACCGGCCGCAACGTGTGAACGGCGCTGACTTCTAACCCTACCCGAGCATGAACCTTATTTCCGGAATCGACGTTACGGCAGGCGCTCTCAATGCCCAAAAGACGCGGCTCGACGTGGTCGCGCAAAACATCGCCAACGCGCAGACGACCCGCGGCCCCAATGGCACGGCGTATCAGCGGCAGGTCGTTTCGTTCGAAACCGAATTGGTGAAGAAGAGTGCCACCGGAGCCTCACTCCAATCGGTGCGCGTCGCGTCGATCACGCCCGACCGGACACCTGGCGAACAGGTTTACAACCCGCAGCATCCCGACGCCAACGCCGAGGGGCTCGTGGCGATGCCCAACGTCAATCTCTCCTATGAAATGGTCGATCTCATCACTGCGTCGCGCGCCTATGAGGCCAATCTGTCAGTCGTGAAAAACGCGCGGCAGATGGCGATGAAGGCACTGGAAATCGGCAAGTAAGACAGTCGCATCCCAAACTTCACGATGAGTCCCATTGGTTCAATCAATCCCCTGCAGACGGCGGCCCTCGCCCGCACCGATGGACCGTTGCCAAAGATCAGTCTGCCGCCGCTCGCGCCCAACACGACTGCACCGGCGGGCGGATTCGGGGCGATGCTCGATGGGCTCGTGAGCACGGTCGAAACGAAGAACTCCGCCGCATCAGACCTCACGCGCAAGGTGCTCTTGGGCGACTCTGATCAGCTGCACCAGAGTGTGATCGCGATGCAGGAGGCATCGGTGGCTTTTTCCATGATGGTCGAAGTGCGCAACAAGCTCGTCGAATCCTACCAGGAACTGATGCGCATGCAGGTATAACCGCCGCCACTTCCATCCATCCCATTTCCCGCTCCCGCTCGCCTGATGAATAACTTCACCCAATCCCTGATCGATCTTTGGAAACAGCTCGGCCTCAACCAGAGGGTCTCGCTGATCGTCGCGGCGCTCGCCGTTATCGGAGGGTTAATCGGCGTTGTGCTGTGGTCCCAGCGCCCCGATTACCAACTGCTTTATGCGCGCCTCGGCGAGAAGGACACCTCGGCCATCATCAGTCATTTGCAGACGTTGAACATCCCGCATCAAGTCACGGCGGGCGGCACGGCGGTGATGGTTCCGGCCAATCAGGTTCACAAACTCAGGATGGATCTCGCGGGCAAAGGCGTTCCGAGTGGCGACGGGGTTGGCCTCGAGATTTTCGACAAGGGTCAGTTCGGCCTCTCGGATTTTGTGCAGCGCACAAATTATCTGCGCGCCGTGCAGGGTGAACTCTCCCGCACGATCACGCAGGTTCACGGGGTGCGCGCCGCTCGCGTGATGATCGTGCAGCCGGAAAATCGGCTGCTGCTCACCGAGCAGGGCGTCAAGTCCACCGCTTCCGTTTTCGTTGATGTCGGTGGCGGCCGCCTAGAGAGCGATCAGGTGAATGCCATCCGCCATCTCGTCGCGAATGCGGTGCAGGGTCTCCTTCCTGATCAAGTCGCGGTGATCGACAATCGCGGTCGCACTCTCTCAGAGGAACTGAAGCAGGATCCGATGCTGGGCAGCGCGAGTTCGCAGATGCGGTATCGCCAGACGGTCGAGGACTATTATTCCAAAAAGGTTGAGACGATGCTCTCCGCGGTCATCGGGCCAGGGAACGCAGTCGTCCGCGTCTCAACTGAGATTGAAACGGAGGCCACGACCCAAACGTCTGAGAAATACGACCCCGACGGGCAGGTCGTTCGTTCGCAGACCAAGACGGAAGACACGACCACGTCGAACGAGGCGCGGTCCAACGGTGGTGCGACGGGCGTTAGTGCAAACGTGCCCGATCGCGCCGGCGGCGCTGGCCCCACCGAATCCGCGCGGCCCATTTCAAGTTCGGACCAATCACGCAAGAACCTCACCACGACCTACGAAATCAACCGCGTCACGACGAACACCACGCGCAATCCCGGTGCGGTCAAGATCGTGTCGGCCGCCGTCCTCATTGCGCCGAAAACGGTGGCTGCGCCTGCCGCCGCCGCGGGTGCGGATGGGAATCCTGCCACCGCCGCCGCGCCGCAAATGTTGAAACGCACCGCCCAGGAACTGGACGCGCTGCGCCAAATCGTGATCAACGCGCTGGGCCTCAAACCGGCCGCCGGTCAGTCGCTCGACAGCTTGGTCTCGATTCAAGAAACTGAATTCAAGACGCCGGATCTTCAAGTTGCTCAGCTCGAGTCGGCCCGCGCGGCCACGGGCGGACTCCAAACTTATTTGGAAATGGCGAGCCGTTGGGTGCCGGTGGTTGGGGCCGCGGTGGTGCTGCTCGTCTTCATGCGCATGCTCAAACGCGAGAAGCTGGAGCCCGTGCCGATCGAGGTGCTCTCGCTCACGCCGGAGCAAACGGGCCGCGGCAACGCCGGTGCGAATCAGATTACCCCCGACATGCTGAACGAAATGATCAAGCAGAAGCCGGCCAACGTCGGCGTCGCCCTGCGTGATTGGGTTGCGGCCGGTAACGCCCCGGCGGGCAAGAATTGATCGCCCGCAAACGTCATGAACGAAAACGACTATAACAAGCTGACGCGTCAGCAAAAGCTGGCGGTCTTCCTCATCATTATCGGTCCCGACGCCGCGGCCGAGGTGCTGCGCCAATTCGACGATGCCGAGATTGAGCTCATCTGCCGGGAGATGTCGACGTTCACCGTGGTGCCGAAGGAGGTGCAACGGCTTTCCTTCGACGAACTGTCGGGACTGATCGCGGCCAGCGTTGGGTCCGCGCTGGGCGGGCTCGGCTACGCGCAGAAGACCCTTGGCATTGCGAAAGGCGACTCCAAGGCCTCGGCCATTGTCGGCCGCATCGGGCCCGAGGGCGCCAGCTCGGTGGAAGTCATCAAGGAAATCTCCGAGATGGAAGGCCGGCAGATTTTCAACCTCGTGAAAAGCGAGCAGCCGCAGACCATTTCATTTCTGCTGTCCTATCTCGACAGCGCGAAGTCGGCAGAAGTCTTTGGGATGATTCCCGCTGAGCAGCGCGAAGAAGTCATCGAGCGGCTCGGCACCATTGAAAGCACCTCGCTGGACCTCGCGGGCAAGCTCGCCCGCAGCCTTGGCAAGCACTGCGATCCGAAGGCGCGGCCGGCGTTTCACCGCGGCGGCGGCGTCCGGGCGGTGGCGGACTTGCTCAACCTGCTCGACAAGGAATCGACCAAGAGCCTGCTCACCAAGCTCGAGGAGCGGAATGCCACGCTCACCGCGGCGATCCGCAAGAAACTCTTCAGCTTCGAGGACATGAACCGCCTCCAGGCGGCGGATCTCCAGCGCGTGCTGCGCGAAGTCGACTCGGCGAATCTCGCGACGGCGATGAAGGGCGCGAGCGAGACGATGCGCGACCGCATCTACAGTTCCATTTCCAAACGCGCGGCCGAAGGGCTCAAAGACGAAGTGCAAAATCTCGGCTCGATTCGGCGCAAGGATGTCGATGCCGCGCAGGACGCGATCATCCAGGTCGTGCGCCGCCTCGAGGAAGAAGGCCAGATTTCGCTCGAAGCCGAAACCGCCGACAGCGTCACCTAACCCATGGCCTTCGCAAAACTCATCGCGTTCGATCGTCCGCTGCTCAACGCCGCCATACCTGGGCGCGGAGGAAAATTCTGCTCCGACACGGACCTCGCGACGCGGGACGAAGGTTCGTATCGCCGTGGCGTCGATGCGACCCGCGCCCTCGCGGATCAGCAGATGGTCGAGTTTCGCTCTGAAATCGAGCAGCTGGCCGAGGGGCTTTTTGGCAAGCTCGCCAAGGTGGAGCCTTTGCTCGTCGCGGAATTGCGCGAGCAGTTGCCGGCTCTTGCGCTCGACATCGCGCGCCGCCTGCTGGCCGGCTACGAACCGTCCGGCGAGGTCGTTTCGAAAATCTGCGAGGAAGCGCTCGCCGAACTTTTCCCCGAGAGGGACAATCTGGAGATCGCCGTCGCCCCGCGCGACGCGGCGCTGTTGGAAAAACTGAATCCGGCCTGGATGAGCCGGTTCCCCGGCTTGCGCATTCGGGCCGAGGCTTCACTCGTCCCCGGCGATTGTCAGGTGCGCAGCCGCTTCGGTCTCACCGATGCGAGGCTCACAACCAAATTGACCACGCTAGAACACAATCTGCTACCCGCATGACCGCCACGGTCGCTCCACTCGTAGATTTACTGCGCGCGCAGGTTCGCCACCTGCCGCCGGTGCAGCGCGTCGGCACGGTGACGGGCGTCGCCGGTCTCGTGATTGAGTCGGATGGCCCCAATGCGGGCCTCGGTGATTTGTGTATCATTCGTTCGTCCCGGGATGATTTTAGCGTTCGGGCGGAAGTCGTGGGATTCCGCGAGCATCGCGTGTTGCTCATGCCGCTGGGTGACACCACCGGCCTGCATGTGGGCTGCGAAGTGGCCGTCAGCGATCGGCCGCCACTGCCGCGCGTGGGGCCGGAACTGCTCGGTCGCGTCCTCGATGCACTGGGAAAACCATTCGATGGCCTCGGCATGATCCCGGTGGATCGGGGAGCGTTTGGCAACGGCGCGCCGCCCCATCCGCTGCGGCGGCAACGGATCAAGCAGCCCTTCGTTACGGGGGTGCGGGCGATCGATGCTTTCATTCCCTTTGGTCGCGGCCAACGGCTCGGTTTGTTCGCCGGCTCTGGCGTGGGCAAATCGACTCTGATGGGCATGATCGCCCGGGCGTCGGAAGCCGACGTGATTGTCATCGCGCTGGTGGGTGAACGCGGTCGCGAGGTGCGGGAGTTCATCGAAAAGGATCTCGGGCCCGAAGGCATGAAGCGCGCGGTCGTGGTCGTGGCGACTTCCGATACGCCGGCGCCGTTACGCCTGCGCGCCGCCTACACGGCGACCTCGATTGCCGAAGCGTGGCGGGACGCGGGCAAGAATGTGCTTTTCATGATGGATTCGGTGACGCGTTTCGCGATGGCGCAACGCGAGATCGGGCTCGCTGTCGGCGAACCGCCGGCCACGCGTGGCTACACCCCGTCGGTCTTTGCCATGTTGCCGCGGTTGTTGGAACGAGCCGGGGCAGGGGAGAAGGGCGCAATCACGGCGCTCTATACGGTGTTGGTCGAAGGCGATGATATGAACGAGCCGGTCGCTGATGCCGTGCGCGGTATCCTCGACGGGCACATCGTGCTCTCGCGCCAGCTCGCCCACTTTAACCACTACCCCGCGATCGACGTGCTCGAAAGCGTGAGCCGCCTCACGCGCGACGTGTGCGAACCGGACGAAGTTACGCTCGCCGGTCGGGCCCGCGAGCAGATCGCGCTCTACCGCAAAAACGAGGACCTCATTTCCATCGGCGCCTACGCCAAGGGTTCGAACGCCGCCCTCGATCAGGCGATCGCGTTGCACGAGCCGTTGCGAAATTTTCTCCGGCAAGGCACGGAGGAAATCATGCCGCGTGCGCAAACATTTGCGGCCCTGAAAAAAATCCTATCATGAAGCGTTTTCGTTTTTCTCTCCGCCCGATTGCCATTTTGCGCGCGCATCACGAGACCCGTGCCCGGGAGGCATTTGGGGCTGCGGTGCATGCTTTCATGAAGACCGAGGAGGAGTTGGCGGCCACGCGCGAGCGCGGCGCGCAATTCGAAGCGGCGTTGGCCGCGGGTCGGCGCGAACGATTTTCAGCGTTGAGTGAGGCTCAGGCGTTGGCGGCTTATCGGCGCGAACGCGTGCTGGAGTCCGAGGCCGAACGTCGGTGTAATGAGTCCCGCGACGTGATGCAGCTGCGTCGCACGGAGTATCTCGAGGCGCACCGGCGCGTCGAGATCGTGAGCCGGCTCGAAGTGAAAGCCCGCGCGGGACACCGCGAAGATTGCAACCGCGAGGAGCAGGCGGGATTCGATGAATTCGCCGCCCGCCGCACTTCGTTGAGGGAGAATGTCTTTTCCACATGATCGCCAAACTACAAAATCCGATTGCGGCCGTCGGCCTCAGTCTCGTTGTGAGCGTCGCCGTTGGGGTGAGCGCAAGCTGGGGCGTTTTGAGCAAGCTCATCATGGATGCCGCCAAGGCGATTCCGGTGCTGCCGAAAGTAGCCCCCGAGGCGAAGGCCAAGGGCTGGGACTTCTGGACGATCGAAATCGAAAATCTCTCCAATGAACTGAAGGAGGAGCGGGCTCGCCTCAAAAAGCAGGCCGAGCAGATGGGACAGCGTGAGGCTAGGCTCGCGGCCGAGGAAAAGGAATTCACGAAAATTCGCGCCGACGTCGAAGCCGTCCGCAAGCAAGTCTCCGACCGCGTGCTGGAGATTTCCACCGACGAGGCGAAGAACCTGAAGACTCTGGCCACGACTTACTCCAACCTCACACCACGCGGGGCCGTCGCGATCCTGAAAGAAATGGATGATGCCACCGTCGTGAAAATCCTCGCGCTGATGAAGGTGGATGTAGTCAGCCCGATTTTTGAAGAGATGAGCAAGTCGACCGGTAGTGACAGCGCACTGGCGAAACGGGCGGCGCAACTCTCCGAGAAAATCCGCATGATGAAGCCAGCCAAGTCCGGCGGAAGTTCCTGATTTTTCCTAAAACCCCGCGTCACGGATCGACGCGGTTGCATGCCATGGACGGCTATCTGACATGCAACTATCCCATCCCAATTCTTCCACCGACGCGTCACTCAACGCGCTGCTCCTTCCTGGCGCAGCCCCCGTGGCCAACAACGCCGGCCTCACGGCCGAAGGCCGAGCGGCGTTTCCTAAATTTGATTCGTTCCTGACGGATTCTTTGCCGGAGGTCGCGCCGACGACTACGACGGACCGGACTAATGTTTCGGAGCAAACCCCGGGTCAAACGTCGCCGGCGGGGGAAAGTCCCGTCTCCGTTTCGTGCGCAGTTGCCCTCGGTCGTTGGCTGGTTGAAGCGGAAGTGCCGTCTGGCACCGTGGGCGAGGTTGAAGGCAAAGAAGATTCAGCCGTTGCGGCGAGAACCTGCGCAGCGGGATCTGCGAAGAAGGATGAGGAGCCTGCAGCCGATTTGCCGACGCGATTGAAAAAATCGGAGTCGGAGAAAGGAAAAACCGCGGAGAGGGAAGCGGGCGGCCTCCCGATTGAGAGTTCGCTATTCGCGGGCCTGTTCGCCGTTGCCGAGTTGCCGCCGGCCGACCTCGCGCTTGATGAGACGATGGAGAGTGAGGCGCATGAAGCTTCAGACGACTTGGGCTCGGTTGCGCATGAAGAATGGGGTGCCGGTGCGTCGGGACTTTCTCGGGAGCAGCCGCAAGGGTCTTGGATCGATGGCAATGCCGATAAAATGGGGAGGACTCTGGGTGACGTGAGTGAGCGCGGCGCCCGTGGGATTTTGCGCCGCGAGGCGAAGGAAGGTGCTGCATCGAAAACTCCTGCCGGCGATATTTCGACGCAAGTTGCGACGGAGTCGGTCGCTTCGACCGGAGGCCTTGACGTCTCCGAACCCGCCGCTCCTTCCGCTATCGCGGGACAACGTGGGTTCGAAGGCATATCCGAGCGTCCTCAGACATTGCTAGGAGTTAGAAATCAGGTGCCAAACCGCCCGGTGCCGGATGGTAGTGAACGGGGAACCAAACCTGAGCTTCCGCTGCCAGAGGCACCGCCATTTGGCGCGACAGAGCGCTCGGTTGCTTTGGCACCGCGCGTTGCGTCGGCTGAGGCTGCGCTCCCAGTTGATGGCGAGGCGAACATCGCGGCATTGCCTCCGGAGTTGGGTGCTGCTGGGCCGAGGCGAAGGGCGTGGGCAGAATTTGCCGTTGGGTCCGAGCGTAACGCTGCCGACCAGAATGGTGAAAATGCCGATGAGCCTAAAAACTTTCTAAGCACCGATAAAGAGATACTTACGCGTCAGCGAGCGGCCCTTGGCATCACCGTTGCTATACCAGCGCTGTCAATGTCATCCCGCCTCTCATCTCTTCTGCCAGATGCTCCCGCGAGCGATCGCGCAGGAAGTGTTGCCGTGATGACGGCTGGCTTGGGTGAAATGTCCGACGTTTCATTTGTCGACCAAGTCGAGCTGGCCCCGGTCAGTGCGGCGCATGAGGCTGTTGAGGTCGTGATGCAAGCGGCTGAGCAGCTCGCCTCGCGCGATCTAAAATCCGTGCGGCTGCAATTCTCTGTGGGTGATGCGCAGCTTGATGTGCGCGTCGCACTGCACGCCAACGAAGTTCGCACCCAGTTTCACACCGACTCGGCAGAACTACGCCAGGCGCTGTCGCACGAGTGGCGAGCGGTGGCCGTAGAGCTCGGCAACGGTGAGCGCGGGCTCCGCATGGCTCCCGCCGTTTTCAGCTCCAGCACCAACGACCAGTCAGGGTCTAACGCCTTCGCCGGTGACACGTCCTCCCGCCAACGCGAGCACCGCGCCTCGCAGGACGCGAATGGTCGTTCACCCCACGCCGTCGCTTCGGTGGCCGGCGGTCGCGCCACGGCTGACGCGGTTTCGATTTCGCCCCGCAGTTCGCGCTCGGCGCCTCCGACGTCGCAACACCTTCACACCCTCGCCTGAACTACCATGGCCTCGATCTCCAATATCACCTCTGCTGGCGCTGTCCCCACGTCGACTGACACGGCTGCGCGCATCCCGCAAAAGACCCTTGGACAGAGCGATTTTCTCAAGCTCCTTGCGACTCAGTTCACCGTGCAGGATCCGATGAAGCCCATGGAGGATACGGCGTTTATCGCGCAGATGGCGCAGTTCTCCTCCCTGGAACAATCCAAGACCATGGTCCAGGACATGGCTCTGCTCCGCGCCGATCAGCAGCGCACCGCGGCCAACTCGTATCTGGGCCACCAAGTCACGGTGGATGCCGGCAAGGGCACGACCGTTACCGGCGATGTCTCGGCCATCGATTTCTCCGGCGCCGAGCCCAAACTCGTGGTCGGCGACAAATCTTTCTCCCTCTCCGCGGTGCTCCGGATTGAACCGCATGCCGTCACAGCGCCCAGCGTTACTCCCAATCCATCTATTCCCGCTCCCACCCTGGCACCCGCCATTGGAGCCTAATTCTTAACCCACACCAAAAAATCATGGCACTCATCGGCACACTGGGCAGCGGCGTCAGCGCCCTTCGGACCTTTATGAAGGGTCTCGAAGTCATCGGTAACAACATCGCCAACGTGAACACCACGGGCTTCAAGGCCTCCGAGGCGAAATACTCGGATAGCTTTAGCAATATCCTCCAGCGCTCCGCGCCCTCCGGCACCGGGTCATCCAATACTCCTTCGACGGGCGTTGGCACCGGCGTTGCCCTTGCTGGGGTCTCGACCAACTTCTCCCAGGGCTCGCTCTCCAGCACAGGGCGCGACACCGATCTCGCCGTCTCGGGCAACGGATTCTTTCACGTGACCAATCCCAACGGCGGCACGACCTACGCTACCCGTTCCGGCGATTTCCGCTGGAGCGATCAGGGTTTCCTCGTCACTTCGCAGGGCTATCGCGTGCAGGGCCTCACGGGTGCCGGTCTGACGACGGTCGGCGACGTCCAGCTCGGCACGCCGCCCGCCGGCACCCAGCGCCTCTCGATCTCGACCGATCGGTCGGGGAGCATCATCGAGTTTTATTCTGACGGCACGTCGGCGACGACGAACCAAGTTTTGCTCCAGCAATACAGCGATCCTTCGTCCCTCACCAAGGAGGGCAATAACCTCTACTCAAGTCTCCTTGCTGCGGGCCCGGTTGGCGCCGCCGCTGGCACCACGGCATTGCAAGCCGGCACCGTGAACGCACCGGGCCAAAATGGTCTCGGCACAATCCAGTCGGGCGCGCTCGAACTCTCCAACGTCGATCTCACGGATCAGTTTGCGAATCTCATCACCACGCAGCGCAGCTTTCAGGCTGGCTCACGGCTAATCACGGTCTCCGACACTGTCCTCGAGGACATCGTCAACCTGAAGCAACGGTAATCCAATTTAGTTGAGCGCTGAACGCCACGGTTAGCGCGAGCCAGGTTCACACCCCCTGACTCAACTCTCCTCGGCGTTCAGCGTTCACTTCCGGTCTTTCAACCTCCGTCACCACCCTCATGGCCGCACCTGCCAAATCTGATACCACTCCTCCCGCCAAAGCAGCGCCCGCCGCTGATGCTGCGGGGGCTCACGCCCCGGCGGCTGGAGGCGGTGGCATGAAAGCCTGGCTGCCGGTCATGGCAGCTCTCATCTTGGCGCCTGCCGCCACATGGGCGACGGTGGAGTTCGTTTTGGTGCCGCGTTTGCAGAAAAAACTTGCGGCGACCGCCGCGAACAAAGGCGAGCACGGCGAAAACGCGGCCGAAAGCCACGCTCCGGCTCCGGCGGCGCACGGCGCTGCTCCCGCTCATGGCGGCAAGCCCGGCAAAGAAGGCAAGGATTCCAAGGGCGGCGGTGGCCCGGGCTTCGAGTTCACCAACGTCGTTGTGAATCTCGCGGGCACGATGGGCACGCGTTATCTCAAGACGAGCTTCCTCATTACCGGCAGCGATCCCAATATCCGCACGGTCTTTGAGAACGCGAAGCCGAAGGTTACGGATGTCACCCTCAACGTTCTCTCCTCCCTTACGCTGGCCGATATCGAGGAGGCTGGCTCGAAAAATATCATCCGCGAGAAGCTCGTGACGGCCTACAATCAGGCGCTCGGTCGCAAAGTCGCCGAGCAGGTTTATTTTTCCGACTTCGTCGTGCAGTGATGCAACCCGCGGCGTCTCCCGCCGCAATACCGCCACGATGGCCGACGAATCTCCTCCACCCACCAGCGAAGTTCTCGACTCCAAAGAGATCGAGCAACTCGTGACGCCGCCGATCGAGACGCCCGCTCCCGTGGGCGGAGTCATTTCGGCTGCGGCCGCCGCGACCGGCGGCGCGAAAGCCCAGGCCTACGATTTTCGCAATCCGGTCTTTTTGGCCGAAGCCGAACTGCGGCGTCTGCGCCAGATGCACGAGGATTTTGTCCGCTATCTCAGCGCCCGGCTCTCGCTCTACCTGCGCATGGACGTGGGTTTGAAGATGACGGGGCTCACGACCGCCACGTATTCAAACTTCACCGAGTCGCTGGCGAACCCCACTCACATCAGCCTTTTCAAGATTGAGCCGCTCATTGGCGTCGGCGTCCTCGATTTCAGTCCGCGCCTTGCGCTGACGATTGCGGATCGACTCCTCGGCGGCCGCGGCCAAGCGATCAAGGCGGAGCGAAATCTCACCGAGATCGAAGTGGCGCTGATCGAGGATGTGATCGTCATCATCCTCGAAGAGTGGGGCAACCAGTGGAAACTCGATCAGGCCCTGCGCCCGCTCGTGATCGGCAACGAAACCAGCGCGCGGTTTCTTCAAACCTCTCCACCCGATGCCATCGTCCTCGCGCTGGCGCTGGAGTGCACCTTCGGTGATTGCACCGAGAAGCTGCAACTTGGGGTGCCCTTTTACACCATCGAGCCGCTCGTGAAAAGCATGCAGGCCCGTCGGCAGAAGGAGGCGTCGGTGACGCCCGCCGCCAAACGCGTGGAGTGGCAGCCTTCGTATGGCCGAATCACCGTGCCCGTGCGGGCCGAGTGGAATGCCTTTGAAATCACCCTGCGCGAGGTCAGCTCCCTGCGCGTCGGCGATGTAATCGAGATGCAGCCTTCAATTTGTGCCGAGACGCGGGTGCTCTTGAACGGCAACCCGAAATTCACCGGCACCGTCGGGCTCGATAACGACCACGTCGCCATCCAACTCACCAGCAAACTTTCCTCGGAGGAATCATCCCATGCCAAACCTGACGGACGAAAAGTCTCTTGATATCGTGCTCGACGTAAAAGTGAAGGTGACCGTGCAGCTTGGCTCGGTCATGCTTCCCATGCGCGAAGTCCTGGAGCTATCTCCCGGCTCCATCGTGCAGCTCACGCAGCACGCGAGCGATCCGGTCGGTCTCTTCGTCAACGACAAGCTCGTCGCCTATGGCGAGGTGGTCGTCGTCGAGGATAACTTCGGCATCAAGATCACCGAACTCGTCGGTAGCGCGAAACCATGAACCGTCTGCGCGCCACGCTTGCGGTGCTTGTCCTTGGGTGGGCCGTCAATGGCCTCGCCGCGGATGACGACAAGGTTATCGTCCCCGGGGCCTCGCGCACGGAAGCGCCGGCGCAAACGGCCGCGGGTGGGCTGGGTTCGATGTCGCTGACACTCGGCTTGGTCCTCGCTGCGGTCGGTGGCTGGATGGTCTGGCGTAATCGCCGCGGCACTCCGGTTGGGCGCGACTCCCGTTTGCTGGCGGTGGACGAAACGCGTTCGCTGGGCAACCGGCAGTATCTCGTCATCGCCTCCTACGCCGACAAAAAATTTCTGATTGGGGTCTGCCCCGGTCGCATCGATTTGCTGTCGCCGCTCGACGGCACGGCTCCCGTGGGGAAAGCACGCGAATGAGGCGACTTGCCGCCATTATATTTTTCGCCCTCGCGGTTCCCTTTGTGCTGGCGCAGACGCCGGCGGCACCCGGGGCGGTGGCTGGGGCGGCTCCCGCCGCGACCCAATCCACGGGCGCTCTCGCCGCTCTCGGTTCGACCGCGACCGGCCCCGGAACTCCGTTCAAGCTCAACATCGGTCTAGAGGGCACCGGCGAACGCGGCGAGGTGAGCATCGCGGTGCAGATTCTGATTATCATGACGCTGCTTTCGGTGGCGCCGTCGATTGTGCTGCTGATGACGAGCTTCACCCGCATCGTGATCGTGCTCGGGTTTGTGCGCACGGCGCTCGGCACGCCCAGTGCGCCTTCCAACCAAATTGTCGTCGGGCTCTCCCTGTTTCTCACGTTTTTTCTGATGGGGCCCATTTTCGACCGCGTGAATTCCGAAGCGCTGCGACCCTATCTCGACGGTAAGATTTCCTCCTTGGACGCCATCGACAAGGCGACGGTGCCGCTGAAGCAATTCATGCTGAAACAAACCCGCACGCGTGACCTCGAATATTTTCTCGAGCTCGGTGGTTATGGCCCGACCGCCGTAAAGGATTTGCCGATGCGCGTGGTGATCCCCGCTTTTGTAATCAGCGAACTGCAGACTGCTTTTCAAATGGGCTTTCTGCTCTTCTTGCCGTTTCTCGTGATCGATTTCCTCGTCTCGTCGGTGCTGATGGCGCTCGGCATGATGATGATGCCGCCCGTCACGATCGCGCTGCCGCTGAAACTTCTCCTCTTCGTCCTCGTCGATGGGTGGCACCTCGTGGTGCGCTCACTCGTCCAGAGCTTCGCCTAAGCAACGCCCATGAACCCAGACCTCGCGATCGATATTTTCAAATCCACGGTCATGTTTGCCCTCTACATCGTGGCGCCGTTTCTCGGTGTCACCCTCGTGGTCGGCTTGATCGCCAGCCTCGTGCAGTCGGTGACCAGCATGCAGGAACAGACGCTCACGTTTGTGCCCAAGTTGATCGCGCTCGCCGGTCTGATGCTCGTGCTCACCCCCTGGCTGTTGCGCTCGCTGTCGGAGTTCACGATCTCGACCCTCACCCGTATGGGTGGGCTCGGGCACTGAGCTTGGGATGTCGTAGCCGGACGCCGATTCGCGTATGCCGCTCGACTACGGATTTGCCTGGATGATGGTGCTCCTGCGCTCCATCGGGATCATCATGCAGCTCCCGATGATTGCGGGTCGGCCGCTTCCGATTCCGTTGCGCGTCGCGCTGGGAGCGTGTCTCGCTACGTTGCTGGCCGGGGTCGTCCCTTCGGCTCCAATCACTCTGGCGGTCGGACCGCTCGTGTCGGCCGTGGCTATGGAAGTGATTCTCGGACTGGCTTTGGGCTTCATCACGCGCATTGCGTTTGCCGCGGTGGACATGGCGGGCCGCGTGATCTCCTCGGAAATCGGCCTGATGGCCACGCCGGGGTTGGGCGCCCCGGAACCGGCGAATGAACCGCTGGCGGCGCTCCTTTCGTCCTTTGCGGTCGTGCTCTTTTTTCTATTCGGCGGTCACCAATCCGTGCTCACGGCGTTTGCGCGGAGTTTCTATCTCGCGGCCGCCGGGCGAGGAGGTTTCGACGGCGGAGTGGCGGACTCGCTCATCCGGGACACCGCGCATTTGCTCGAACTCGGCCTGCGGATCGCGGCGCCGTTTATCGCGATGAATTTCCTGATCACACTGGCGTTCTCGGTTCTCGGTCGCGCGGTGCCGAAGATGAACGTTTTCATCGTCAGCTTTTCGGCCCGCGGCTTGGTTGGCCTGGGTCTGCTCGGTGCGGCGGGCACACTGGTGGCCCGACACCTGTTTACTGAGTTTGGCGACCTGCCACTGCGCATGTTGCAGCTGCTGCCAGCCCGTTGAGGGAGGTCGCGGCAAATCTTGCCGCGAGGTTCGAGCGCTTCGGTTCCGACCGATATTTTCCGTGGGACGGCGTTCTGTAAAAAGTGCAAAGCGCTGTTCTGCAATGCTCCAAAGCTGGTATTAACCTCTTGGCACCAGCGTTGCTAAACCTAGGACGCGCATGGCCGACCACGATCAGGAACAAAAAACCGAGCAAGCTACGGAAAAGAAACTTTCCGAGGCTTTCGAGCGCGGTCAGTTCGCCAAGTCTCACGAGCTTACGGTGCTTTTTCCGATCGCGGCTGTCCTCGGTGTGCTCGCCCTCACGACGCAGTCGGCGTCGCACTCGGTGGCAGAATATTCCGTCGGGATGTTCACCCGGTTCGCGACCACAGAGGTGGGCTACAACACGGTGACCGGCCAGATCGGCGAGGCCATGTTGGTTTTTGGGAAGATTATGGCTCCAGTGCTGATTGGCATTGTTGTCGCGGTCTTGTTGTCGAGCGGTGTGCAAAGCGGATTCCGACTCTCGCCGAAGGCGCTCGCGCTGAAATTGGAAAACCTCAATCCCGTCACCGGTTTTAGTCGGGTGTTCTCCAAGTCAGTCTTCGCCCGCAGCGGCATCGATCTGTTGAAGCTGATCGCGATCGGCGGAGCCCTCTGGCTCGGGGCGCGCGGCCTGATGCACGATCCGTTGTTCAGCTCGCCGGTTGAGGCGGCTTACCTCGGGCAGTTTCTCAGCAGCGCGACGATCCTGTTTCTCACGCGCCTGCTGCTGGCCCTCGCCGTCGTCGCGGCCGTCAGTTACGGTTACGAGAAATTCAAGATGTCGCGCGATCTGATGATGACGCGTGACGAAGTGAAACAGGAACGCCGGCAGGCGGAGGGCGACGGGCTAACCAAGGCTGCGATGCGCCGGATGGCGCGGCGCTTGATGCAGAAACAAATGCTCGCCGCGGTGCAAACCGCGGACGTGGTCGTGACCAACCCGACGCACTTTGCCATCGCGCTCAAATACGAACGCGGCGTTGATCACGCGCCGGTCGTGCTCGCGAAGGGTGAGAATCGTTTTGCGCAGCGCATCAAGGCCCTCGCGGCGGAACACGGCGTGCCGATGGTGGAGAATAAACCCGTCGCCCGCCTGTTGTTCGCGACAAGCAAGGTCGGGGAAGCGATTCCCGCCGAACTCTTCCAAGCCGTCGCCTCGATTCTTGCGGTCGTTTATCGCACCCATCGCTACTATTTTCATCGCCTCAAGACCCGTCGGCTGGAGGGCGCTGCCTAACCCATGAGCGCCACAGTTTCCACCCCGGTCTCCGCGCTGCTTAAGCGCGCCGATCTTGTTTTCACGGCCGGACTGTTCCTGACGGTCCTGCTGCTGATCATGCCGATCCCGGCGGTTCTGCTGGACACGTTTCTGGCGCTCAACCTGGGGCTCTCGCTGCTCGTCCTCCTCGCAATCGTTTACGTCAAGGATCCGCCGGAGTTTTCCAGTTTCCCGGTGCTGCTGCTCACCCTCACACTTTTCCGCCTGGCGCTCAATATCAGCACGACACGCCAGGTGCTCGTGAAGGGTTACGCCGGCGAGGTGATCGAGGCGTTCGGTCACTTCGTAATTCAGGGTAACTATATCGTCGGCGCCGTCGTGTTTCTGATCCTTGTGGTCATCAACTTCGTGGTCATCACGAAGGGTGCCGGTCGCATCGCCGAGGTGAGCGCGCGGTTCACTCTGGATGCACTGCCCGGTAAACAGATGGCCATCGATGCCGAGCTGAATGCCGGCATCATCGACGAAGTCACCGCCACCGCACGCCGCGTGAAGGTGCAGAAGGAAGCCGATTTCTACGGTGCGATGGACGGTGCCTCCAAATTCGTCCGCGGTGACGCCATTGCCGGCATCATCATCACCCTCGTTAACATCGTCGGCGGTTTCGCAATCGGTGTGATGCAGATGGGACTGTCGCTGGGCGAGGCGCTGCAAAAATTTACGCTGCTCTCCATCGGTGACGGCCTCGTCTCGCAGATCCCCGCTCTTATCCTCTCGGTCGGCGCCGGTATTCTCGTCACCCGTGCGTCCGACAGCATGAACGTCGGCGCGCAGGTGGCCGGGCAATTGTTCCGCTACCCGCGGGCGATGAAAATCTCCGCCGGCATGCTGGCCGTCTTCGGGCTCATGCCCGGCATGCCGATGCTGCCCTTCATGGGGCTCGCGGGCCTCGCGGCTTTCCTGGGGAAAATTCTCCGGGAGGAAGAAGACAAGAACGGACACGCCATCGGTCAGGAGCCGCTGTCGGGGACAAAATCAGCCAAGGCGGGGAAGGCTGGCAAACCCGGTGATGTCGCGAGCGGTTCAACTGACGTGAAAATGAGTAACACCGAAGACGTCCGCAAACTCGTCGAGGTCGATGTGTTCGCGATCGAGATTGGCTACGGTCTGCTCAGCCTCGCCGACCTCAAGGCGGGTGGGGAATTGCTCGGCCGCGTCACCGGTGTGCGCAAGACTCTCGCTCGCGAGAAGGGCATCGTCGTGCCGCCGGTCTCGGTGCGCGACAATCTAGAACTCGAGCCTAACGACTACCGCTTCCTTCTTCGCGGCAAAGCGATCGCGCGTGGCCAGCTCATGCCCGGGCGCTGGCTCGCGATGAACGTCACCAGCAGCAAGGTGCGCCTCAAGGGCGTGCCAACGCGCGAGCCGGTGTTCAACCTTGATGCGACGTGGATTGATGAGGCGGAAAAAAAGACGGCGGAGCTCAACGGCTATACCGTCGTCGATCCGGGTTCCGTGTTGATCACGCATCTCTCGGAGACGCTCAAACTCAACGCCCACCACCTGCTCGGTCGCCAGGAAGTCCAGTCGATCGTGGATCATATCAAACAGACGCAGCCGGCGCTCGTGGGCGAGTTGCTCCCCGATCTTGTCACGCTCGGCATCATCCAGCGTGTTCTCCAGAATCTCCTGCGCGAGAACGTCGCGATCCTGAACCAGCCGTTGATTCTCGAGGGCATTGCGGACTTCGCTTCGCTCTCGAAAAATCCGGACGACTTGAGCGAACTCGTGCGCCGTCGTCTTGGTCTCTATTTTGTGCCGGAATACGAGTGTCGCGCCGGCGTTGTCCGCGCGGTCACTCTCGATCCCAGACTCGAACAGTGGCTCGCGGCGAAGGTGCACCGCTCGCCGTCCGAGGTCGGCCTCGTGCTCGATCCGGCGACTGCCCGCCATCTGCTTGAGCAAATCACCAAGCTCACCAGCGACATGCTGACGCAGGGGCAGCCGGCCGTCATCGTGGTCTCGGCCGAGATTCGCCTGCCGTTGAAACGCTTCTTTGAATCCTCGTTCCCGCGCGTGACGGTGCTCTCCTTCCAAGAGCTGCCCTCGGCCACGGAAGTTGAAAACGCCGGCATCGTGACCGCGCCGCCGCACGTGGCGCGAGCCGAAGTGCCGCTGAAAGCCGCCGCCTGACCATGGCTAAATCCGAAAAATATTTCGCGCCCGGCGTTTACAAGTTCACGGTGAAAAATACCGCGGAGGCGGTGACTTTGATCCGGGAGCGGCTTGGTCCTACGGCCCACGTCGTCTCGGTGCGCAGCGTCCCCGCGACGGGGATGAAGAAATTTCTTTCGGCTCCGCGCATCGAAGTCGTCGCCCAAGTCGATCCGTCTTCCGTCGAGGCCGGACCGGGTTCGACCTTGCATGCCATTTCTGCCGAACCGGCGTCACCCTTGGAAGAACGCACCGCGATGTCTGATACGATGCCGCGTTCGCGGCTGGTGCCGCTGCCGGCGTCGCTCGGGCTCGATGGATTGCTGCGCCGGTCGGGGATCACGGAGGCGTCGCTTAACCGCCTGCAGTCGGGCGCGAATTGGAAGGAACTTGCGACGCTGCCGTTGCATCGCGCCTTGGCTGAGACCTCCCGGTTGCTGCGCTCGCAGATGGAAACACGCGCCGCGCGTCCGCCGTTGTCGCGGGCGGCGTTTATCGGCTCGGCGGGCGTGGGTCGCACGACGGCGCTGTGCAAATGGCTTTCACAGGAGGTCTTTCGTCGGGCCCGGATCGGGCACGTCGTGGGCGTGGAGTTCGATCGGCCCAATTCCCTCGGGCCGCTGCCCGTTTTCAGCGAGGCGCTCGGTGTGCCGCTCGCCCATTTTCCGTGCGAGACCGGGCCGGCGGCTCCAGGCGCATTCACGTATTTTGATTTGCCGGGCCTTTCGATCAACAAACCGCTCGCGAACGCGCCCATTGCCGAATTCCTCGATCGCGAAAAAATCACCGAGCGCGTCCTCGTGCTTAACGCCGCCTACGACCGTCCCGCGCTGCGCGATGCCTATGCCGCGGGGCGCGACCTGGGCGCGACTCACCTTGTGTTCACCCATCTCGATGAGGTCCCGCAGTGGGGCAAGCTGTGGGACTACCTTTTCGACGAAGAACTCGAGCCTCTGTTTCTCTCGACCGGTCCCTCGCTGACCAGCGACTGCGAGGAGGATGTCCCCGGCGCGATCGTCCGTCGCACACTGCCGGACGAAACCCCCGCCACCTGATCCTCCACTCATGAAATATGTTTTCCTCTCCGGTGGTTTCGCCGGGTTTCTTATCGCCGGAGTCGGCAGCTACTGGGCGAACCATGAGCCCGACCGGATTCTCCTCGACGGGGCGGTGGGCTGTCTCGCCGGAGGCATTCTCTTCCGGTGGTTCTGGACCGTGCTCTTGCGCGGTATCCGCGAAACGATCCTCGCCCGCCACGCCGCCATTCCTGCGCCTTCCTCCAAAGCCAAATAATCCAGCCTCCCTGTCATGAATACCGCCACCGCACCTATCCCAACCGCGGACACCACTCCTGCCGCCGCCGTCTGGCGGGCGTATCAGGGGGTCACGCCCGCCGCCCCCGTCGACGAGCAGGAACTCATCGTGCGTTTCCTGCCGCTCGTCCGCAACGTCGTCGACCGCATCAAGCTCAACCTGCCCGCGCACGTCGATGCCGACGATCTCTACAGCGTCGGCATTACTGGTCTCATCGCGGCCGTGCGCAAATTCGACCCGAATCAAAACAACACCTTTGCCAGCTACGCCTCCATGCGCATCCGCGGCGCGATTCTCGATGAGCTGCGCCGGATGGACTGGTGCCCGCGTCGCGCCCGCGCGCGTTCGCGCAAACTCAAGACCGCGATCAACGAGGTGGAGCAGAAGCATGGTCGCACCGCCACCGACGCCGAAGTCTGTGCGTTACTCGGGATCGGGCCGAAGGAATATGAGAAGTGGGTGGAGGAGGCCAAACCCGTCACCTTCATCGCAATTGACCAAGCCAATGACGGGGAGCATGGCCCGGGCGCGTCGCTGCATGAATTGCTGGCGGATGAGGCGGACACGACGGGGCGCGATAATCTCGAAAAAGCGGAGTTGCTGAAACTTCTCTCTCAACGAATCGCGGAATTGCCCGATATACCCAAGAAGATCCTTGCGATGTATTACTTCGAAAACATGCGGCTCGCGGAAATTGCGGAGGTGTTTCACCTCACGGAATCGCGCATCTGCCAGATTCACGCCCAAACCATCCTCGGTTTGCGCGGCTGGCTGCAACGCATGAAGGAACGCTGAGTCGCATGTCCCTCCCGTCCGCAACCGCCCGTCCGCGCAGGGCACGGCCCTGCCTTTCTAAACTCAAATCAGCATGCTGATCCTCGTCGGCGCAGTCATCGTCCTAGCCTCCACCTTGGGGGGCTTCATTCTCGCGGGTGGCAACCCGAAGGTGCTGCTGCACGTGTCGGAATTCGTGGTCATTCTCGGCGTTGCTGGCGGCGTGCTCGTGATTGCGAGCCCCGGCCACGTGCTGAAGGAGATCGTGCATAAGATAAAGAGCGCCGTCTTCGGGAAGCCTACTGGAGCCAAGGAATTCACCGACCTGCTTAAGCTCCTCTACGAGGTCTTCATGGTCGGCCGCCGCAACGGTCTCATCGCGCTGGAGGAGCACGTGATGGATCCGAAAAAGAGCGCGATCTTTCAGCGTTACCCCGGGATTCTCGCTCATCATGAGCGCCTGGATTTCATCTGCAACAGCCTGAAGCCCGTCATCGACGGCAAGATTAAGCCCGATCAGCTCGAGGAGCTGATGAACTCGGAGCTGCACGCGAAGGCGGCCGAGGCGGAGCACCCCATTCACATTTTGAGCCTCGTCGGCGACTCGCTTCCCGGCATCGGGATCGTCGCAGCCGTGCTCGGCATCATCAATACGATGAACGCCATTGCCGAAGGCCCTGCGGCCGTTGGCGAAAAAGTGGCCGCCGCGCTCACCGGCACGCTGCTCGGAATCTGGGTGGCCTATGGCTTCGTCAACCCGCTGGCGAACCGAATCAAGTTCAACAATGCCAGCGACGAACTTTTTCTCAAATGCATCAAGTCGGCCGTCGCGGGCTTTGCCAAGGGTCTCGCGCCGATGACGGCCGTCGAGGTCGCACGCCGCTCGCTTGATAGCCATGTCCAACCCGGCGCGAGCGATCTCGAGGCCACGCTGAAGGCGATGGCGCCGGCGAAATAAGGAGCACGCACGACGATGTCCGGCTCCGGTGGTGCATGGAAGGTGGCATACGCGGACTTTGTGACCGCGATGATGGCGCTATTCATGGTGCTGTGGATTTCCGCGCAGGATAAAGAAATCCTGATCGCGACCTCGGAGTATTTTCAAAACCCGTTCAAGTCGCCCATGGACGCGTCGTCGGGCGTGATGCCCTTCAATAACACCAAGAGCTCGCAGAGCCAGGGTCGGGAGAAAGGTTCGGAGAAGGCGCAGGACCGCGATAAGCAGGTGCAGATGACGTTTCTCAATTCCGTCGCGGCCGATTTCTACCGACTCCTCCACCTTGACGAAACGCTGGATAGCAAACCGATCGACATTCGCGTTACGACCGATGGCCTCCGCGTGACACTTTTCGATCGGGTGAAGCGTCCGTTGTTTCTGCCCAACTCGACTGAGTTCACGGAGTGGGGGACGTTCGTGCTGCAAAACATGGCGTGGAGCATCGAGCGGCACGCGTTCAACGTCACGATCGACGGGCACGCCCGCGGCGGCGTTGAGGACACGAAGCCGGACTATTCCAAATGGGAACTGTCTGCCGATCGCGCGAACGCTGCCCGCCGCCGGCTCGTCCACTACGCCGTGGATCCGAAGCAAATCGAGCGCGTGACCGGCTACGGCGATACCAAGCCGCCGGATGGCGAGTCCCCCGATTCCGAATCGACCGATCGGTTGACGCTGAATCTCACACTTACCGCCAAGAATCGATTTAAGGACAGCAAGCTCGTCGATCGGCCCGTGCCGATGACGCCGGCACCGACGGAGACCATCCCCCATTGAAATCCTTTCTCGAAGGTAAACGGAATTTATCCACGGTCCCGCTGCGCCCCATCGCCACGGCCCACGCTTTGCATTCTGATGTCGCGCGGCAGGGACTGGCTCACGCCGTGCCCGGTGCTTCCAGCGCCCACGTCGAGGTGGTGAAAGAGGGCGACAAGATCGTCCGACTGGTCGTGCACTGCTCCTGCGGGGAGCGGGTCGAAGTCGAGTGTCTCTATCCCGCAGGTCGGTAGTTTCAGCGGCAATTCTTGCCGTCGGTCGTTGAGGTCGGTCGTTGGAGTTGGAATTCGTAGTTCCGAAGAGGATTTCTGCGATTTTAATAAACACACCGACAATAAGTTAGATTAGGCGCTATCCTGTGGGCACGCGGTTGGCTATCTAGCCGCGACCATGAATATCGGACTCTACCAAAGTGCCTCTGCCCTCTCGGCGCTGGAGCGTTGGCAGGAGAACGTGTCCCAGAACATCACGTCGAGCCAGACGAGCGGTTACCGCAAGCGGACGATGAATTTCTCGACGCAGACGGGGGGCGAGCTGCACTTTGAAAAAAGTTCGCGGGTGGGCGGAGAGTCCGCGATGCCGATGACTTTCCCGAAGGTAAACATGGGGATCAGTTTCAGCCCCGGGGAGACGCAGCCGACGAAACGCGACCTCGATGTCGCCATTCAGGGCGAGGGATTTTTCGAGATAAAGAATCCCGACGGCTCGATGGCCTATTCCCGGAACGGACAGTTTCAGCTCCGCGCTGATCGCACGCTCGTCACGGGATCGGGCGCGGAAGTGATGACCGATTCAGGCAGTCCCATCACCGCCATCTCCGGGACCGGGGCGATTGTCATCAATCGCGATGGCACGATTTTTCAAGGTGACGCCTCTCTCGGCAAACTCGCGGTGCGCAAATTCGCGAACAACGCGGAACTCACCCCGCTCTCCGGGGGCCTTTTCGCGGCGGCGGGCGGCGGGAAACCGCAACAAGTCGAAGCGCCCGAGCTGATGCAGGGCTACGTCGAGGGCAGCAACGTCAACTCCCTGCGCGAGATGGTTGACCTCGTCCTCATTTCCCGGGCCTACGAGGCCAATCAGCGTATCATCAAAGCCGTCGACGATCAGATGCAGAAGACGCTCGACGCGATTGGCTGAGCCCGCCCCGCCCATGAATTCCCCATATAGACAACCGCAATTGTCACGACTGCCTGGCCGAGCGCGCAATGGGGGCGCGCCGGCTCCAGGCGGCGTGGTTGAATTTCAGGTCCGCACCGCATGAACCTTTCACTTTATTCTGCCGCCACCGGCATGGAGGCCCAGCAGCTCAACCTCAACACGATCGCGAACAACCTCGCGAACGTGAACACCCCCGGCTTCAAGCGCAGCAAGATCGAGTTTCAAGATTTGCTCTATCAGAAACCCCGCGCCTCGGGCACCGACTCCGGCGGCGGCAACCTTGTCCCGACCGGGGTCGAGGTTGGCAACGGTTCGCGCGTCGCGGCGACCTCCAAGGTCTTCACGCAGGGTCAGCTCACCAACACGGGTGAGAAACTCGATATCGCGGTCCAGGGTGACGGTCTTTTTGAAGTGCAGCGCCCCGATGGCACGGTCGGCTACACCCGTGCCGCTTCGTTCAAACTCAGCGCCCAAGGCCAAGTCGTCACGATCGATGGTCTGCCGGTGCTCAGCGGATTTCAGCCGATTCCTCCGGGCGCGACGAATGTCGCCATCTCGGAAGACGGTCAGGTCACGGTGCAGACGGCGGCCGGCAACCAGAGCTTTTCCATCACGCTCACGCGCTTCGCCAATCCCTCCGGCCTGCGCAGCCTCGGCGGCAATCTTTATGAGGAAACCCCCGCTAGCGGCACCCCCGAAACCGGCAAGCCCGGCGAGCAGGGATTTGGTCGCACGGTCCAGGGTTATATCGAGGCCTCCAACGTGAACATCGTGGAAGAAATGGTGAACCTGATCGTCGCCCAGCGCGCCTACGAGATTAACTCCAAGTCGATTCAGACCTCGGACGAGATGCTCCAGAACGTCGCCAACATGAAACGCTGATGAAGACGATCGCTCAAATTTTCCGAATCTTCGCTCTGATTGCAACGGCTCTGCTGGTCAGCCCCATCCACGGGCCTGCGGCGGAAGCCGACGCGACGGCCGACTCCGTCGCGACGCCCTATACGCGCGATCAGCTGGTGGCCGGCCTCACGCGGGCCCTCACCGCGCATTTCAATTTCGAGGGCGAACTTCAGATCGAGCTGCTCCGTGCGTGGGCGCCGCCGGTCCGCACCGCGTCCTTGTGGGATCTCAGCGTGGTCGATTTTCCCGCGGCGCCCGCATCGTCGATGATGGTGCGCTGCCGCTTGTCGGGCGATGGGGTCGTCGCACTCGACACCACTCTCGTGCTCAAGGCTCAGCTCTGGCGCGATGCTTGGGCGAGCCGCCTGCCGCTCACGGTTGGCGCGCTGTTCGATGTCACCGCCCTGGAAACCCGTCGCGTCGATCTCCTGCGGGAACGCGATGTTTTGCCCGCTTCAGTGGGCGATCGGTCGTATGTTTTCAGCCGGGCCATTCCTGCGGGCCGGTTGCTCACATGGCGCGATGTCTCGCGCCGCCCGCTCGTGAAGAAAGGCGACATCGTCGAGGTCTCGGCTAACGACGGACCGCTGCTGATTACGATGAAGGGGCAGGCCATGGAAAGCGGCGCGCGGGGTGACACCGTCACGGTGCGCAATCCCGAATCCCGAAAAAATTTCAGCGCACTCGTGGTCGATGAAAACCGCGTCCACGTCCGCTTCTAAACCATGAAAATTTATTCCGACCCATTTTATCCGCGTCGTCTTGCGATCGCCCACACCGCGTGGTCGCTCACGGTGTTTGGACTCTTCACACTTCTCCTGCTGGCGGTCACGCCAGGGCTGCGGGCGGAATCGCTTTGGTCGGCCAACGGCCAGAATTCGCGCAGCATGTTCGCCGATCGCAAAGCCGCGGCCAAGGGCGACATTCTGACGATTGTCGTTTCCGAATCAGCTGTTGCCCAAAGTTCGCAGAGCAAAAAATCGACGCGCGACTCCAAGTTGGAGGACGCCATCTCGCGTTTCATCTATCCCGGCATCGGTTCCCACAAGGGCGAGATGCCCGGTTCATCGGGCTCGGGCAAGAGCAGCTATTCGGGTGGCGGCGATGTCAGCAATTCGCAGAGCCTTTCGGCTCGCGCCGCGGTGCAAGTCACCGATGTGCTCCCCAACGGCAACCTCGTGATCGAGGGCGTGCGCGTCGTGACGTTTTCCGGTGAGACGCAATACGTCGTTTTGCGCGGCATCGTGCGCTTCGACGACATTTCCCGCGAGAACAGCGTCGTTTCGACCAACATCGCGGATGCCCGCGTCGAATTTTACTCCGAGGGTTCGCTGACCGACGCGCAGAAGCGCGGCTGGCTTGCCAAGGTCTACGAAAAACTCCGCCCGCTCTAAGCCGCCGCACCATTTCCCGCAGGATTTGGAACGGATTCCACCGAACATGATGTTCATCACTTCAAAATCTAATTTTTCCCGCCTGGCGCGCCGTGCTCTCGGTCTCGCCGCGTTGGGTGTGTTTGCGTCCGGGCCGGTCCACGCCTCACGCCTCAAGGATCTCACGCTGGTCGAGGGGGGCCGCGACAATCAACTTGTCGGTTACGGTCTCGTCGTTGGCCTTGCCGGCGATGGCGATAGCAATGCCGTCGCGACCCTGCGCAGTGTGGCCAATCTTCTCCAGCGCTACGGTCTCACGGTCAACGCCGCCGACCTCAAGGCGAAGAATGCCGCCGCCGTGATGCTCACCGCCGAGATCGGCGCGTTTATGAAGCCCGGCTCTCGCATCGATGTGAACGTTGCCTCAATGGGCGATGCGAAATCGCTCCAGGGCGCGGTGCTGCTGCAGACGCCGTTGCTCGGGGCCGACGGCCGCGTCTATGCCGTCGCCCAGGGTCCCATCGCGGTCGGTGGATTTCTCGGTGGCGCGGGCGGTTCCGGCGGATCGACGGTGCAAAAAAATCATCCGACGGTCGGCAGCCTTTCCAGCGGTGCCATTGTTGAGCGCGAGATTCCAGCGATCTTTGTGCGCGACAACACGGTCCGCCTTCTCCTGCACAATCCCGACTACACGTCTGCTTCACGGATGGCCGATGCGATTAACGCCCGCTGGCAATCCGCCGCCAGCCCGGTCGATGCGGCGACGATTGCGGTCACGCTGCCTGCCGCCTATCGCGGTCGCGACGTCGCCTTCATCGCCGACCTCGGTCAAATTGAATCCGCCACCGATACTCTGGCGCGCATCGTGATCAACGAGCGCACTGGCACCATCGTCGCGACCTCCAGTGTGCGGCTCTCGCAGGTCGCAATCGCGCACGGCTCGCTCACGATTAGCGTGACGTCGAATGCCGGCGTGAGCCAACCCGGCGCGTTCAGCGGTGGCCAGACCGCGGCGGTGCAGAGCACGCAGACCAACGTCAACGAATCCAAGGGCGGTTTCCAAATTATCAACGAGCCGCCGACCATCGAGCGCCTCGCCGCCGCCCTCAACGCCCTCGGCGTCTCGACGCGCGAGATGATGGCGATTTTTCAAACCCTCAAACGTTCCGGTGCCCTGCAGGCGGAGCTCGTAATCAACTAATCCCGTGAGCGTCTCACCCATTTCCTCCGCCACCGCCAGCACGGGCGCAGCCACGCCGTTTAATGCCGCTACGCTGCGTAATGCCACGCCCGATGCGCAGCGCTCCGCCGTCGCGAAGCAGTTTGAGGCTGTCCTGATCCGCCAGCTCCTCGGCAAGACCATGAGCTCGATGCTCGGGGGCAAAGAGGGTGGGGTGGCCGGCAGCGTGTATGGTGACATGCTCACCGACACGATGGCCAACCAGCTTAGCTCCGGGCCGGGCCTCGGTCTCGGCCGCTTTATCGAGCGCCAGCTCACGCCTCGCGGCGAGCTTACGCCTGTTCCGCCCGCGTCCATCATGCCCGTCCAGCCCCAAGTCCGCTCATGAGCACCAACTGGGAATTCATCGCCGAGTGCCTCCGCACCGAGCTCGCCGACTACGGCGGTTTGCTCCACCTCTTTCAGGCACAACAGAGCAGCCTCTTTGGGCGCGAGCCCGAGGCGGTCCTCCGCTTCGCCTCCGAGATCGAGGCGCAGGCGCGCGTCGCCGCCGACAGTCGCGAGCGCCGTGCGCAGGCGGTCGCCTCGTTTGCCCAGCAAGCCGGCCGCCCGGCCAACGCGACGTTGCGTTCGCTGCTCCCGCTCGTCGAGCCCGACGCCCGTCCCTTGATCGAGGCGCTGATCGCGGAGGTGAATCTGCTCCTGCACCGCGTCCGCCGCGCCTGCCGTCACAACCACACTTTGTTGTCCCGTGCGGTCGAGATGCATCAGGAAACTATGCACCATCTCCGCCCGAACGCGTTCCAGAAAACGTATTCTCCCGCCGGCCGCCTTGCCGTCGCGAACGCGCATCCGGCGACCACGCTGCGCGCCGCTGGTTGATGGCGCATTCCCCCGACCCGTCATGTCCAACCTTTTTTCCAGCATCAATACGACCGTCAAGGCGCTCGCCGCGCACAGCCGGGCGATTGAGACGACGGGCAAAAATCTCGCGAACGTTAACAATCCCGCCTATGCCCGGCAGCGCGTGATCTACGGCGACCGTGGCACGGTCGTGACACAGCAGGGCGTGGAGAGTCTCGGCCTGGAGGCACTCGGCATCGAGCAGATGCGCGATTTGCTTCTCGATCAGCAGGTCGTCCGCGAAATCTCGCTCAAGTCATCCCTCGAAGCGGAACAAAGCGGCTACCAACGCGCCCAGGCCGGCCTCGGCCAGAGCATCGATCGCGCGGGCGCCGCGGGGCAGGCGAGTTCCGCGAGCGCGAGTGGCATAGCGGCCGCCATCGACGATTTCTTCAATGCGTTTCAAAGTTTTGCCGCTAGCCCGACCGACAGCGGCGAGCGCGGTTCACTGCTCCAGAAGGCAGGGATCCTTACGGATCGGTTTCAGCTGGCGGACACCCGGCTCGCTCAAGTCCAGACCGATCTTGATGCCGAGATTGGCGACGATGTTGCTGAGATCAACCGGCTGCTCGATTCCATCGCGGAACTTAATACGCAGATTGGCCGCTTCGAACTCACTTCACCCGGCTCGGCCGTCGATCTGCGTGACCAACGCCAGACCCGGATTGAGCTGCTTGCGACCAAGCTTCCGATTGAGACACGGCCCGGCACCGGCGGTCAGATTCAGGTTGTCGCCAAGGACGGCGCGGGGGCCGATGTCGTCCTGATTAATCTGAACAGCGTCCAGGGCACGGTCACGTTTACCGGCACGCAGCTCACGGGCGGTTCGCCGGCGACGGCGCTCGCGCTGACCGGCGGTTCCGTCCACGGCGCCTTGCAGGCGCGTGATGGTGCGATCCAGACCCTGCGCAACGACATCGATAATCTGGCGCAGCAGTTCGTGACGTCCATCAACGCGGTCTACAATCCCACGGGATCCACGGGGAATTTTTTCGTCTCATCCGGCACCACGGCCGCCACGATCTCCGTCAACAGCGCGATCACGAGCACGACGCTCAAAGCCAGCGATGGCGGCCCCGCTGGGGACAACACCATCGCCCTCGCCGTCGCCCAGCTCGCGACGACCGCTTTCTCCACCACCGGTGGCGATCAAATCGATGGCACTTTTTCCAGTTTCTTCGGCCAGAGCGTGAGCCGCATCGGGCAAGCTCTGGCGACCACCAATGCGCGTGTCGAAGACCAGACCAATATTGAGAAACTCGTGCGTTCGCAGCGCGATAGCGTGAGCGGCGTTTCCCTCGATGAAGAGATGGCTGACCTCATGAAATACCAACGTTCCTTTCAGGCCTCCTCCCGCGTTTTCTCCGTGCTGGACGGCCTGCTCGCAAATGTCGTCAATGAAATGGGCCGGGCTTAGTCCACGATGAGAATATCCACCAACAGCACCTCGGAAAATATCGTCCGCCAGATCCAACTGCTGGGCTCGCAGCAGGCGAAGTTGCAGACTCAGGTCGCGACCGGGCAGCGCATCTTCCAACCGGAAGACGACGCGACGGGCATGGGCCGTGTGCTGGGCCTCGAAAGCGAACGCCGCCAGCTCACGCAGTTCGGCCGCAACGTCGATCGCGCGCTGGAGCTCAGTCAGGCCTCTTTCTCCGGCTTGCAACAAATCAAGAAAGTCTCCGATCGCGCGACGGAGATTGGCACGCTCGGTGCCGGGCCAATCAGCCCGGCTGCGGCTGACGCCTACGCCTCCGAGGTCGATCAGTTGATCGAGCAAACCCTGCAGCTCACCAACACCCGCTTTCGCAACGATTACCTTTTTGCCGGCACCGCGGTCGATGCGGCCCCCTTTGTCGCGACGCGCAATGTCAATGGCTCGGTCACGTCCGTGACCTACGCCGGCAATTCCAATCAGGCCGACATCCAGCTTTCCGAATCCGCGCGCATCGCGCCCGGCACGACGGGAGCGACGAACACCGGCCTGCGCGATTTTCTTAACGAGCTCGTCGCGCTGCGCGATGCCCTCACCGCCAATAATCCCACCGCGGTCGCAGCGGTTCAGAGCAACCTGATCGCCGGCGAGGATCTCCTCGTATCTTCGCTTGCCGAGCACGGTGGCGTGCAGACGCGCATCGAGGCCAACCGCGCCCAACTCCTCGACCGCGTGGAGAATATTGAGAAACTGGTGTCGATTGAGACCGACGTCGATCTGCCCTCGGCCATCGTGAGACTTAACCAGACGCAGACCGCCTATCAGGCGGCGCTCCAATCTGCCGCGAACATCATGCGCATCTCGCTGCTCGACTATATCCGCTAAAGTTTAAAAACCGCTCGTAACCACCACTGCTTCATGAAAGTCATCCCCGAAATATACCCGACGGACATCGATATCCCGCCCACCAATCAGCTCGTGCTGCCGCAAGGGCTCATCGGCTTTGCCGACTACAAGCGGGCGGAGCTGGTTTACCTTCCGGATCATCTGCCGTTCCTGTGGATGAAGCTCCACAGTGCGAACGACGAGCTGCACTTCATCGTGATTGAGCCAGGCGGGATCGTCCCGGGCTACGAACCCGAAATCTTCGACGCAGATGCCGAGGATCTCGATCTGCGCAGTCCCGCCGAGGCGATGATTCTCAACATCGTGACACTGAAACGGCAGCATCCGGTTGAGGGCACCGCCAATCTCATCGGACCGCTGGTGGTCAATCGCCGAACCCGGATCGGCCGCCAGCTCGTCATCTCCAATTACTCGCGCTACAGCGCGAACCACTCTCTCGTCGAAAACTCGCAGGCGGATGTTCTCGCCCGCATCGCCTGAGCCCATACGCCCATGCTCGTCCTCTCCCGCCGCGTCAACGAGTCCATCGTCATCGGGGACTCGATTGAAATCCGCATCACCCGCATCGACGGCGATGTCGTGAAGATCGGTATCGCCGCTCCTCGTGACATCGCGATCTTCCGCAAGGAAGTCCTCACCGACATCGCCGCCAGCAATCAGGCCGCCGCCGTCCGCCAGACGCGGCCGGGTTCGCTGCCGACCCTTCCCGTCAAAAGCGTCGTCGCCCCGTCGGTCTGATTTTTTCGCCCCTCGTTTCGTTCCCACACCCATCCGCACCCACCTCCGCCATGAGCGTCATTAACACCAACATCCAAGCCATCGCTGGCGCCCGCAATCTGAACCACAGTCAGGAAATGCTCGGCCGGTCCCTCACGCGCCTCTCGTCCGGCTCCAAGATCGTCAATCCTTCGGACGACGCCGCCGGCCTCGCCGTGTCGGAGAAACTTGATGCCCAGGGGCGCCGCGTCAAAGCCGCCACGACCAACGTGCAGAACGCCGTTTCTTACGTGCAGACCGCCGATGGCTTCATGAGCGGCATGACCAAGATTCTCTCCCGCATGAGCGAACTCGCGATCCTCGCGACGGACGTCACCAAAAACTCGACCGACATCGATCTCTACCAGCAGGAGTTCATCGCCCTGCAGGATCAACTGCGCGCTACCGTTGGCGGCACCACGGTTGAGATCGGTGGCACCGCCGGTGTCGCCGCGCCCCTCGGTGCGTTCAACGGCATCGTTCTTTTCGGTCCCAACGCCACCGGTCTCACGGTGACGATCGGTCAGGCCGTCGGCCAGGAGATGACCATCAACGAGTCCAATCTCCGCACCGGCGGAATGCTCGCGATTATCAATCAGGACAATACGGGAGTCTACGATCTCGCTTCGAACGACTCCGATGCGATCCAGAAAATCACCGACGCGATTCAACACGTCGCTCAGCAGCGCGCCACGCTCGGGGCGGCGCAGTCCCGCCTCGAACTGGCGGCGACGACGCTGCAGGTGGAATACGAAAATCTCTCCTCCGCCATCTCGCGCATCCGCGATGTCGATGTCGCGGAGGAATCCACCCAGCTCGCGAAATACAACATCCTCGTGCAGTCCGGCACCGCCATGCTCGCGCAGGCCAACCAGACGCCGAATTCGGTGCTGAAGCTGCTCCAATAAGCTGCCGTCACTGCACCTTCCGTTCAGCACGTGGGTGGTCTCGCCTTCGCGGTCGACCAAACCAGTGCTGGCCTGACGCCAAGACCGTAGTCCCTACGATCGAGGCTGAACTCAGCCGTTCATTCTCTTTGGGTCTGATACCGCCGAAGCTTGCTTCGCCTTGGATAGGAAGTAGCCGCGAGCGTGAGCGAGTGGGGGCCGTCCAATCGCTCACGCTCGCTGCTACGGCCAGGTTTCGAGGATCTCAATATAGGATTGATCAATTGCCGCGGGGCTTGCCCCGAGGAGGTTTACTTTTCGCTTTCAGGTGGCGGGCTTTGTGAGGATTGGGCGCCTTCCGGATCGGAATCTGGCGCTTGATCGTGACTCCGTAACCTTGGAGGCCGACGACTTTTCTTGGGTGGTTGGTCGGCAGACTGATCGTTCTCAGGCCGAGGCCGGCGAGGATTTGGTGCCGACGCCGTATTTGTGCAGGTCCATCGTGTAACCGCGGCGATGGTTGGCCTCGACGGTGTCGCGTCCCTGCTCCTGTAGCTTGTCGGCCTGGAGCTTGGACGCTAAGCCGATGCCGCGGCCTTCCTGGCGCATGTAGAGAATAACGCCGCATCCATCGTCGGCGATCTGTTGCATTGCCGGTTGGAGCTGCGGTCCGCAGTCGCGGCGTCGCGAATCAAATACGTCACCCGTCAGGCACTCGCTAAGGACCGGCACGACCACGTGGTTCTGGCCGGCGACGCGATCCTACACGAGCGCGACCTGGTCTTGGCCGTCGCGCTTCGAGCGATAGCGGAAAAGGTCGAACTCACTGAAGTCCGTCGGCCCTTTCGCGACCTCAATGCGCTCGACTTGTTTTTCGCGCGTGGAGTGGAATTTGATCAGGTCGGCGATGGGGCAAATTTTCAGGCCGCGCCGGCGGGCGGAAGTTTTCAGCCCGGGCCGTCGAGACGTGGTGCCGTTGTCGTTCATGCTTTCGCAGAAGACGCCGCTGGGCCGCGCCCCGGCGAGACGCGCGAGATCCAC
>JANOAF010000006.1:0-2524 GCA_031411015.1 Opitutaceae bacterium | reverse complement strand
CAATCATCAGGTAGCCGGCGGCCCCCTCGCGGTTGGAGACGTTGAGCCATTCGCTGCATGCGGCGGTGACGAAGCCGGAGACGACGAGGCCGAGCACGCCGGTGAGGGCGGCGACGAAGAACGAGGAGGTCCAGGACATGGTGGTTGGGGAAGGGCCGGCTTTTCTGTGCGGTTAGTAAAATAAGTCGCGATTCGTTTTTGAAACGCGCTCGCGCGCGTCCAGCTCGGCGCGGATGGAGTCCATGTTCTTTTCTTTCGCAGGTGGATGCGGCGGCTCGAGGACAAAATAGCGGCGCTTCGCGTCCGTGAATTCGCCGGCGTGGCTCAGCGAGTTCCAGTCACGAAAGTCCACGCCGGGTGAACTCTCGCGAGCCCGGGTGCTGACGGGCTTTTCCAATTTCACGCAGGCGCCGCGCGGTGGGGCCGGAAAGATGCAGGCGAGTTCGACGATGGTGTTTCCCGCCTCGAGCTCTTCGACGATGAGCTCGCGCAGCGGCGCGGGAAACGCGGCGAGTTCCTTGGTGAGGGGCGCGGGGATTTTCATGGGCGCCTTAGCGTGCCGTCGGATCACCCGGCAACGGTTCAATGTTGGCCCATTGCTTTAGGGCCTGGCTCGCGACACCGCGGATATTTTCCTGCACCAGGACCGTTCCGGGCCGCGCGCGCGAGGCGTTGAGGATCTCGCCCAGCTCGTGCGTGAAGTCGCCGCCGGAGGTTTCGCGCAGCGCGCGTGCTGCGAGCATCCAAGCGGTGAAGCGGTGGACCGCACTGTCCCCTCCGGATGGGTAGGGTTCGTCAGCTTCGGCGTTGGTGTTCACCGCGCGAATCCGACGGGCGATATCGCGGCCGGCGGCGGCCACGGGAGGCACGAGGGCGGTTTGCGGTGCGGGCAACAGGGGCACGAGCTCTAAGGCCAAGAGGGCGTCAACATCCTGCTCGCCGACCATGAGTGCGGCAAGTTCGTCGGCGTAGTGGGGTCGGGCTACGATGCGCTTCGTGGCGGTGGCGACGCGCGCCTCGGGCAGGCCGGGACGTGCATGGGACATCCACTCCTTGAGCGGCGTGTCGGCTCCGAGCGCGTCGAACCGAGCCTGCTCTTCCTCCGCCTTTTGGGCCTCTTCGGCCTCGATGTCCTCGCTCGTTTTGCTCCAAGTCCTCACGCGGTAGCGCATGCTGAACTTCTTCTTGAGTGCCGAGGCCGCCGGAGCTGCGTCCGCTTCCAGCCATGCGCTCCACTCCATGTCGCTGCGGTTGGGATGAGCGCGGAGCGGCAAGGCGAACGTGAGCGTGGTGTCGGGGCCGAGCTTAACGACCATGGTCTTTTTCGCCGCGCTGGTCCCTAGATATACCTTCGTGGTAATGGTCCACTGGCCGTCGATCTGCTTAGCCCGATAGTGGTTCAACGGGCCGAAAAGCACCTCGCTATCGTTGGCCGGGAGCACGGTAACGCCGGTGGTGGACTCGTCCGCCTTCAGGGGAGGGGTAAATCCCGTCGGTGGGCGCAGCTCGATCGCGAGCGCGATCTCTTCTCCGTCGATTTTCGGTGGCACGTCGGCGCGCGACCGTCCGACCACGAGGACCGCGACGCTAAGCGCGAGCACACTGCCGCAGGAGATTCCCGCCGCGCGGAGAAACCCCGCCCCCGGCTGGCCCGCGACGATGCTGCTGACCACATAGCCGAAGATGAAAAACACGACTCCGCCAGCGACGGAGATGAGGATGTTCATCAGGGCGGTGCCGACGTCCCCTCTGGGATGGAAGTGGAGCCAGTCGTTCAGCGTGCTGGTGACGATACCGGTGGCGACGGCGCCGAGCACGCCTGTCAGTAGGGCAACAAAGAGGGATGAGTGGCCGGACATATTTTGGAAAGGAGGGCGGAATGAGTTCCTAGCCCGCGTCGGTGCCGCCAAACAGCGCGTGCGCCAGCCGACCGAGGCAGACTCCCACGAAGTAAACGAGCACCGTGCACGCGCCGATCACGAGGACCATGTCGACGTTGCGCTGATAGTTCGGCTTGAAGCCAAGCGTTTCGAGCAGAGCGGAAACGGGCAACGTGACGATGGCGACGCCGATCCCCTTGAGTGTGATCCAGCCGCCACCTTGATTGGAACGGGCGTCGATGACGGCATACACACCGAGTGCGACGTAGAGGACGGCGAGCACGAGGCCGAAGGCGGAACGAGGAAACCAGGCGGGCATGGGAACGGGAGGGGTTGAGGTGAACGATGGGGGAGGCCCCGGGCGTCATTAATGGCGCAGGAGGCGGAGCATCAGCATCCACGCCTCGTATTCGGAGACTTTCTCCGGGTAGATGTTGCGCGACGTTTCGCTATCGTAGAATCGCCGCAGGAATTTCAAGAAGGCGGCTTCGTCGCGAAACACTTCTCTCCGGTCGGACTCGCCGTAGTCGGCGCTCACGAAGCATTCGCTTTGATAACGGATGTTTGTGCCGCCCTCCTTATGGGCGGTGGAGTAGGTGGCGCCGTGGCGCAAAGCGGTGAGGATTTCCTGCTGCACCGCGGCG
>JANOAF010000005.1:0-5871 GCA_031411015.1 Opitutaceae bacterium | reverse complement strand
CCGGGTGGTGGCCACCTGATCGACGACGACAGGTGCGTTGAGCGTGCTCACGCCCGCCGAGCTGATGAGCACAATCGCTCCGACTGTGACGATGAAGATGAGCATCCCGACGAGCCGGCTCCGATCCAGAAACTCGCCCATGGGCGATAGCGCGGCCGAGTGCTGCGGGCGCGTGCCCCGGCGCGCACTGAGGCCGCCGAGGAGGAGTTTGAACTGGTTTCTAACAGACACGGGAATGAGGAGGAGGAAAGGCCAAGGCAGATTGTGTAACCGCAAATCTTCGCTGATGGACGCAAATTCAGAGTTCGGATGAGTGAGGATTGGCGCACATTAGCGGTTCAAGAATTTGCGGGGAATTCTTCGAGATAGAGTTCGGTCGCTTCGCGTAAGTTGGTGAGGGCTTCCTCCGCGGTTTCGCCCTGCGTGGTAGTGCCCGTTGCGAAATCATGAGCGACAAAACCGCCTTCGACCGCTGGCGTGAGTTGGGCTTGGAGAATCATTTGCTGGCCTTCTGATGCTGGCCGAAGTTGCCGTCGTGCAGCCCGCGGAAGGAGAGATCTTCGTCGAGATCGGGCCAGTGGAGGCCGAGCGGGGAGAGTTCGATGCGGTCGAGCTGGGCGGGCGTGCCGCGCGCGAGCCGCGGATTCTTCGCGACGGGGAAACGGAGTTCGACGCCGCTCGCCATCACGATAACGATGAAGCCGTCCTGATGAAAAGCGCGGTGGGCGGTGTCAGCCAAGGTGTTCATGCCATTTTTGAATGATGAGTGCTTTGTTGTCCTCGGCGAGCTGCTGGGCGCGGTGAAGTTCCTTTACGCGGAGACCGTGAGACTCGCGCAGCTCGACGAGATCGGCAACGTTGAAGACGGCCTCGCCGCCGCCGTAGCGAACGTGGACGTGAACGGGCAAGTGTTCATTGCTGTAGAAAAAAAACGGTAGCCGTCTTGTTCGAAGATTCGTGGCATGGTGTCAGTGCGTGCGGCGCGCCACGAGACCATCGAGGAGGGGTTTGAGCTGGTTCCGGACGGACATGAATTTATCGAACGCAGTGAGAAAAGCACATGATCACGACTGACGCTTTCTGCGAATGAACTCGGCCACTTCTTTTTCGTCGTCGAATTGAGTGATCTCCGGTTTCCAGAACTTTCCTTCATTTACCACGCACTCGAGAGTCGAGTCATGAAACGTGAAGATGTAGTGCTCTTTGCCATCGAGGAAGAGTTTGGGATCGTGAAGGTGATGGACCGAGTTCTGACGTTCTAGACTGGCAAGCCAGCTAGAGTTTTCGACTCGGTGCACCGAATAGAATTTCAATCCTTTGCCGTAAAGCGGATGGCCAAATAGGGCCTCGTCGTTCGGTGCACCGAATTTGAAGACTGAGCACAACGGGAAGTAGGCGACGGCGATTCGCTCTGCTTCAGTCAAGTAACGGATTATGAGTGAACGGTCATTCGCCATCACTTCGGGCTCAGGTGCACCTCCGTTCGGTTGTGGCCAATCCAGCAGCGGAGTGGCGTGCTCTTCATGTGGATTTGAATTCATCGCTTCTCCTTCCCACCATTCTCCCCACCAATCGGATTTCGATACGCGTCGTAGGCCTCGATGATTTTGGCGACGAGGGGGTGGCGGACGATGTCGGCGCCGCTGAAGGTGTGGAAGTCGATGCCGGGGATGTCGCCGAGGATGTGGCGGACTTCGAGGAGACCGCTTTGCTTGGCGCGCGGGAGATCGATTTGGGTGATGTCGCCGGTCACGACCATGCGCGAGTCTTCCCCGAGGCGCGTGAGGAACATCATCATCTGCTCGGGCGTGGTGTTCTGCGCCTCGTCGAGAATCACGAACGCGTGCGAGAGCGTGCGGCCGCGCATGTAGGCGAGGGGAGCAATCTCGATGACGCCCTTCTCGGTGAGGCGGGCGACATCCTCGGGATCGAGCATGTCGTGCAGCGCGTCGTAGAGCGGGCGGAGGTAGGGGAGGATTTTTTCGCGGAGGTCGCCGGGGAGAAAGCCGAGCGCCTCGCCGGCCTCGACGGCGGGGCGGGTGAGGATGACGCGCTCGACCTCGTTTTTCAGGAGGGCATTTACGGCGGCGGCCATCGCGAGGTAGGTCTTGCCCGTGCCGGCGGGGCCGATGCCGAACACCACCGGATGCGCGAGCATCGACTGGAGGTAGAGTTTTTGCCCGAGCGTTTTCGGGACGATGGTCTTGCGATTGGTGGCGATGACGAGCGGTTCGTCGAGGAGCGTCTGGAGTTGCGTGCCCTCGCCGCGCGCGAACGCATCGGAGATGCGGTGAAAATCCGGCGTGCGAATCGTCATCCCCTGCGTGCGGGCCTTGTCGAGGAAGCCGAAGAGCGCCTCGGCGGTCGCGACGCGATCGACGGCACCCTCGATCTTCACCCAGTCCTCACGGGTGACGAGCTTCACGCCCAGGGCGCGCTCGGCATGCACGAGGTTTTCCTCGCGTCCGCCGTAGAGCGAACTCGCGTGGCGCGGGCTGGGGAAATGGAGAGTCTTGGAAGACACGGCGGAAAAGTGGAAAGGCGGGGAATTGGGAAAGTGGGAAACTCGGGAAACGATGCGATGGGGCTCAGCGCTTTTTCGCTTTCCCAGTTTTCCGCTTTTCCAGTTTTCCTACGGCGGCTGCCGCCGCGGCGAGTTTTTCCCACGTCGCTTCCAAGGCCTGAGGGAGGATGCGGGTCTGGCCGACGACGGGCATGAAGTTGTTGTCGCCGTTCCAACGTGGGACGATATGGCCGTGCAGGTGGGCGATGCTGCCACCGGCGACGGCGGAGCCGAGGTTGAAGCCGACGTTGAAACCGTCGGGCTTGAGTGCGGCGGTGAGCAGCGTTTGCCCGAGGATTATTTCCTCGAAAAGGTCGGCGCGCTCGGCGGCGGTGAGTTGCGGCAAGTCGTGGACGTCGCGAAACGGCACGGCGAGCAGGTGGCCGGGGTTATAGGGAAAGCGGTTCAGGACGAGATAGCTCAACGCCGAGCGATGCACGATCAGGGCGGCGCGGTCGTCCCCGAGCGCAGGCAATTCTGTGAAGGGTCGCTTCAGGTGGGCCGGGTAGCGCGGCGCCTCGATATACTCCATGCGCCAATAAGGATGAAGCTGCGACATGGGCGGTGGTGGACGGCGGGAGGCGGACCTCGAAAAGGGCGCGGAGCAAAAGCCCCGGTGCGGGGAAAGTCAAAGCCGGGCTCGCGACGAGCGAATGGCGCGGGGATCTCGGAATCTTGCGGGCGGCCTTGCGAGGAAATGCCCTCGCCGTAGCACGGGCCGCCCGGCCGTGCTGGGTCGATCAACGCGGTCAGGCTGACCGAGCTACGCCCGGCACCGGCCGCCACGGCAAGAAACGAGATCCGGCCGAATCGCGCCAGAGACAGGCGAAATCTTTACCCTTGTCTTGGTATGACGACCGTCATCTAACGACGCGCGCCATGCGTTATCCGCCCGCCCACAAACAAGCCACCCGCCGCCGCATTCTCGATGCGGCGAGCCAGGCGTTTCGTGAGCATGGCGTGGCGGAAACAGGCGTTGATGAGGTGATGCGTCGCGCCGGCCTGACCCACGGAGGGTTTTACGCGCACTTTCAGGACAAGACTGAACTCATCGCCGAGGCCTGTGCTGCGGCCTTCGACGACGCGGTGCCCAATCTCGAACGCATCGCCGCCGCCGCGACTCCCACGACGCGAGCGCGCATGCTGATCGACAGTTATCTCGGGGCGCGGCACCGCGACAATCGCGGGTCGGGTTGCCTCGTGGTCTCGGTCGGTGCCGACATGGCCCGGCTGCGTGGCGCGGCGCGAACCGGTTATGCGCGTGGCTTCGCGCAACACATCGACCGGCTCAGCGCCGCGCTCCGCCTGTGCGCCGATCCGCAGAGCAATCGCGAGCGCGTCACGCAGCTCATGAGCTCGCTTGTCGGCGGCCTGCTCTTCGCCCGCGCGATCGACGATCCGGTGCAGAGCGATGCGATGCTGCACGCGATGCGCCGGCAATTGCGCGAGCAATTCTGCGGCAAGGGCGAGGGTGCCGGCGGGCGCGGGAAGACATCCGAGCCGAAGGAATCGGCGGCCAGAAAAACTGCCGTGCTTCCCGCCGCGGCGTTTCCGGCGCACGATTTTATGCGGGCGTTTTAGTGATGATTTTCCCATTCGTGATGAGCCGGCGTTTGAAAGTAGGGCGGGTCTGTGACCCGCTCTGTCTTCGTTCGCGCGAACGGTTCCGCGCCCCATAAACTCTCCTGAGGCGGGTCACCGACCCGCCCTAATTATGAACCGCGTCACATCATCGGATCAGTCTCCATAATACCGCCGGCTCCCAGTTTCATTTTTCCCATGCAAAACCCGTCCTCTTCCGTTCGCCGCGTGGCGATCACTGGCATCGGCGCCGTCACGCCCTGCGGCAACACCGCGGCCGACACCTGGGCCTCGCTCATCGCGGGCCGCAGCGGCATCGGCCGGATCACGCGCTTCGATCCCACCGGCTGCACCGCGCAAATCGCCGGCGAGGTGAAGAACTTCGATCCAGCGCGCGCGTTGCCGACTCCGCTGCGTCCGCGCGGCGACGCCGGCGAGCCGATGATCCAGGCGCTCACCGCGAAAGACGTAAAAAAATTTGGCCGCTTCACCCACCTCGGTGTCGGCGCCGCAGTCGAAGCCTACGCCGACTCGGGACTCGATGCGCACCGCGCGACGTTCGATGCCGAGCGCATGGGCGTGAATCTCGGCGTCGGCCTCGGCGGCCTGCCCGAGATGGAGGCGATGCACGACACGTGGAAGGCCGGCGGGTTTAGGAAAATCTCGCCGTTCTTCATCATCCAGATCGCGCCCAATCTGCTCGCGGGCCAGGTCAGTCTGCTGCTCGACGCGCGCGGGCCAAACATGAGCGTGGCCTCCGCCTGTGCGACCAGCGGTCACGCGCTCGGCGAAGCCGCCGCCGCGATTATCCGCGGCGATGTCGACGTGATGATTGCGGGTGGCGCGGAGTCCACCGTGACGCCCCTCGCCATCGGCGCGTTTGCGCAAATGCGCGCGCTCTCGACCCGCAATGATGCGCCGGAGCAGGCCTCGCGACCCTACGACAAAGACCGCGATGGTTTCGTGCTCGGCGAAGGCTCGGTGGTTTTCGTGCTCGAGGAACTCGAACACGCCCGCCGTCGTGGCGCGCGGATTTACGCGGAGCTGCGCGGCTATGGGGCGTCGGCCGATGCGTATCACCTTTCGTCGCTCGCGCCCGGAGCCGAGGGTTCCGCGCGCTCGATGCGCATGGCGCTCGCGCGGGGCCACCTCGCCCCGGCTGAGATCGATTATGTTTCGGCGCACGCGACCTCGACGCCCGGCGGCGATGGCGAGGAGGCGGCGGCCATCGCAAACGTCTTTGCGGAAAACAAAGCCGCGCTCCACGTAAGCGGCGTGAAGTCGATGACGGGCCACCTGCTCGGCGGCGCGGGTGCGATGGGAGCGTTCGCCGCGGTGCAGGCGATCCACCACGGCATCGTGCCGCCGACGATCAACCTCGAGAATCTCGATCCGGCCGTCGCCGCGCTCGGGCTTAACGTCACCCCCAACATCGCCGTGCGCAAAACCGTCCGTGCCGCGCTCGCCAACAGCTTCGGCTTCGGCGGCACCAACGCCTCGCTCGTGGTGGCGCGGGTGTGAGCGACTTGTGGCAAATTTTGACAACCTCTGGCGTGAGACTATTTTCGGCGGCGTGCTAAAGGAAATGCGCGACGTGCGGCAGGAACTTTCGAGCGGGCGCCGGCGCTGGTTCGACGATGACGTGTCAGCGCTTGAGCTTATCATATGGTATGACGCCGCGGAGAAAATCGATGGATTTCAGATCTGCTACGACCTTGGTGGTGGCG
>JANOAF010000004.1:0-16141 GCA_031411015.1 Opitutaceae bacterium | reverse complement strand
GACGTAGTCGTCGGTGTTGATCGCGGGGAGGACTTCGACGCCGGAGATGACGACGGCGGCGCGGGGTTTGCCGCGGGCGTAGCGGGCGGAAACGCCGGCGGTGAAACCTTTCAGCCGGCCCTCGGCGAAACTGTAGCGCGTGGTGAGGCTCGCGGTCGCGCGCTTGGTGGCGGCGGTCGCACCATCCTGATCGGCGAGGTATTCGCGGGTCAGCAGGGTCGCGCCGTCGGGATCGAGGCCGCGGGCCTTGGCGGTGGCGCGGGCTTCGGTGAGAAATTGGCCGAGCAGCGGGAAGAAGCGCGTGTAGTCGGTGACGTTGTTCGAGTAGTTGGCGAGGACGGTCCAGTTGCGCGTGATATTTCCGACGACTTGAAACTCCCAGCCCGTCGCGGTGCGGTCGCGATAGTCGACGAGATTGGCGAATGGCTTCGCGAGCAGCGGCGCGAGTTCGTCGCGCACCGTGGCGTCGATGGCGTTGTTGATATTTTCCTGTTTCGTGTCGAAGCGCGTGACCGAGGCTTCGAGCCGGCCACCGAGCAGTTTGAAACGCACGCTGAAATCCATGCCCTCGCCCGTGAGCGGCAGCAGCGCACCGCCGGTGAGATCGGTGCCGTAGTTGTCGCTGAACTGCGACGACTCGAAATAGCCCCCGGTGAACGAGAGCCACGGGCGCACGTGCCAGACGACGCCGTAGGTTTGGTTGGTGCTCCAATTGTTGGCGAAGGGATAGAGCGGCGGGTTGAGTTTACGGATGCCATCGTTGGCGACGCGCGTGCCGTCGCGATTGAGAAAAGTCTGCTGGTTGAAGTTCGCGGTGTCGGCCGTCGTCGCCGCGCTCGCGCTCTGCAGCCAGTGCTCGCGGCTGAGGCCGATGCTCGTGCGCACGCTATCCTGGAAGTAGCCACCGAGGAGATTCACTGACGCGGAGTTGAGGCTCTGGTCGAGGCGGCGGTTGACGCCGCTGCCGGCGGTGTTGCGGAAGAGCTGCGTGATGCCGGGGCGCACGCTCCAGCCGAGCGCAGCGTCGCTGTTGCCTTCGCGCAGGTAGTGGATCGGATAGACGAGGTTGTTGTTGAAGTAGGCGGCCTGGCCCGTGAAGCCGCGCTTGGCGATTTCCTCCTTCGTGAGCGAGTAACCGAAATTGTCCTGGTAATTTTCCTCGTGCCGGTAGGCCGCGGCGACGACGGCGCGCTGCGTGATGCCCCACGGCAGCTTCGCGTCGTAAACGATCTGGGCGCGCCAGTTCACGATGTCGTGGCCGTCGGGATTGTAGAGCGGGGCATGGATGACGAACATCTGCTCGTAGTTCGGATTCGGCACGGTGCCGGCGCCGTTGGGATTCGGCAGCACGGGGTTCACGTCAACGTGGACGCTGCGGCCCGGCACTCCGCCGACGCTCGCGAGGCTGGAATACGTTTGCTTGCGGATGGTCTCGTCGAACTGGCCGTTGTGCGCGATGAGCGCG
Organism: Opitutaceae bacterium; assembly: GCA_031411015.1. GTDB lineage: Bacteria > Verrucomicrobiota > Verrucomicrobiia > Opitutales > Opitutaceae > ER46. Next base: position 14,676 of record JANOAF010000004.1, on the reverse strand, counting down.
CTCAACCGATCCGTGAACGCGTGCTTCAGCTCGATCGTGTAGGCGTAGTATTTCGAGGCCATCTTGTTGTCGGGGCCGGCCCAGTCCTGGCTGAGCGGAATGATGCTCTCGGGGATGCGGCGGAGCGGATAACGATTCGGATTTTGCGGATCGGTGGCGGAGGTCGCGGCGGCGGCGGTGTTGCTGGTTGTGATGCGAAACGTGTTCGCCGCGGTGGACTGCCAGTTGTTGATCACCCCGCCGACATCGACGATCGCGTGCGCGACGGCCGTGGTCGCGCGGAGCTGCTGCATGCCGACGCCGTTGACCTGCACGCCGGCGAGGTTCGGATTTGCGTCGAGCGCGCTCGTGCCGGTGCCGTAAACGTAGGCGATGCGGCTGTCGGTCGGCCCGAGATGGCCGAGGTGATAGGTGGTGTTGCCGGTCTCGGCGGCGAAGTCGATTTGCGTGCGGCGATTTTTGAACGGCTCCCAGCGCAGTGCCCCCGCGTAACCTTCCAGGTCGCGCCCCATGCGCTGCTTGAACATCTCGACCTCCGACTTGATCGCGTTGAAGCGCGCCCCGAGTTTGCCGGGCACGACCGGTTGGTTGTAATCGATCGAGTAGCGCCGCGTGCCGAAGTTATCGTAGCGCACCTGCGCGTTGCCGCGCTGCTGCAACGTCGCGCGTTTGCTCGCGATGTTGATGATGCCGCCGGCATCGACGTCGCCGTAGGCGAGCCCACCGGGGCCGCGGCTGAACTCGATGCGCTCGGTGTTGTAGGTATCGGTCGAGAGATACCACGGAAAGCCGTCGCGGAGCTGGCGCACGGTGGCGAGGCCGCGGATGTTCACCTGGTTGCCGCCGCGATTGCCGACCACCGCGCCGACGGTGCCGAGATCGTTGGCGATGTTTTCGGCACTCATCGCGAAATCGACGGCGTCGAAATAATTGTTGAACGCGAGGTCCTGCAAAAAATCCTGCGTCATCACCGAGATCGAGTTGGGGAGATTCTCGAGTTTCTCGTTGGTGCGCGTGCCGGACATCGCGGTGGAGGCGACGTAGCCGGTGTCCTTCTCGGCCGCGACCTCGAAGACGGAGAGCGTGACCGGCTCGCCGGCGGCGGCGTTGGCGGCCGCAGCAGACGCGGGTGGTTTCGGCGCAGTTTGGCCGAAGGCAGAGGTGCAGAACACGAGCAAGCTGCCCACGGCGAGGGTGACGAACGTTAAGGGTGACGGCGTCATGTAAGGTGTGGTGGTGGGGCGCCCGGCCCGCGTTGGACGGCTGCGCTATGGGGCGTTTTTTCGAAAAATCAGAATATGCTGCCGCGGCAGCGTCGCGATGTTGCGGTCGAAGGTCACCGGGTGGACGGTCATTTCCTTTTTCACCTGCGCCTCGGTCATCTTGTGCAATTTCTTGATCGGCACGGCGGGATCTTCGCCGCGGTATTCGACGAGCACGAGCCGGCCGCCGGGCTTGAGTGCCGCGATCATTGAGCGCGCCATCTCGTAGGGGAAATCCAACTCGTGGTAGACATCGACCAGGATGATCGTGTCCACGGCGTTGGCCGGGAGCCCGGCGTCCTGCACCGTGCCGAGCACAGGCTGCACGATTTTTTCCACGGCGCGCTTGCGCATCTGCACCATCAGAATGTCGAGCATCTCCTGCTGGATATCGGTCGCATAGATGCGCCCGCGCTCGCCGACCTGCTGCGCCATGCGCCATGAGAAATAACCGCTGCCGGCGCCGACATCCGCGACGCTCTCGCCTGGTTGCAAGGCCAGCGCGGTGAGCAAAAGATCGGTGCGCTCCTCCTCCTCCCGTTCGGGCCGCTCAAGCCAGCCCGCGGCCTGATGGCCCATGACATGGGCGATTTCGCGGCCGAAATAGATTTTGCCGATGCCATCCCGGTTTGCCTTCGCAGCGGTTTCGTAGCGGGCCTCCGGCGGGCGGGCGTCGTTGGCGGCGCGGCCGACCGCGAACAGGAAACTCAACGCACAAACCAGCCTAACGGCTTTATTTAGGGCGCGCATAGTGGGGTAGGAGAGCCGCACAGAAAGCGACAATTCTGCGCTTGTCCATCACGCGGCTCTTATCGGGGGTGGCCGTTTCGAGATTCGAAGGGTGATTTTTCGCGTGGGGTAGTCAGGCAGCGGCATGGCATTGCGTTTCGATCCCGAATAAGACCTTGAAACGTCGCTTCGGCGACACATCGTAATCCATCATGGACGCTGCGGGCTCTTGGGCGGTCAAGCGGGGGACGGGAGCCGAGTTGGCTCGCGCGGCGACCGCATTCGCGGCTCTAGAAGAAATTTGACGATGAGCGCCCGCCACAAATTCGAACCGGGGGATCTGCCGCCGTTGACCGATGCCCAAAACTTCGCGTTGGAGTTGCGCTGGTATGAGGGAAAGATGTTCCGCTACGTCGACTTGCTGACGGGGTTTGCCGCTCGGCACCGCAACGAGATTTTGCGTGAGGCGGGCGATGCGCGGGACACCGACGCACTCTGCGCCGCCACCCAGCGATGCATTCTCCATGCTGGCTCCGTGCATATGCCGACCGAACTCACCGACCAGAAAATCGAGATGGAGAACGAGTGCTGGTATCGCGGTCAGGAAGGTCGCCACGACCGCGCCGACATTATGATCACATGGGCCTACCTGCACGGCCGGCCTTGGCGTGAATGGCGGTTGCGGGAGTATTTTTTTGTCGTCGACCGGTGCCAGGATAAGATCGTCGCCCAGTTACTCCCCACCGCGGCGGAAGGCTGAAGGCTACTCCGCCATCGTTGGCACCAGCGTCAGTGTTGACGCTCCGCGCCTTCGAGCGCAGCAAAGCAACATGACGCCCCGACGTTATTCTTTGCTTTCGCTTCTGTTCACCGTACTCGTCACCGCGGCGAGCTTTTCTCCCCTGATCGCGGCCCTTGCGCCTTCGATCACATTCGAGGCCAAGCCCGGACCGGGCGCGGGGCGACACATCGTGTTTCTCACCGGCGACGAGGAATACCGCGGCGAGGAGGGGCTGCCGATGCTGGCGAAAATCCTCAGCCAGCGCCATGGCTTCAAATGCACCGTGCTCTTTCCGCTCGATGCGGACGGCACAATCAATCCCGATAACAACAAGAGCCTCGGCGCCGCTGAGACGCTGGCCTCGGCCGACGGGCTCGTGCTCGCGCTGCGTTTCCGCCAGTGGCCGGATGCGGCGATGAAGTTGTTTGCGGACGCTGTCGCGCGCGGCGTGCCCATCGTGGCGGTGCGCACGAGCACGCACGCGTTTCGCTTTCCCGCCGGCCACCCGACGGCCTACGCGGCCTTCAACGATTTCGGCCGCAACGTGCTCGGCGAAAACTGGGTGAGCCACTGGGGCGCTAATCGTCGCGGCGCGACGCGCGGCCTCATCGAGCCTGGTGCCGAGAGTGATGCAATCCTGCGTGGCGTGACCGAGATTTTCGGCGACTCCGGCGTCTACGAAACCCATCCGACCGCCGACTCGAAAATCCTCGCCCGCGGTCAGGTGCTCACCGGCATGAAACCCACCGACGGCCCCGACACCACGCAACGCAAGGTCCGCCACGCCGACAAAATCGAGCAGGGCATCAACGACCCAATGATGCCCGTCGCGTGGACGCGCCTGAACCAAAATGCCAACGGCACGACGAACCGCGTTTTCTGCACCACGATGGGCGCGGCCACTGATTTGTTGAGCGACGGCCTGCGCCGCATGGTCGTCAATGCCGTGCTCTGGGGCTTCGCCCTCGAAATTCCCGCGCAGACCGACGTGCGCTTCGTCGATCCCTTCGAGCCCGCGCCCTACGCCTTCAAGGGCTACCGGCGCGGCCTCACGCCCGAGGATCATGCGCTCGGGAAGACGCTGCGGGCGGGAGCCCCAGTGCCGGCTCCGGAACCGAAGGCGGCGAAGAAGAAATAGCGGGGGCGGCGAACGAATTTTCGGCGCTGTGGCCGTGTAGTTCTGAACCGAACGAAGAATGCACCCACGATATGCAAAGCGATTTGAACAGGAACATCGGGAAGGCCGGGAAGCCTCCGAAGCCAACTTCCCGATCTTTCCGACCTTCCGGTTTAATTTTTTCAGGCAGTTTGGTTCGACCGAATTCTTCGCTGCACTCCGGATGAAAAACCTGGGCAATCAAAGAGTCGCATGAGGGAGATGTGCTACCGCTGCTTCTGGCCGCAGCCGCTCTGCTGGTGTGCCTCGATCACGCCGATGGAGACACGCACACGCTTCATTTTTTTGATGCACCCGAAGGAATTCAAAAAGGAGAAAGCAGCGACGGGCCGCCTCACGCACCTCTGCCTCGCTCGGAGCGAAATCCACATGGGCGTCGAATTCGATGCGCACGTGGAGGTGCAGGCGCTCATCCGCGATCCGGGAAATTTCCCAGTGCTGCTTTATCCCGGCCGCGAGGCGGTCAATCTATCCGACGCGAACAGCGAGCGACTTGCGGTCTTCGGTGAACAACTCGGTGGTCGGAGGCTCGTCGTCTTCCTCCTCGATGCGACGTGGGCACTCGGCCGCAAGATGCTCCGGATCAGCCCGAGCTTGCAGCGGCTGCCGCGGATCATGTTCACGCCTTCTGCTCCGAGCCGCTACTTGATCAAGCAGCAGCCGCACGCGGGATGCCTCTCGACGCTGGAAGCAACGCACGAACTGCTCCTCGCGTTGGAACGAGCGAAACTCGATCACTACGCGCTGCCGGAGCAACTGCTCGGCTTGTTTCAACGCATGCAGGATTACCAACTGCGCTGTGCCGCCGATCCGGCGCGCGGCGGCTATCGCCGGAGCGCCTACAAACCGCAGGCGGAACGCATTGCGCCCCGCGGCAACAGTGGGGTGCGGCGGACCAAGGTGTTCCAGGCACCGGTTGCATCGGCCTGATTAACGGTCGGCCCAGCACGGCATTTTTTCCGACCAAGTCCGCAGTTGAGGTTTGCGGGCGGGCACTTCCATCTTCCCTTGCTCTCGCGCCATGCCTTCGCTCCACGCTTCCCTCCTCGCGCCTTCCCTCCTCGCCGGCGATCACGCCAACCTCGCGGCTAGTGCGCGCCTCGTCGAAGAACTCGGTGTGAAGTGGCTGCACCTCGATCTGATGGACGGGCACTTTGTGCCGAACCTCACCTTCGGCCCCGAGACGCTCGCGGCGCTGCGCCGCGCGGGTTCGAAATTGTTTTTCGACACCCACCTGATGCTCGCCGAACCGCAGCGCTACATCGAAGCTTACGCGAAGGCCGGCGCCAATCTCATCAGCGTCCATATTGAGCCGGCGTATGATCACCGTGAGACGCTCGCGCGCATCCGCGCGCTCGGCTGCCAGTGTGGAATCGTGCTCAACCCCGGCACGCCGGCGACCGCCATCGAACCGCTGCTCGACGCCGTCGATCTTGTGCTCGTGATGACGGTGCAACCGGGTTTCGGCGGGCAACCGTTTCGCCGCGACATGCTGCCGAAGCTGCAACAAATCGACGCGTGGCGCCGTGAGCGCCGCTTGAACTTTCGCCTCGAAGTCGATGGCGGCATTGATCTCGCCACGGCAGTCGAGTGCCACGCCGTGGGAGCAGACACGTTTGTGGCGGGCACGTCGTTTTTCAAAGCGGCCGACAAGGGCGCCTTCGCCGCGGCGTTCGCGAAGCTGTGATGTTGTTTCCAGCGTGCTGCTACTCCTACCCGCGTGGCCCACGGCCGCTAAAATGGCGCGTAACTCATCATGGCACACGTCGTCGAAATCCTCATCTCCCCTTCTCCGGCCTCACCGATGGTGCCGTGCTCGAATGTTCGAGCCGTGCCCGGACGAGGCCTTGACGGCGACCGCTACTTTACGGGCATTGGCACCTTCGCAAAAAATCCCCAACAGCCGGACTTTGAAATCACCCTGATCGAGGGCGAAGCCCTTGAAGCGTTTGGCCGTGAGAGTGGACTCGCCTTCACCTCGGCAAACGCCCGCCGCAATCTTGTCACTCGCGGGATTGCGCTCAACGAACTCGTTGGCGTCGAGTTCAGTGTTGGCACCGTTCGCATCAAAGGTCTCCGGCTCTGTGAGCCGTGCAACTACCTCGCGAAGGCGACATTTCCCGAGGTGCTGCGCGGGCTGGCTCATCGCGGGGGATTGCGCGCGCAAATCCTGAGTGAGGGCGTGATCCACGTCGGCGATTCGATCGTGCGTTTTTGACGAGCCGCACCCGCCTCACGTTCTACCATGCCGCACGAGACCTTCTACGCTGGTTACCTGATCTCTGATGATCCGTTGCGCGTCGATGTTGAGGCGGTCCATGGTTATCTGACGCGTAGTTACTGGGCGGCGGGTATTCCGCGTGAGGTTGTAGCTCGTTCGCTCGAGAACTCGCTCTGCCTCGGCATCTACACCGAGGCGGGCGAGCAAGTGGGTCTCATCCGCGTCGTCACCGACTCGGCCACCTTCGCCTACCTTTGCGATGTCTATGTGCTGGAGTCGCATCGGGGTCGCGGTCTGTCGAAAGCGGCGATGGCTCTGCTCACCTCTCATCCCCGGCTGCAAGGTCTGCGTCGCTGGCATTTGCTCACACAGGATGCGCAGGGGCTCTACGCGCAATTTGGTTTCTCCGTCGTTGCCCGGACCGAGCGCCACATGGAGAAACTGGACGCGATGGCCTACCCGCGTTCGGTCGTAAAATCATAGGTTGGTCGGGTTTGCGGGCAGCGCCGACCGAGGGAGCCACGGGCGAAAGCCGGGTTGGTGGCTGCCGAATAGAAATCGGTTGTGCGGGGCGGATTCGCGCGCAGGCTGTTCCAAATGTCATTTATCACCGTTGGGAAGAAGGGGCGCTGATGCCCGAGTGGCTCAAATCCATTGGGGGAATTCTCCTCGTGCTCGGCCTCGTGGGAGCGAACGGCTTTTTTGTCGCGGCGGAATTTGCGCTGGTTAAAATCCGCGCCAGCCAGTTGCGCCCGCTGGCGAAGACCGGCGGCTGGCGGGTGAAGTTTGCCCTGAAGGCCACCGAGCGCCTCGACGCCGTGCTATCGGCCACGCAGCTCGGTATCACCCTCACCAGTCTCGGCCTGGGCTGGGTGGGCGAACCGATCATCGGTCATCGGATTGAGCCGCTGCTGGGCCAGCTCGGCATCACCGATCCCGGGGCGATTAGCTCGATCTCCATCGCGCTGGCCTTTGCGGTGATCACGTTTTTCCACATCGTGCTGGGCGAACTTGCACCCAAATCGCTCGCGATCCAGCGGCCCACGGCCGTCTCACTGAATGTCGCGGCCCCACTGATTATTTTCTACCGGATATTTTTCCCGTTCATCTGGGTGCTCAACGGCTCCGCCAATTTCGTCCTGCGGGCCGCGGGATTTGAAGCCGCCGGCAAGGATGAGCACTCCTTCAGTTCCGAAGAGCTGGAATATGTTTTCAGTCAGGCGCGCCATTCGCATCCCGGGGACGCACTGATCAATCGACTTATGGTGCGGGCGGTGCGCCTGCGCACGGTGACTGCGCAACAAGTCATGCGCCCGCGCGAACAAATCGTCGCGCTATGGCTGGACCAGCCGATCGCAGAGAATTTCCGCATCGCGCAGACCGCGGGCTTCAGCCGCTTTCCTGTCTGCGCGGGTTCACTCGATGAGATTAAAGGAATCGTGCTCGTGCGCGAATGGCTGTGGCAGAGCTTGGCGCTGGGTCCCGAGGCGTCGTTTGAGCCGCTCATGCGTCCCACGCTGACCTTCACGGTGAAGACGCCAATCCACACCATGATTGAACTCTTCCGCACGTCGCGCGTGCATCTTGCCATCGTGCTTGATGCCAATCTGAAGACCGCGGGCATCGTGAGCCTCGAAGACGTGCTTGAGGAAATCGTGGGCGATATCCGCGATGAATTTGATCTCGGGCGCGGTCCGGTCTTCGAGCACACCGAGAGTGAAATCGTCGTCAGTGGCATGTTCTCGATGCGGGAGCTCCAGGCTGAAACCGGTTGGGCCTTTGAGTGGCAACCGCGCGAAACGGTCGCCGCCTGGGCGGAGCGCAGCCGCGGCCGACCGCTCAAGCGAGGCGAAACCTTTGTCGTCGGAGATTGCCGCGTCACTGCCACGGACATCGCGGCGGGCCGTTTGCGGCGGATTCGATTTGAGCGGATGCCCGAGGCCATCAGCGAAGGCGGCAAGATGTAGCTTCGGGGTTGGTCAGCCGATGGCAGACTCCATCGCGCCGTTTGATTTTTTGCCGGGCCTGCTAAACTAGCGGGCTCGTTTCAATTTTCCGTCTTTTCTTCTCTTCACGCTCAACCCTCATCGTTCAACTCCTTCCCATGTCCACCGCCACACCGCAAAAATTCGAGTTCCAAGCCGAGATCAAGCAGCTCCTCGATATCGTCATCCACTCGCTCTACACGGAGAAGGAAATTTTCGTCCGTGAGCTGGTGTCGAATGCCTCTGACGCCCTCGAGAAACTCCGCCATACGCAGCTGACCGAGAAGGAAATTTTCGGCGAGAAACTCGACTTGGAGATCAACGTCACCACCGACGACAAGGCGAAGACGATCACGATTCAGGATTTTGGCATCGGTATGAGTCGCGCCGAGCTCGTCGAGAATCTCGGCACCATCGCGCACTCGGGCTCCAAGCAGTTTCTCAAGGCTCTCGGCGAGGGCGGCGCGAAGAATTCCAACCTCATCGGCCAGTTCGGCGTCGGTTTCTACTCGGCCTTCATGGTCGCGAAATCGGTGAAGGTTTATTCGCACTCGTGGCGCGCGGCCGAGCCGGGCCACGTCTGGACGAGCGATGGCTCCGGCAGCTACGAGATCGAGGAGAGCGACGGCCAGAGCCGCGGGTCTAAAATCGTGATCGAGCTGAAGGAGGACTGCGCTGACTTCGCCTCTGACTGGAAGATTAAGGAAATCCTTGAGCGCTATAGCGCGTTCGTCTCTTTCCCGATCAATCTTAACGGCAAGCGCGTCAACACCGTGCAAGCCCTCTGGCTCCGCTCGAAAAACGAAATCAAGGACGAAGAATACACCGAGTTCTACAAGTTTCAGTCACACGCCCACGACGAGCCGCGCCTCCGGCTCCACTTCAGCGCCGATGCTCCGCTCTCGATCAACGCGCTGCTGTTTGTCCCGAAAGAGAACACCGAGAAACTCGGATTCTCCCGCCTTGAGGCCTCCGTCTCGCTCTACTGCCGCAAGGTTCTGATCGACGCCAAGCCGAAGGACCTGCTCCCCGAGTGGCTGCGCTTTCTCAAGGGCGTCGTCGATAGCGAGGACCTGCCGCTCAACATCTCGCGCGAGACGATGCAGGACAAGGCGCTCATCGAGAAGCTGAACAAGGTAATCACGAAACGTTTCCTCAAATTCCTGGAAGAAGAGGCGAAGAACCGCGTCGATGCCTACAACGAATTCTACGCCGAGTTCGGCATCTTCCTGAAGGAAGGCGCTGCGATGGACTACACGCACAAGGACTCGCTCGTGAAGCTCCTGCGCTTCGAGTCGTCGCTCACCGAGAAGGGCAAGACTACGAGTCTCGCCGATTACGCCACGCGCATGGGCAGCGAGCAGAAGGAAATTTATTATCTCGTCGGCCCGAACCGCGCCGCCCTCGAAAGCGGCCCGTATCTCGAAGGCTTTAAGGCCCGCAACCTTGAGGTGATCTTTTGCTACGAGCCGGTCGACGAATACGTGATGAACAATGTCCGTGAGTTCGACAGCAAGAAGCTCACCGCCGCCGACCACGCTGACGTCAAGCTCTCCGACCTCCCAAAACCCGAAGGCGCTCTGAGCGAGGACGACACGAAAAAACTCACTGCGTTTCTCAAGGAAGCCCTCGGCGAGCGTGTCGCCGAAGTGAAGGCCAGCGACCGTCTCGTCGACTCGCCGGCGCTCGCGCTGAATGCCGACAAATTTATGTCGCCGCAGATGCGCCGCATGATGAAGGCGATGAAGAAGGACGGCGCCGACGAGCCCGTGAAGGTGAATCTCGAAATCAATCCGCGCTCCGCCGTGATGAAGCGTCTTTTTGAGACCCACTCGTCGTCGCCCGATCGCGCCAAGCTCGTGGCTGAGCAAATCCTCGACAACGCGCTTATTAGTGCGGGTCTGCTCGACGATGCGACCCCAATGGTCGCGCGGCTCTACAAGCTTTTGGAAAGCGTCTGAGCGCGCTGACAGTAAAAGTCGTTGTCGGGCTTAGCTTACCGGTTTAAAATGGGATGGTATGGCTCAATGGCCATACTTTTGGCTTGCGGTATGGCTATGGAGCCATACCATTGGTGCCAGTATGAAAATGACCATGCACATCGACGAAGACGTCTTGGATCGCGTGATGAAACTCACCGGGGCCAAGACCAAGACAGCGGCGGTCGAGATCGCGCTCAACGAGATGGCTCGGCGCCATAAGATGAAAGAGCTTTTTACGGCCGGTCTTGGGTTTACCCCGGATGAATTGAAGAAAGCGTTTGATCCCCATTCTCTTCCGGATGAGTCCCAGCGGCTGATGGCGGTGGCGGAAGATGAGGCTCTCCATGGCAAACCTGATCCTGCCCGATAGTAACATCTACATCAGCATCCTGCGTGCAGGGGGCGATCCGTTTCGGGATTTTGCGGCGGGGATCGATGATCACGATTGGGAGTTCGCCACCTGCGGTATGGTGATGCTGGAGGTTTGCCGCGGCTTGCGCGATCCGGGCCTGCTCAAACGATTTCGTGAACGTTTCGCCGTGATGATTTTCATTCCGACCACCAACCAGATCTGGGAGCGAGCCGGACAGCTGGCTTGGTCGCTGGACCGGCAGGGGCGGGTATTGCCGGCACAGGATATTTTGATCGCGGCGCACGCTCTCACCACGAATGCCATCGTGCTTACCGCGGACGCGCATTTTAGTGAAATCCCCGGTCTGAGACTTCTCAAAAACTTGCCCTAAAATCCCGCTCTCGAGCTGCGAATTTGAGTCGCTACTTTGCGCGATCAAGCGACGCCGATGCGGGGAATTTCTCGCGGAGGAATTTTTCCACCGCGTCGGCGGAAGTGATCGTCGCGGCATCATAGACGAATTTCCATTCCCCGCCCGACTGCCGCTTCCAAATCGTCACGTAGATCGCGTAGGGTTTGAACGGACCGTCCTTCGTCGGTCCCGACTCCGCCACGCCCCACGTGTAGCCCAGATCGCCGGAGGCGGCGACATCGGCGCGCAGTGATTTCCAGCGAATCGCGTTGGGTCGCGCCTTACCGGCCTCGGCCTTGATCCGGGCCTCCTGTGCTTCGCGGCCGAGCACGAGGGTGTTGGCGACGAAGGCATCGTCGGCCATGTAGGCGCGCAACGCCGGGCCGAAGCCGTGTTCGAGCGCGTATTGGAAGAACTCGGCCTCGGTGCGCACCAATTCGGCCTTCATTGCTTCCCGATCGGCCGCGCGGATTTGATTTACCGATGCCAAGCCAAGCACGAGCAGGAGGAGAGAGGTTCTCATGTCAAAAGGGGAGGGCGCCACAGAAACGAATCGCAACGGCGAAGCCGGTGCGGAATCACGTTGGGAATCGCCAACGTTTTCGCCCAGCGTCTTGTTCCCCCTATTTGTGTTTCCCCTGCACCTCTCGGAACTCTCCACCCGTGCCCTGCAGCTTCGAGATCGCTACGCCGCGTTGGCCCGCCGCCGCAACGGCCGCCCATGGACGCGTGAGGAAGTCATGCAGGGGTTTGTCGTCGATGCCGGCGACTTGATGAAGCTAGTGATGGCCAAATCGGGCGCGCGCCAAGTGGACGGCGTCGATGCGAAACTGCGCCACGAACTCGCCGACTGCCTCTGGAGCGTCCTCGTGCTCGCGCAGCTCTACGAAATTGATTTGGAAGCCGCGTTTGCTGAGATGACGGCCTCACTCGAGGCCAAACTTGCCGCGTTGCCCGCGAGCGACCGGACAGAGCTTTGAAGTCCCGGACAAGCCGGCTGGCGCTCGTCCGTCCCGGGTTGAAATCGCGCCAATCGGCGGGCTTGAATTTTCGCGCAATTCGTCCGTCGCTCGCTCCTGGTTCGCCCCCCACCACTCAACATGCTTTTGCGGTTCATTGCTTTTTCCGCTGCTGCGCTGCTGCCGGTCACTCCAGTCCTTGCCGCTATTGGGGCAACCGACGCCAAACTCGACCGCGACTTTGCCGGGACGGTCCGTCCCTTTATCGACTCCTACTGCGTCTCATGTCACGGGAAGGAGAAGACCGAGGCGGAGCTCGACCTCAGCCAATACCCGACGACGGCCTCCGTGGCGGCTGGGTTTGGCGTTTGGGAACTGGTGCTCGATCGTCTGGAGTCGGCGGAAATGCCGCCCGCCAAGGCAAAGCGCCATCCGGCCGATCGCGAGCGGGACGATGTGGTCGCGTGGGCTCGGGCGCTGCGCAAAAACGAAGCGGAGAAAAATGCCGGCGACCCAGGCCCCGTGCTCGCCCGCCGTTTGAGCAATGCCGAATACGACTACACCATCCGCGATCTCACCGGGGTCGATCTGCGGCCGACGCGCACCTTTCCCGTCGATCCCGCCAACCAGGCGGGCTTCGACAACTCGGGCGAATCGCTGACGATGTCGCCCGCGTTGGTGAAAAAATATCTCGGGGCCGCGCGGAGCGTGGCCGAGCATCTCGTGCTGACGCCGGAGGGATTCGATTTTGCGCCGCATCCGGTCGTCGCTGACACCGACCGCGACAAGTATGCCGTGTTGCGCATCGTCGAGTTCTACGCGCGCCAGCCCACCGACTATGCCGATTATTTCCACGCCGCGTGGCGCTACCAGCATCGTGCCGCCCTCGGTCAATCCGCTGCAACCTTGGCCGAAATTGCCGCCGCGTCCAAGATCAGCCAGAGTTACCTCGCCACGATTTGGTCGACTCTCAAAGACGCGCGCGAAACCGTCGGCCCGATTGCCTCGCTGCAGGCGAGTTGGCGGGCGTTGCCGGCCGCAACTATTGCTGGTGCAGTCGAGACCGCCCGGCGTGGCAGCGAGCAGATGCGGGACTACGTGCTGCAGCTCCGCCAAAAGATTGTGCCGGAAGTGAAGAACTTGCCTGCTTCGGGCACCGGCATCCAGGAAGGCTCGCAGACGCTGGTGATGTGGAAAAACCGCCAGATGGCCGCGAACCGCCGCCGCTTCGCCGCCGATGTGCTGCAAACCGCTGCGGACGCCGCGGAACTCGAGGCGAAGCGTGCCGCCGAACTCGCCGCGGCCACGAAGAAAATGTCCACCGCCAAGGCACCCGCCAAAGCCTCGCCCAATGCCGACCGCATTCAAAAAGGCGGCACGTTTCTCGCGCCGACCCTCACGACCACAAGTTCCTCGGCGACTTTCCAAATGGCGTCGGGCAAAAATCACGGGATTGATTCCGACGTCATTGTGCCTGACGACGCGGCCGAGCGGACGCGGCATGAGGCGGCCTTTGCGCGGTTCGCCGATATTTTCCCCGATGCTTTCTACATCACGGAGCGGGCGCGCGTTTACCTCGAAGCCGGCAAGGAAAAAACCAACGCCGGCCGCCTCCTCAGCGCGGGTTTGCACAGCATGACCGGCTATTTCCGCGACGATGGCCCGCTCTATGATCTCATCCTTGATGAGGTTGGGCGACGCGAACTCGACCGGCTGTGGCGTGAATTCGATTTCCTCTCGTTGGTGCCACACCGGATGCACACCAGCTTCGTCTGGTTCGAGCGCACCGACTCAAGCTACCTCCGCGACTCCGAGTTTGATCCGTATCGTCCCGAGGATAAGTCGGTCAACCAGCCGGAGCGAATCGAGAGGCTCGCGGATCTCTACCTCAACAAGGCGAGGGGCAAAAATGCCAGTGAGGCGGTGCAGGCCGCCATCCAGGAACACTTCGCGAGTGTTGCCGCCAACATCCGGCGCGTGGACGCGGATCGCGCCGCCGCGGAGCCGGTGCACCTTTCGACGTTGCTGGATTTTGCGGGGCGCGCGTATCGCCGGCCGCTCTCCGCTGCCGAGCGCGACGGTCTGCGAGCCTTCTATCGCACTGCCCGTGACGACAACGGCGGTGATCACGAGGAGGCGATGCGGGACTGCATCGCGCGCGTTCTCATGTCGCCGAATTTTTGTTTTCGGGTGGACCTGATTCCGGCGATGGCGACTGCGAGCCAGCCCGGTCCGCCGACTCCTAGCTCGGAGAGGGGCCGGGTCGCCCTAGATGATTACGCGTTGGCCAGCCGCCTCAGTTATTTCCTCTGGTCGAGTCAACCGGACGCCGCGTTGCTCGCGCGCGCCGCAGCCGGAGATTTGCACCGGCCCGAGGTGATGATGGCGGAATCGCGGCGGATGTTGCGTGACCCTCGCCTGCGGAATTTCGCGACCGAGTTCGCTGGCGCGTGGCTGGATTTCCGGCGCTTCGAGGAGCACAACGCCGTCGATCGCGATCGCTTCCCATCGTTCGACAACGAACTCCGCAGCGCGTTGTTCGAGGAACCGATTCGATTTCTCACCGCTATGATTGCCGAGGATCGGTCGGTGCTCGATTGCCTCTATGGCGACTACACCTTCGTGAATGCGCCGCTCGCGAAGCACTACGGGCTGGCAGTCGCGGCCACGCCGGCCGCCACGCCCGATGCGTGGACGCGGGTTGATCACGTCGGCGAGTTCGGACGTGGCGGGCTGCTACCGATGGCGGTTTTTCTCACGGCCAATTCTCCCGGCCTGCGCACGAGCCCCGTGAAGCGCGGCTATTGGGTCGTGCG
>JANOAF010000003.1:0-16580 GCA_031411015.1 Opitutaceae bacterium | reverse complement strand
AAGGTTTCGCTCGCGGGAAACACGCGCGCCGCGCCCGGACTCGCTCCCAGCGTCACGATCGCGTTGGGCGGCACGAGGTGCGGATTGCGCCGGAGGTAGTGTTCCTCGAGCGCGTAGTGCCAGAGCGGATTGGAGTTGTTGCTGCCAAACCAATTTCCCCAGTCGTCGCGGCTACGGCCGAACTGCGAATTCCCCATCAGCAATTCAATCCCACCCTCGTCGGGGGTGATTCGGAAATCACGGCGGCCGGTGTCCAGCGTGCGTTCGGTCTTGGTCGAGATTATTTTCCCGCCGCTCTCGCCGTTGGCCAGATGCACCCAGCCGTCGAGCGACCACTGCAGACTGTTCGTCAGATGCTGCTCGTTGCCCTCGGCGAGCCCGCGATACAACACCGTCGTGCGATCCGCGCGGCCGTCGCCGTCGGTGTCCTGAAGGAAGAGCACGTTCGGCACGGAGACCACGAGCACACCGTCGCGCCACGGCATGACGGACGTCGGCGACTTCAGGCCAGCGGCAAACAGCGTCGCCTTGTCGTAGCGGCCGTCACCGCGCGTGGATTCGAGCACCTTGATGCGGCCGCCCGGTTTCCCCAAACCGTCGAGGCCCTTCGGATAGTCCGCCATCTCGACGACCCACAGCCGCCCGTCCGCGCCCCACGCAAAATCAATCGGGTCCTGCACGAGCGGTTCGGCGACGACGAGTTCCACCTCAAAACCCGCCGGCACCTTGATCGCCGCCAGCGAGTCCTGCGGGCTGCGCGGTTTTGGCAGCACGACTTTCTCGGGCGGCGGCACTTCCTTGTAGGCGAAGAGCGGTGCCGCACCCAACGCGATCAGCCCGAGCAAAATGTAACGACGGGGCTTCTTCACGGGCGGTTCGGACCAGCGTCACTGCTCTGCTTGGCGAAGCCCGCGGGCAGCAACTCATGCACCGTGCGCACGATCCGATCTTCGGTATCCTCGGCGAGCCGCGTCGGAAACCCGTAGTAATCCATCGCCGCATCGACCTCATAGCCGCCCTCCTGCCACACCCGCCGCGACGGAATGTAACACGGCACGTGGTTCGCGTAGGCGTTCACCCAAAGGCGCGACACACCGAGTTCGCGTTTCAGCCGCAGCGCGTAGTCCGCCACCACTTCGCCGCCCAGAAACACCATCGCGAAATCGTCGCCAAACGCCCACGCCTGCACGGGATAGTTCACCGCCGAAGGCAGCGGCTGCCCCGCGTCGAGCGTCCGCAGAAACTGGGCGGCGGCGTAAGCGATGTTGGGTTTGGCCTTGAGCCGCTCCTCAAGTTCGGCCCGTGGCACCACGCGCGCCAGCGGCAGCTCGAGGCGGCGAAATTTCGCCGCCGTCACGCGGCCGAGCGGGCGCATTTCGCCGCGAAAGAGCCGCGCGACTTCGTTCGCCACGGTCGTGCCGTGCGTCGCGACTTCCGCCAGCCCACGCGGCTGCGGATCGGAGTCCGCGCCGCAGCCGATCGCGACGAGTGCGACCGCGCCGGCGTAGGCCGCCTCCATGCGCTGCGCTGCGTCGCCGGCCCAGTCGGGATGCACGAAATTATCGCCACCCTTCAGCGTCGTGCAGTGGCACGCGTAGTTCACGAGCACGGCGCGCACGGTGCCACGCTCATCGACCGCGCGCAGCACGGGCAGCGCGTGGTCCACCGGTCCGCCCGGTGTGGCTTTGTAACCGGTGTGCTGGCCCTCGGTGATGAGGCGCCGATTCACCGCGAAGCTGGCCGTGCCTTCCGCCCACGCGAGCCGCGCGGGTTTGCGATCCGCCAGTGCGGCCAGCGCGACGGCGATCAGTTTCTCCTGCAATGTCGCCGCGTAACGCTCGATCCGCGCGGTCGCCTCCGGCGGCAAATCGCGGGAGAACATGAACGGAATCGTGCCCGCAATCGCGGGACCGTTGTGCTGGTGGGTGGCGCACACCGCGATGCGGTCGCGGGGAATCGGATGGCGCGCGCGAATCGCCGTCGCCACCGCCTCGCTGATCGGCTCGCTCATCGTGATCACCTCCGCCGTGATCAATACCACGGGGCCTTCCGCATCCGAACCAATCGCGAGCGCCCGCGCCATTAGCGGCATCTCGACGCGCAGTGCCTCCGTCGTCCGCTGCTGATAACCCGCGAGCTGAATCGGAAGCTCGGGCGTGATGTCGATCCGCGCGACGCCGACAGCCACGAGGGGCGATTCCGCCGCCGCCGCGACCGCGGCCGCGAGCGGGAGGGCCAGCCCGAAAAGCCGAAGAAACGTGCTCACTTCGCGGCGCGCTTCCGCTTCTCCGCGGGCGGTTGCCAGAGCTCGATGCGATTGCCCTCGCCGTCCTTGATCCAGCCAAACTTGCCCAACTCCGAGCTCTCGGTCTTCGGATCCACCCATACGCCCTCCCGCTTCAGCCCCGCGAGCACCGCCTTCAGGTTCGCGACGCGATAATTGATCATGAACGTCTGTTTGCCCGGGCCGAAATATGCCGTGTCGGGCTCAAACGCGCTCCACACCGTGCAGCCCTTCTTCGTCGGCTGCTTCGCCTCGCGCCATTCGAAGGCCATGCCGCCCCAGTTCGGATCGAGCGGCAGGCCGAGGTGTTTCTTATACCAAGCCTGCGCCTTCTTCGTATTTTTCGCCTTGAAGAAAACACCACCAATGCCGGTCACGCGCAGTTTTGTTTTCATGCGGGAAAATTCTCAGAAGAACATCGCCTCACTCAACGCGTTTTCCGCCGGCAGCAGGCTCACCGCCGCCGCGAGCCGCGTGCTCCCCGCGCCCAGATTCGCCTCGAAGAGAGCGTGCCCCGTCATCAGATCCCCGCTCCAGCGAAACGATCGCGCGGCCGCGGCGAACTGAAAACTCACCGCCAAGCTGCCGCTCTCGCCGCGCGCGAGCGGGACAAGTTTGGTCTCGAAGGCATCCGATCGTGCGCCACAAGCAGCCAGCCGCCGGCGCAGCCAGCCGATCAACACCCGGCCCTCCGCCGCCAGCGAGGCATCGTGCGCCACCGTCACGCCTTGCAAACCATCCACGAGCGCCTCCGGCGCGTAAGCGGAGAGAAATTGCCCAATACTCTGCCGCACCGGCAGCAACCGGCAGTAAACCAGATCGCGAATCGCGCTCGGGTTGGGCCACGCGTAATTCAGCGCATCCGTCGGCGCGATCGCGCTGTCGATCAGGACGCGTTTCGCGCGACCGAGGAGATAGCGGTAGTCGGCGAGTTTGCCAGTCGCGGAAAACCGGTGCGCCCAGTAGTAGAGCGGCAGATCGGTCGAGAGACAGATCGACGCCTGGTTTTCGAGGAAGGGCCGCGCGCTGCGCGAGTAGCTCAGCAGCACGAACTCGACACAGCGTTTGTCCGCCTTCGATTTGCCGAGGAAGCACTCGCCGAAAATCTTGGCGCGCATAATCGGCTGCGGAACATCGGCGTGGAGCGGACAGAGCACCACGATCCGGCTCGGCGTGCGCCGCGAAAAATTAACCACGATCTCGAACTGCCGGGCGGCATCCTCGGGCGTGGTGTTGAGCCCGAGGTGCAGCACGAAGTTAACCTGCGTGGCCTTGGCGTCGTCGGCCTCGATCGCCGGCCGGCCGTCGGCGGCGTTATCGGTCCACATCTGCGCAAGACTCTTCGAGATCCCGCCGACAGGCACCTCGATTCCAGGCAGGGCGTCAAAAATGGCAGGCATGATCAGGGCTGGCGCCAGCAGTGATGCTGTTTCGCCAACAGCGCATCGGCGCTTGGCGGTCCCCACGACCCGGCGGGATAGGAATCCATCCCGGTGCGGCCCACGCTGCGCCAGTAATCGAGCACGGGCGTGCAGAGTTTCCACGAGGCCTCCGCTTCGTCGCCGCGAATGAAGAGCGTGCCGTCACCGATCATCGCGTCGAGCACGAGGCGCTCGTAGGCCTCGGCGGTGTTGGAGCCGAAGGTCGTCGCATAACGGAAACTCATTTTCACCGGCTGCGTGCGCGTCTCGAGGCCGGGCACCTTGGTGTTCAAGATGAGGCTGAGGCCTTCGTCGGGCTGAATTTGAAACGAAAGCGTGTTGGCCGCGAGGTCGAACCGCGCGGTCTCACCCGCGAAAAGCGTGCCCGGTGGCCGGCGGAAATTAATCGCGATCTCGGAGACGCGGCGGGCCATGCGCTTGCCGGAACGGAGATAAAACGGCACGCCTTGCCAGCGCCAATTGTTGATCGAGAGGCGCATCGCGGCATAGGTCTCGGTGTTGGACTGCGGCGCGATGCCCTCCTCTTCCAAGTAACCTGGCGCGGCTTTTCCGGCCATCATGCCGGCGGCGTATTGCGCCCGCGCCACGTCGCCCGCGGGACCAATGGTCAGTGGCTGGATGGCCTTGAGCACCTTCACTTTTTCATCGCGGATCGCCTCGGCGTCGAGCGAGCCCGGCGGCTCCATCGCGGTGAGCGCGAGGAGCTGCATCGTGTGATTCTGAATCATGTCACGGAGACAACCGCTTTGCTCGTAGTAGCCCCCGCGGGTGCCAACGCCGACTTCCTCGGCCACGGTGATCTGCACGCTATCGATGAAATTCCGGTTCCACAGCGGCTCGAAGATCGCGTTGGCGAAACGCTGCACCAGCAGATCCTGCACGGTCTCCTTCCCAAGGTAGTGGTCGATGCGGTAAACCTGATGCTCGGCAAACACCGAGCGAATCGTCCCGTTAAGTTCGCGCGCCGACGTGAGGTCTTTGCCGAACGGTTTTTCGATAATCACCTTCGAGTGCTGCGGCGTGCCGAGGTGCTTGGCGGCGAGCCCGCTCGCGCCGAGGTTCAGCAAAATCGGTGCGAAGACCGACGGGGGCGTTGAAATATAAAACAGCCGCTGCACGTCGCGCCCGAGCTTCGTTTCGATCGCGTCGATGTGCGCGGCAAGTTTGTCGAAGGCCGCCCGCTCGTCGTAACCGCCCGCGACGTAGCTCGTGTGCGCGCCGATGCGATCCCAGACATCGGCCTTCAGTTCACGCCGGGAAAATTCCTTGATCGCATCGCCGGCGAGGCTGCGAAATTCGGCGTCGGGAATCGGTTTGCGGCCGTAGCCGACGAGATAGAAATCGGCCGGGAGCAGATTGTCGTAGCTGAGATTATAAACCGCCGGGATGAGCTTGCGGGCCGTGAGGTCGCCGGAAGCACCGAAGATAACGACGACCGTCGGCGGCGCGCCGCGGTGTTTGCTGAGACCATTCAGGAACGGGTGACGCGGTGATTCGGACATGAGGATGCGGGAGTGTTCCGAGCGCGCTCGGAGTGGCGCAAGGGAAATGCGCGTCCGAGCGCGAGGCAAGATCGCCCTTCCCGCGGCAGCGCCATGGCCGCACGTCACTTTCTTGGAGCGGTGGCCGGCACAAAGCGTAGCGCGGTGCCGCCTGACCGCGTCTTCCGCACCTGCACGGGCCGGCTGCCCTTGCTACGTCGCAGCGCGTTCCCCCTCGACGACGCGAGCGAGAAACCGAAATGCGTCCGGTGTCCGCACCGTCACGGCCGGAAATGCTTCGCGAAGAGCGGCACGTTTTCGAAATGGAGAATCTCCGGCGCCGTCGCTGCGCCCGCGACCGGGAACGTGACCTCGACAATGTCGCAGCGAAACGTCCGCGGCTTCGCCGGCAGCCGCGCGAGATAGGCTTCCGCCGCGCGGCGCAGCACCCGCTTCTTTCGCTCGTCGACCGCGTGGTAGCCGGGCACCAGCGCACCCGCGGTGCGACTCTTCACCTCGACAAAAACCAGCACCTCGCCGTCGCGGCACACCAGATCGATTTCATCGCGGCGGTCGCGCGGACTCCGCCAATTGCGTGCGACCAGGAAGAAGGCCCGTTCGCGCCGTAGCCAATCGGCAGCAAGACGCTCACCCTGAGCGCCGCGATCACTTCCCTTTCGCCAGGGCCAAATCCTGCGGAAGAAGCCGAACATGACGGGCGGCTATTTTTTCTCCACCGCTTGAAACTCCGCCAACTGGCGCTCCGCCGCGGGAAAACCCGGCGTCCGCCGCACCACCTCGCGCGCGAGCATCACCGCGACGGCCCGATCGCCCGAGGAAAAATACTCGCGCGCGATCTCGAGCAACTGCGTCGCGCGCCCGCGATCTCCGGTGAGGTAGAGCCGAGCCGCCGTCAGCATCGCGGGGAGGTTGTCCGTCTCGCGCGCCTTGCGCAGCTGCGCGAGCAGGGCTGCGGCCTCGTCTGCCCCCGTCAGCACCTCCTTTTTTTCCACCGGTGTTTTCCTTTTGGCGGGCGGCTCCCACTCCGCGAGCGCACGCTGCGCCGCCGCGAACTCAGGCGACCGGCGCACAATCTCGCGCGCGAGCGCGACGGCCGCGGCAGTATCGCCCGCGGCGTGCAAGTCGCGGGCGAGGGTGAGGAGTTGCTGCCCGCGCGCCTCGTCGCCGTTGGCGTAGAGCCGCGCCGCGTTGACCGCCGCCGGTAGATCGCGCTGGCCGAGGCCTATTCTCACCTGCGCAAGCCGCAGTTCGCCTTCGCGCGCCCCGAGCCATTCCGGCACCGGCTTTAACGCCTGAACCTGTTGGATGTGGCGCGCCGCATCCTCCCAGCGCTGTGCGGTGACCAGTGAGCGCAAGCGATCGAAAAAAACCTGCTCCGCCACGGAAGCCCCCGCTTCGGCGGCACCGAGCGCCACGGCCGCGAACGGCGCGGCCCACAGCACCACGAGTCCGGCGAGCCGCGCGCGCGACATAACGACTACGCCGGCACCGGCGCGACACCGGCACTCGCCGTCGAGCGCGCGCCGACGACCGACTCCGCGATGTTGCGCGGCTGCGCCTCGGGTTCGCCACGCTCCGGGTTGAACCGCATCGAAACCGTCTTCGACACGCCGCGTTCCTCCATCGTCACGCCGTAAATCGCCTGCGCCGCCGAGACGGTGCGCTTGTTGTGCGTGATGATGATGAACTGCGACTCGCCGACGAACTTCTTCAACAGCTCCGTGAAGCGACCGATGTTGGACTCATCGAGCGGCGCATCGAGTTCGTCGAGCAAACAGAATGGCGACGGCTTCACCATGTAGAGCGCGAAGAGCAGTGCCACCGCGGTGAGCGTTTTCTGTCCACCGGACAACAGCGTGATGCCTTTGAGCTTCGTGCCGGGCGGCTGCGCCACAATCTCAATGCCGCTCTCCAGAATGTCGTCGGTCTGGATCAACTCAAGGTGCGCCCGCCCGCCGCCGAACAGCGTGTGGAACGTATACTCAAAGTTTTTCCGGATCTGCTCGAACGTGATTTGGAACTGCTGGAGCGAGGTCTGGTTGATCTCGTCGATGACCTTGATGAGTTCCGCCTTCGCGGTCGTGAGATCGTTGACCTGGCCCTGGAGGAAATCGTGGCGCTGCTTCAGCTCGGCATATTCCTCGATGGCGACGAGATTGACCGCGCCCATGCTGTTGAGCCGTTGGCGCAACGCATCGACCTCGGCCTTGACCGCGCCCCATTCGGGCTTTTCCAGCTCGGCCAGATCTTCTTCGGTCGGCTCGCCGCGGGCCTTCTGTTTTTTGCGCTTCGGTTTCTCGACGTCGGCGGACGGGGTTTCCGCCGCATCTTCATCCTCGTCGAGATCGAGCGGCTTGAGGCCCTCGGGCTCGTCGTCGGCCCGCCAAAGCTGAAGCCGCCAGTCGACCGCACCGACCTCGGTCTGAAATTCCCGCGAGACTTCTTCGACGAGAAACTGCGCGCGCTGGCGGTTCTCGGCGAGTCTGACTTCGTGCGCACTCAACTGATCGTGGGCTGATTCCGACTCGTCGCGCACCGCGTGTTGTGCCGCTTCCAGCGCGTTAATCGCCCGCTCTACGTCGACGAGTTCAATGCGGATTTTTTCCACCTGCTCCTGCGCCACGGCAAAAGTCTCGGCCAATTGCGAACCACGCGACCGCTGGTCCTCGGCTTCGCGCTCCAGCTCGACGGTCTGCTCGGTCCAAGATTCGATTTCCGTCTGCCGCTGGATGAGCAACTCGCTCAACTGCTGGCGCCGCCGCTCCATTTCACCGAGGCCGCGATCGATGACCTCGACCTTCTGCCGGCGCTCCGCGAGTTCGAGGCGGGCTTGCGCGAGAGTTTCCCGCTTTACGTCGCGCTCGGTGCGCACCTCGGTCAGGCGCGTTTCGAGCTGGCGGATCTTTTCGCGCTGCGCGGTGGCGGCAGCATCGGCGGCGTTGAGTCCGACCTGTGCTTTTTCCCAGCGGACGTGGGCTTCGTTGCGCGCGTGCTCCAGCGCCGCGAGATCGTTTTCCATCCGGCCAAGCCGATTGGCGGCGCTATCGAGATTCTGGCGCGCATTACGTTGCTCGGCTTGCACGGCCGCCAGGCTTTGCGTCGCGGCCAGCACGTCTCCGCGCCGCTGCTCCAAGTTCTGCTCGGCTTCGGTGAGCTGGAGATTGAGCGCGTCGATCGCGGCCTTCTGCTCGTCGTGAATCTTCTGATCCTCGGCGAGCGCCTTCGCGGTTTCCCGCAGATCGATCTCGCGCTGCACGATGCTGTGCGCCGCGCGCTTGGTGCTGTGGTGGCCCCCGTAAATCAACCCACGCCGGTCCACGAGATCACCCTTGCGCGTCGCGACCGCGAGAAACGGAAAGGCCGGGTTCTCCTTCCAAAATTCCAGAAACGCCCCGAGGTCGTCCGCAATGTAGGACTCGCGCAACACGCCGAGCGCCGGGTGCGAGGCCGCCGTGTCGCTGACCGCCTTGGCGGCCGGCACGAGGCCCGGCGGCAACTCGAAAAATCCCTCGGTGCGCAAGCCCATCTCCGAAACGCGCAGCACAGCGGAGCCAATCTGCTCCGCATCCAGCTGCGCCAAAATCCGCCGCGCCGTCGCGAGATCGCTCACGCTGATGGCTTCGGCGGCGTTGCCGAGGATGGCCTCGACCGCTTTGCCAAACTCCGCCTGCACGGCGAGCCCCTGCATGATCGGCGTGACCTTCGCGCCGTTCAGCGCGGCGTCGAGCCGACCCTGCAACACGGCCTTCGCGCCTTCGCCGAAACCTTCCCACTTTTCCTGCAACTGCTGGAGCAGCCGCAGCCGCGCCGTGCGCTGCGCGAGCGTGCGATCGATTTCGGAGAGCTTGCGCTGCGCCTCGCGAAATTCGCGCGTGAGATCGGTGATGACCTGCTGCGCCGTGACACTCTCGCCGTGCGCGCGGGATTTTTCCACCGTGGCTTCCTCGGCGCGGGCGTCGGTCTCGGCCGCGAGCTGTTCGGCGGCGGTCTTCTGGGCGCGGACCCCGTCGAGTTCTTGCGCCAGCGACTCGTGTTTGTGCACGCTGGTCTTTTGATCGACCTCGTAGCCGGAGCAGTCGGTGCGCAGCCGCGCGACCGTGCTCTCGAGCTGGAGCAGGTGAAACTTCGCCTGATTGAGCTCCTGCTCGAGCTTGCTCAACTCGCCCTCGATGATCGCGAGCTCGCGGTTGCGCTGTTGGAAAACCGCATCGCTGCCGCCGAGCAACTCCAGCTGGCTCTGTTTGTCCAGCGCCCCGGTGTCGACCTGCGCGGACACCTCGCGCAGCTGCATCTCCACCTCGCCGAGATTGTCCCGCGACGACGCCAGTCGGTCCTCAAGCCCATTCCGCTTAATCGACGCGAGGTTGGCGGCGTTTTCTGCGGCGTCTTTCTGCGAGCGCACATCATAGACCGCTTGCTGCGCATCCTGCACGCGTTGGTTCAAGCGGCTGCGGTGATTGCGCTTTTCGGCGAGGGCCGATTCCTGTTCCTCGAGATTCGCCCGCCGCGTCTGCGCGTCAGCCCGCAATGCTCCGACCTTGCCTTCAAGTTCGCCCAGCGTGGCGGAAAGCTGCGCGTGGTGAAACCCGCTCCAGCCCAGCGCGAGATGCCGCAGCCGGTGGTTGAGCCGCTTGTAGCGCATCGCCTTCGACGCCTGCCGGCGGAGACTCCCAATCTGCCGCGACACCTCGCCGATCACATCGGCCACACGCGCCATGTTCAGATCGGTGAGGGAAAGTTTCTGGAGCGCCTCGCGCCGCTGGGATTTGTATTTCGTGATGCCCGCCGCCTCCTCGAACACCGCGCGCCGCTCCTCCGGCTTCGACGACAGGATCTGATCGATCTGGCCCTGCGCCATGATCGAGTAGCTCGTCCGGCCGACACCGGTGTCCATGAAAAGCTTTTGGATGTCCTTCAACCGGCACGGCTGGCCGTTGAACGCATACTCGCTCTGGCCGTCACGGTGCACGCGCCGCGTGATTTCGATTTCGTGAAATTCGCTGCCGAGCTGCTTCTCGCAGTCGGTGAGGAGCAGCGAGACCTCACAGAGCTGCGCCGGCTTGCGCGTGTCGGCGCCCTCGAAAATCACATCCTGCATCTTGCCGCCACGGAGCGCCTTCGCGCTCTGTTCACCCAGCACCCAGCGGATGGAATCGGCGACGTTGGACTTGCCGCAACCGTTCGGCCCGACGATCGCCGTCACGCCCGGTTCGAACCGGAGCGTAGTGGGATCGGCGAATGATTTGAAGCCGTGCAGCTTGAGCGCCTTGAGATACATGCGGGATGGAAACGGCCGATTGAAGGACGCCCTTCGCGCCCCGCAATGGAAAAACCGGAAAGATTGTTCACAGACGGCATGAACGTATTTCACCCCGAGGACTGTCAGAGGAACCGCGTGCTTCCGAGCCTTGAAGATCCCGGGGGAATCGCAGACCGTGCCCGCTTACCCTCTATGACTACCCTTGGTTCTCCCTCTGATTCTCTCAGCCGCCGAGATTTTCTTACTCGCGCCGGTTTGCTCACTGTCGCCGCGGCCGGCCTCAGCCAGACCTCGACTTCCGCCGCAAATGCAGCGAGTGCCACGCCCGCTGCGCCCGCCTCATCAGGTCACTACGACATCGGCATTCTGGAAAAATGGTTCTTCGACGGCGGCAACGGCGGTCCGCTGAAATACACTCCGGAGCAAATGGCGATCACGCTCGACGAGATCGGCTTGGACCTCGAGCTCACGCTGCGCAAAGAGGGCCACATCACCCCCGAGAAGGCGCCGGACGAATTGCCGGCGATGGTCGCGGCGCTCGCGAAGAAAAAGCGGCGCATCCTCTGGGTCGCGCTCGACACGGTGCGCCCGGACGAACCGCATTGGGAGAAGGCCGTGCGCCTCGCCAAGCAACTCGGCGTGCCGCAATACCGCCACCGCGGTTTCCGCTACGAGCGCGGCAAGCCGCTCAAGGCACAGATCGCCAACTTCAACAGCATGGCGCGCGATTTCGCCGCCGCGAACCGCGAGATCGGCATTCAGGCGGTCTACCAAATCCACGCCGGCGCGAGCATGGCCGGCAGCGCCGCGTGGGACCTCGACCTGATCCTGGGCGACATCGATCCGAAATACTTCGGCGTGGCCTTCGACGCGCAGCACGTGATGGTCGAGGCGACTCAAGCTTGGCCCAACGCCGTGCAACTCCTCGCCCCGCGCACCGTCGCGCTGTGCGTGAAGAGCTTCAAATTCGAGGGCGAGCGGCAGGTCGAAGTGCCCCTCGGCGAAGGTCGCGTGAAGAAAGCCATCGTCGATCAAGTCATCGCCGCGCACGGTGGCCCGCTGCCCATCTGCATCCACAACGAGCACTCCAAACTCGCGCCCGTGCCGTTCGAGCAACGCGCCGGCATCGTCGAGGCGTTCCGCGCCGATGCCCGAGTGCTAAAGGGCTGGCTGGGTTTGCCGGTGACTTAAACGAATCGAAACTCCTCCCCACTTTTTCCCATGCACCCCACCCGTCTGTTTGTTTCCTGTCTTCTTTCCTCCGCCGTCGCATTCGCCGCCGCGCCGAAACTTCCCGGCGTCGGTGCCGCGATGGACGCGATGATCGCCAAGAACGAAGTCGCCGGCGCCGTCACGGTTGTCGTCACCAAGGATAAGACCCTCCATCTCGAAAGCACGGGCTTCGCCGATGTGGCGACCCAACGCGCAATGACGCCCGACACGCTCATGTGGATCGCGTCGATGACGAAGCCGATCACCGGCACCGCAATCATGATGTTGCAGGACGAGGGCAAACTGAACGTCACCGATCCTGTCGCGAAATACATTCCCGAGTTCGCGAACCTGAAGACACCCTCCGGCAAGCCCGCGAACCTCACCATCACCCAGATCCTCACTCATACGTCCGGTCTCGGTGAGGCGAGCGGCCCCACCGCGCAAGCCGCCAAGACCCTCGCCGATCTCGTGCCGGTGTGGCTCGCCGCGAAGATGCAATATGAGCCGGGCGCCCAGTGGAAATACACGCAATCCGGCATCAATCTCGCGGGCCGAATCGTCGAGGTCGTGAGCGGCATGACGTTCGATGCCTTCCTCCAAAAGCGCCTCTTCGATCCGCTCGGGATGAAGGACACGACCTTCTACCCGAACGACGCGCAGCGCGTGCGGCTGGTCACCGCCTACGCGAAGAACAAGGACACTGGCACGCTCGACGCCGTGCCGCCGCGCGCCGACTTCGGCTCGCGCGACCGGCCGCCGCAGGGCAACGGCGGGCTCTTCTCCACCGCCAACGACTACGCGCGCTTCTGCCAGATGCTGCTCAACCGCGGCACGCTCGGTGGCAAACGCATCCTCAGCGAGAAAGCCGTGGCCGTCCTATCGTCCGTCCACACGGGCGAGTTGCCCACGGGATTTTTCCAGAACGCGGCCGGTGGCAATCGCGGCGCGAACTACGGCTGGGGCATCGGCACCTGCGTCCTGAAGACACCACACGAAGGCCTCGCCGCCATGCTTTCGCCCGGGACATTCGGCCACGGCGGAGCGTGGGGCACGCAGGCTTGGATCGATCCGGTGAAGGGCGTGGCGTATGTGCTCATGGTGCAGCGGTCCAACTTTCCGAATAGTGACGGCAGCGCGGTTCGCCTCGCGTTTCAACAGGCCGCGGCCTCGGCGCTGGCTAAGACTAGTGGCCGTTAGCCCGAAGATTTATTCCTGCCTTTATCCACGTTAGCGGCGCAATCAGAGGTCATAAAAACTCTGTCGCCGCAAAATCCTGAGGTTACCGCGCAACCCACCGCGCATCGAGCAGCCAGCCGCGAAATTCCGGAGCGCACGTGGTGCCAAATAGATTGCGGCCGACGAGTTCGGTTCCCGGGACAAACGCGTGGCACGCTTGCCGTGAGCGGAGGACTTCGCGGCCGTCGCTCCAGATGACGACCTCGCCGGATTTTGCCTCGCCGAAATTCTTTTCGCCCGGCGCACAAGACGGCAGATCGATCTCCACCACGCGGCTCGGAGCCGACAGCGGCAGCACTGCGGAGACGATTTGCGGCGAGCCGTAGTGATCGAATACGAAGACGAAGCCGCCGGGCGTGGCGCGCACGAAGACCATGTCCGACTGGTAGTGCGCGCCCGCGGCGAAGAGCGGTTCGCCCTCCGGTGCGAGCGCGTCGGGCACAACGATGGTGAGTCGCAGCACACCGCCCGACGGATTGCCGACGGGGCGGCGCACCTCCTCGCGCACTTCGTCGGCACGAAACAACCGCGTGCGCCGGCTCCGCACCGTGCCGGAGAAATCAGAGCCGATTTCGCCGCCCACCGATATTTCTGCCGGCCACGGCGCGACGATCGCGTCGAGCGCGCGCCCACCGCTGAACCACACCGCGACAGCCGAGCGCTCGCGATACTCCACGCCGCGCCGCAGTCCACGCATTCCGCCGCGCGGCGCACCGTGCAACGATGGAACCTGCACCTCGACGGTGTGCGTGTGATCCGTTTCCCACGTCAGTGGCCGGCCCCACACCGCCGCTTCCGCACCGCGCTCGTAACCGAAACGGATCAGGCGCTCGCCGATGTGCTCGACCACAATCCGCTCATCCGCGCGCGGATCGGTGGCGCGCCAAAATGTTTCGCGCGTGCCCGCGGGCCGCGGTTGAAAACGCACCTTCAGCACCTGCGGCCCGTCGAACTGCCCGAGCCACAGGCCCACCTCACCCAGCACTGATTGCGCGCGCTGCTCCAGCTGCGCCCAGACCTGAGGGGCGTTTCGCCCGAGCGCGCCGCCGTGATAATCGAAGCTCAACAGCGCCCCCATTGCGACGGTCGCCAGCGTGAGCAGGGACGCGAGCACCACGACGGCGACGCCACCGCCACGCCACCGCTGCGCGAGGCGCTCGATCCCGAGGAGGCCGCCCGCCGCGAGCAGCCCAAGCGTAACGGCGAAGTCGGGTTGATAGCGCGCCGTGGTCGAAAAATAGCTCAATAGCATTGTCATCACCGGCAGGCACGCGCCCACGATCGCGAGCAGCGTTGCCCGGAGGGCGCGACGCTCCTCCTCTTCGCGCCGCAGCGTCAGCAGCGGCACCCCGAGCACGAACCACACGAACCCCAGCGTCACCGCGATACCGCACACTTCCTCCGTGCCGAAGTAGCCCGGAATTGAAACGGGAATTCCCTGCGCCACCACAAAGGGAAATGTCCACGACCACTGCACGGGTTGAAAAAAATAGACCGCGAAGTTGTGCGCGATGAAGCGCGGGCTGAAGTGTGTGAGCTTCCCCTCAAACGCGCCCGAGAGCTGATAATTTTGGCCGAACTCAAGCACGCTGCCGAAGCGGGCATAGTTGTGCGCCATCAGCGCGAGGCCGCACGCCGCGAGTGGCAGCGCCGCCGCGAGCGTGAGCCGCCACCACGGATTCGCCGCGTCCTTTTTTAGCCACGCGAGCCACACCGGCGCGAGTAGCAGCGGCGCGGCAAAGAGACACGTCGGCCGCGAAGCGACCGCCAAGCCCAGAAAAAATCCGGCGAACGCCATAGCCCTCCGCGGCCGGTCGCCGTGAATCGCCCGATAGGTCGCGGCGAGCGCCAGCAGCGTAAACGCGATCCCCGCGACAATCGGTAGCTCCCAAAACGCCGGGCGTTGCAGCAGTGCAAGCAAGTGGGTGCCGAAGCCCAGCGCGAGCACGCCCAGCGGCGCTACGAGCACCGCGCTGTTTGGAAAATACCGTCGTCGCAACGCCAGCCACAATCCGCTCGCCGCGAGAAACGCGACCACGCCGAACACAAACACCGCCGCGCCCATCGTCATCTCCTGCCCGGTGAGCAGCCGCCAGGGCACCATCAGCGTGAGCGCGGGCGCGGCGCCGAAATACAAATAATATTTTCCGCGATAGTAAGAGGCGTCGGCCAAGCGATGCGCGCCATTCTGCGCCGGGTCGTAGGGATCCGCGAGCGCGAGCAGCGCCGGCGTCGGCTCCTTGTCGATCGCGAGCTGCCCTTTCATCCAACCCCGCACGAGCAGCCGGTAGAAATCCTGGTCGCCCCAGCCCTCGAACCCGCCGTTGACGGCGGCGGTCCACGCGTAGAACGAAAGCACGAGCGCCAGCGCGCCCGCGACCAGAATACGCTCCCCGAGCTTTTTCATCGGCAAGCCACCGCCGGGCTCACTTGTGATCCCACGGCAGCTGGACGGCCAGCCGCTCGTGCTTCCAGACGTGAAACACGTCGAACATTTTTCCGGGGTTGAGGATTCCTTTCGGATCGAGGGCGCGCTTCACGGCCTGCATCGCGCGCACTTGCGCGGGCGAGTGCTGGATGCGGAGAAAAGGCGTCTTCGCCAGCCCGATGCCGTGCTCGCCGGAAATCGCCCCGCCGAGCGACACCACGGTTTCCATGAGGAGCTGCACGGCTTCCTCCGCGGCGCGCGTCTCTTTCTTGTCGGCGCGGTGATACATGATGTTCACGTGGAGATTGCCGTCGGCGAGATGACCGAAGGTCGGCACGTGCAGGCCCGATTCCCGCTTCAGCCGCACGAGGAATTGCGCGAACTTCACGTAGCTTCTCATCGGGATGACGATGTCTTCGTTCAGCTTCGCGTCGGCGAGCTCGAACATCGCGCCCGAGCATTTGCGCCGCACGGCCCAGAGCTGTTCGGCCTCGTCGCGATTCTTCGCCACGCGGTGCGCGGTCGCGTGCGCCTTCGCCCACGCGAGCACCGCCTTGCTCTGCTCGCGCACTTCGAGTTTCGAGCCGGCGAGTTCGAGCAGAATCACAGGGCGCCCAGCCTGCCCCGCAAACACCGCCTGCTTCGTCGCCCGCTCCGCGCACAACACGCTCTCGCGATCGAGAAACTCACAAATCGCCGGCTGCACGCGCGTGCGGAAGAGCGCGAGCGCCGCACGGAGCGCGGTCGTCTCATCGCGAAACGACGTCAGCAGCGTCCACCGCGCCGCCGGCTGCGGAATGAGTTTCAACACCGCCCCCGTCACGACGCCGAGCATCCCTTCGCTCCCGATCCAAAGATCGCGCATGTTGAAGCCCGCGGAGAATTTTTTCGTCGCCGTGCCCCATTCCACAAATTCACCCGTCGGCAAAAAACCGCGCAGCGCCACGACGAAGTCGCGCGTAACGCCATATTTCCCACCGTGCATGCCGCCGGCGTTGCACGCGATGTTGCCGCCGATGGTGCAGTATTCCTTCGACGACGGATCGGGCGGATAAAACCAACCCTTCGCCTGCGCCGCGCGCTGGATGTCTGCTATCTTCGCCCCCGCGCCGACGTGCGCCATGCCCGCCTCCTCGTCGATCGCGATTTGGTTCAGCCCCATCATGTCGAGCACCCAGCCGCCGCGAATCGGCGTCGCTGCGCCGGTGAGCGT
>JANOAF010000002.1:0-3601 GCA_031411015.1 Opitutaceae bacterium | reverse complement strand
TGCACCAAGTCTGCCGCGATCTCGCGGAGGATGTCGTGCGCAACGGCGAGGGCGTGCGCCACGTGATCCGCGTCACGGTGAAAAACGCCGCGAGCCTCGGTCTCGCCCGCGCCCTCGGCAAGGCGATCGTCAACGGTCCGCTTTTCAAGTGCGCCGTCGCCGGCAACGATCCCAACGTGGGCCGCCTGATTCAGGCGATCGGCAAACACGTGGGCGCGCACGCGCCCGGCACCAATCTGTCGAAGCTCACCGCACGCATGGGTGGCGTGGAGATTTTTGCCAACGGTGTCTTCCAACTTGATCCCACCAAGGAAGCCGCGCTCGTCGCGCACCTAAAGGGCGCGGAGCTCTACCAGAGCAAACCGAATGCCGAAGGCGTGTTTGCCGCCCCGGTGGATTTCCCGCCGCATGAGCGCGCGGTCGAACTTGAGATCGATCTCGGTAATGGCGCCGCGTCGGCAATGGTGCTGGGCGGCGATCTCACCCACGAATATGTGAGCGAGAACGCGGACTATCGGAGCTAAAGTAGGAATTCAAAAAACCAGAAAGCCAGAAACCGGAAGATCGATTCCTGGTTTCATGGCTTCTGAATTCGTCTTCCTGTCTTGTTCCTAATTTTCCGGCTTCCTGCCCAAAAATTTCAAATAAGCCCAGCGGTCTCGTCGAAACCGCACCACAGGTTCATGATCTGCACCGCCTGGCCGCTGGCGCCTTTGACGAGGTTATCCTCGGCCGCGGTGATCACGAAATTGCCCGTGCGTGGATCGTGAACGGCGGACATGTCCACGCGGTTGGTGCCGATGGTGTGCGCAGTATCCGGGGTCTCTCCCGTCGGGAGAACATGGACGAAGGGCCGGCCGGCATACGTCTCGCGCCACGTCGCGTAGAGTCGCTCAAGGGTCGCGCCGGCCGCCGCGGGCACGGTGATCGTGGTCGCGATGCCACGGCGCATCGGCGCGAGGTGCGGATTGAACTGGATGATGGTCTTCGCGCCCGTGTGCAGCGCGAGCTGCTCCTCGACCTCAGCGAGGTGCCGATGCTTTACGAGACCGTATGCCTTGATGCTCTCGGCGCGCTCAACGAAGAGATACATTTCCTCCGCCTTTTTGCCCGCGCCGCTCACGCCGCTGTAGGAATTTACCACGATGTGCTCGCGCGAAATCACACCCGCCTTCAAGAGCGGCAAGAGCGGCACGAGGATGCTCGTCGGATAGCAGCCGGGCGCGGCGATGAGCTTAGCCTCAGTCTTCCAGGCGGGTGGCGTCAGCTCGGGCAGCACGAAGCGCGCACTCGCCAGTAACTCGGGCGCATGGTGCTCGCCGTAGTATTTTTGGTAGGTCGCGAGGTCGGCGATGCGGAAATCGGCGCTGAGATCGATCACGCGTTTGCCGCCGGCGACGAGCGCTTTGGCATACGTCGCGGCCGCACCGTGCGGCAGGGCGAGGAAAAACAGATCAATGTCACTCGCAGCCAAGGCGGCCGGATCGGAGTCGGTGAAAATCAAACCGCGATCGGCCCCACGCACGGAGGGAATCACGGTGGCGAGCGGTTTGCCGGCGTGAGTGCGCGAGGTAACGCACGCGAGCGTGACGCGTGGATGGCCGAGCAGGAGCTTAACGAGAACTTCGCCCGAGTATCCCGACGCACCGACAATGCCGACTTTCATAGCGGAATACTGTCGCCCACGAGTGCGTGGTTATCCAGTTCGTTTTTCCGGGCCGCCACACAGGGGGACCGAAAATCACGCCGCGGGTGTCGGCCCCAAGAAAAAGCCCGCACCGGGAAGGTGCGGGCTGACGATGAGGATCAAGTGCGGGCGCTCCCCGCCGTCCGGCTAAGGAATTAGAACGAGAACGCGTAGCTTACCGTCACGACCCCGCGACCCACTGCACCGGTGTTCACGGCTTTGGGCGCCCGGCCCTGCTTGAAGAAGTTGTTGCGACCCTCGGTGTAGGCCCAGCCGACGGAGAGTTTCTGGTCCTTGGAGATCTGGAACGGCAATGTGACGCCAGCCAGCCAGTAATCACCCCAGTTCTTCGTGGCGGGATTGCTGTTTTCCAAGGCGTCCGTGGCCTTGAACGTGCCGTAGGTGCCGAGAAACGCGATCTCGGTGCCGGCATCCTTCAACGGAATCGAGTAGGCAACACTGCCCTCGATCAGAGTCTGCTTCAGCACGACGTCGCGATAAACCTTCGGAGTAAACTTGATCCCCTCGACCGTGTAGTTGAGCGCGAGGCTGGGCTCGAACGTGGTCTTGTAAAATCCGTCCTTCTTGTGCGCGTTCGGGTAGAGATAAACGATGAAGCCCGGCTGGAGCGTCAGGTCCTTTGCGAGTTCGAAGGTGTAGGACCCATAGGGATCGAACTCCGGGTCGGACTGGCCGGGGACTTTTTTCGCCACCGGGAAATTACTCCACAGGCCGAGCGTGAGCGGGCCGGAAGCATACTCGATGACGGGCTGAAACGACAGGCCGCCGAGGCGGGCGCCGCGGAGCATGTATTGCGAGACGAACGCGGGCGTAAGCGTCCAAGATGAACTCGGTGCGGCCGGCGCTACGGCCGGCGTTTGCGCCAGCAACGGATTGATGCCACCCGCGAAACAGGCAGCGAGCGAAACAAGGAGGAGTTTAGTTTTCATAGGTAGTTTTAGTCGGGCGAAATCCCGCATGAGCGAAATCTCTGGTATCCATGTGCAACTTTCAGGCCAAATTGGATGCTTGAATGTCATAGCGGCATAGTTCGGCAGAAATGCTGCTAAGGGAGGAGACCTGATCGGGTTTGCACCGATCCGTTCCACCAACCCTCAACCATAGCCAATGAACCTACGTAAAAATCTAGCGGTCGCACTGACGCTCGCTACCTCCTTAACCGCGTTCGCCGACATCAAGGTGAACGACAATCTCATGATCAACGGCTACGCCGCCGGGTCTTATGAATACCAAAAATGGAAAGGCCTGAAGGCCACCGACTCCGTTTTTGACGGAACCAAGGATACGCCCAGCGCTGACGCCGCTCTGACGGCCTTCAACTTCACGTTTAAACCCGTGACGGCCACGGTCAGCCTCTACTACGTCCCGAATCTGCCGAAAGATGAGCTAACTGTGCTCGACATCTACGCGACCTACGACGTGGGCAGCGGCTACTCCGTGACCGCTGGAAAATTCCTCAGTTACATGGGCTACGAGGCCTTCCACACCGGCAGCATGAGCCAGATCACCTACTCGCCCGTCACGATCGGCACCCTCGGTGCGATCGCCGCATACCACTCCGGTGTGCGCCTCGACTACGGCGACAAAGAAGTCGCTTATGGCTTCGCGCTGGTTGATTCGGCCTTCTCGCCCAACGGTTTTGCGCGGGGCGACGGCGAGTTTATCCACAACGCCGGCGTCGAGGCATTCGTGAAATACACCGGTATCGCCGATCTCACCCTCTGGGCGGGCATCTCGCACGATACCAAGGGTGGTTTTCAGAAGACCCACAGCGTGACCGCGCTCGATTTCTGGGCGGAATACAAACTCAGCAAAGATCTGACCGGCGCCCTTGAGTTCTGCACCAAGGACGGCGGCGACTTCGCCAAGGGCTCCACTTGGCTCGCCTACCTG
>JANOAF010000001.1:0-7870 GCA_031411015.1 Opitutaceae bacterium | reverse complement strand
GGCGCCACCCGACGCTGGAGGCGATCATGCCGCGCGGCGAGTTCGTCCCCAACGACGCCCGGCTTGACGCCGCGAGCGAGCAGATCACGATCCTGACCGGCCCCAACATGGCCGGCAAATCCACCTACATCCGCCAAATCGCGCTCATTACCCTCATGGCGCAGGTCGGCTGCTGGGTGCCCGCGAAGTCCGCGCGCGTCGGCCTCGTCGACCGCATCTTCTCCCGCGTCGGCGCCAGCGACGACCTCGCGCGCGGCAACTCGACCTTCATGGTCGAGATGAACGAGACCGCCAACATCCTCAACAATGCCACGAATCGCTCGCTCATCATCCTGGACGAGATCGGGCGCGGCACCTCGACCTACGACGGCCTCTCGATCGCGTGGGCCGTAGTCGAGCATCTGCATCGCGAACCCGCACGCGGACCGCGCACTCTTTTCGCCACGCATTACCATGAACTGACGCAGCTCGAAAAACATCTGCCGCGCCTGCGCAACTTCTCCGTCGCGGTCAAAGAATGGAACGACGAGATCGTCTTTGTTCGCCGGGTGATCCCCGGCGCCGCCGACCGCAGCTACGGCATCCAAGTCGCGCGCCTCGCCGGTCTGCCCCTGAGCGTAATCGACCGCGCCAAGACCATCCTCGCCAAGCTGGAGAGCGACGATACGTCGATCTCGTTGCCCGCCCCGCAAGCCAAGCCCAAAAAGAAAATCACCGTCACCCCGGCGGACGACTCGCAGCTCAGTTTGCTGTGAACGTAGCTGACTAGGCCGAGAGCGGCGCTGTGCCGCCTTTGATTGCAGTAGAACCCCGCTGGCTGAAGATTGCCGACATGTTCGAGGACCATCAGAAAGTAGGAAAGAAGCTCGTCCCGAAGTTCGGGCAGGATTGGAGCCGAGTGGACTTCGTGGAAGTGATCTTTCCAGAAATCATCTGGATTGGATTTGTGCTAGCGCACTGCGGCGCCACGAAGGGTATCGAGCTGGCGACGACGGTCATCGAAGCCGCATTCCATGGGGCTGCGAAGCGCCCGCAGCCCGAGTTTTCATTCATCAGTGCGCATCGGGAGCTAACCGACGAAGGAAAAGCAGCGGTGCGTGGAAAACTGCGCACGACCGGACAGCTGGATGAACTGCGTGCCGCGCTGGAACCCTTTGTGCGCTGCTATGCCAAGGATAATCCGTTCACCTACCTCTGGGAGGAGGCGCTCCCTCCACATTCGGAGGTTGACGTGGCCACGGCGCGAAAGGTTGTCGGCCCGCGCCTAAACCGGTGGTCCCCCGAAGGCACGCTGATGCAGGCGGTGGTGCTGTATGGCGAGCACTGCACGGGGCGACTCCACTCCACAGAAAACGTGCGACCGCCGAATCTCGAGGCGATCGTCAGCGACTTCGATTCGCCAGAAGGTCGACGTGCCAGTTCGCATGCCCGGACGTCGACGTCGATGGTGTATGGGCACTACAAAGACCGTTTGGGGAGCGCATGGGCGGAGTATTTCTGGCGGCGCGGGCTTGAGCTCGACCCGCTGCGGCCTCACATTCGACTGCCAACGGCGCTGCCGACGAGCGCGAACCCTGTTATGAGCTTTAGGCAAGGGTTTCACCACGTGGCGGCGTCCCTAGTGAAAGAGGTGTCCGAGCAGGTCGTCTTCAAGGCGACGTCGGAGGAGGAGCACACGGTCATCAACGCACTCCTGGCCCGGCAAGCCACGCTGGCGGTGGCTTTGGCCGACAACTTTGAAGTGTGGAACTGGGACATCGGCCCCCTCTATCTCCGGGCGATGACGGACTGCTACATTACGCTTGCTTGGATTCTAGGGAAACCGGATGAGCGGAGCCGGCTGCACATCATGCACGGCTTGGGCC
The DNA here is from genome assembly GCA_031411015.1 of Opitutaceae bacterium. Lineage (GTDB taxonomy): Bacteria > Verrucomicrobiota > Verrucomicrobiia > Opitutales > Opitutaceae > ER46. The sequence goes on along the minus strand of JANOAF010000001.1, from coordinate 6,005 downwards.
AGGAGAAGCTCTGGATGGCGCACTATGAAAAGCTGGCGGAAAAAGCCGAAGATGAGGAGGAGAAGGAGGGTTATCGCCAGATGATCGAGGCGAGCCGGGCTTGGGTTGAAAGCCAGAGCTTTCTGTTCTTCGTCACGGTGAACCTCGGTAACTGGACGGGCAAGAACACGCGGGAGATGGCGGTCGAGGCTGGTTGTCTCGACCTCTATAACTACGCGTATACGCCTTACAGCTTCTCGGCGCACAATACTTGGAATCACTTAGGGAAGTTTAATGCGATCCCGTCGGCCAGCCCCCTGCACAAGAACATGCGGATGCCGAATATTCCCCATTTCGCCGGGGAACCGAGCATCATGATGAACGCGGCAAAGTATCTGGACAAATCGATCGCCGCCGTGGCGAAGCACTATGGTCTACGCGAGGTGACCGAATCGGCGTATGCCTGGAGCGGTTCTCTGATGAGAGAAGTTTATGATTTTCTCAGCAACAAGTATGGCGGAGGAACACCTGGCCAATAAAAGCTATCGTCCCTTCGCGAACGCCTCGTGCATGAGCTTGAGGCTCTCAACGCCGACGCGATCAAACAGGCCCTTCGTATCGTGCCCTACCCCGGGAATCGACACCCAGGTAAACGGAATCTTCTGCTCTTCGAGGAACGCCTTGAACTTCAGATTGGCCGGGTGGAGTTGGTCCTGGTCGCCGCAGACCAGGCGGATGCTGACTCTCTCGCGAAGTTCGGCGGCATTGCGCTGGACGAGGGCGTAGTGGCTGAACTCCGCCGAGAGCTTGCGCCGGAGCTCGTTGGTGTCGTTCGGATCGTGCGGGATGAAACCGGCGGCGTAGGCCACGACCGCGCTGAAGAGATCCGGCCGTTTGAAGGCGAACTGCAGCGAGCCGCCGGCGCCCATCGAAAACCCATCGACGCCGCGTCCGCGACGATCGGCAATCGTGCGGTAGTTTGCATCGATGAAGGGCACCAGCTCCGTGACGATGCTGCTGAACACCTTGGGCCCGCGGCCGTCCGGATGGTCGATGTAGCCCATGTCGCCGAGCGCGTTCGCAAAAACATAGATCGTCGGCGGCACGGCCGCGGACTCCATCGCTGCGGTCAGTGTCTCGCGCATGCGCGACCACTGGCGCTCCGGGCTGCCGCCGCCCGCGCCGTGGAGATTGTAGATGACCGGATAGCGTGTCGCCGCGGCGGCATCGTAGCCCGGCGGCGTATAGACCATCACGGGAATCTGTCGGTGATGGAGCGGGCTCGGGTAGACCACATAGTGGAGCTGGCCGCGTTTTGCCTCGGCGGCGCGCTCGGCCGCCCCGGCCGGCGCGACTTCATCGAAGCTCGAGCCCGCATCGCCGACCCGCAGTTCGTCGGTCAACACCGCCACCTCGGTCCCCGCCGCCGCCTCCTCGCCCCCGGTCACGTGCGCGCCAATCCGGAATTCCGGTCCGGGTTCGCCGCTGGCGCACGTGGGGCCGCGATAGTCGACCACGTGAAGAAAATTATTGTCGTGCTGCTTCACCCACAGGTCGACGAAGCCATCGGCGCCGCTCGTCCACTTCGCATGAAGGACGAAGTCGAACCACCGGCCCCGCGTCGGCGTGACGTCCGCCGCAAAGGTGGCCGTGCGGCACTTCGGCTCAGCGTCCCTTTCGGCGCGAGCGTGCAGATGAAACACGAACTGACCCTTCGCGTTGATCTCGAGCGAGGAGAGGGCGACGGGACATTGGGCCGGGCTGGGTTTCACCGGCGCGGCTTCCACGAGCCGCATCACTAGCGTCGAACGCCCGCGATGATCGAAGTCGGCCGGCAGTTGCGTGGACCAGCCATACCATCGCTCGTCGCCGTCACGGGCAGCCGGAATCACGAATTCCGCCGCGTCGCTACCGGCGCGGGTGACGTGCCGGAACGCCGCCGAGCCGCCGCGCACCTTTTGCTTCGTCGTAGTGATTTGCACGGACGTAGACGCCGGCAGTTCATCGGTGATGGCGTGAAGCACGGCCGCGCGCGCAAAAGCGAAGCTGAGGATAAGGCCAAGGAGGCAGAGGGCTGGTTTCACGGGGAGAAAAGCTTCATGGTTTGGGGCGAACCGGAACAAAACGCGCAGACGCACAATTTATTAGGTGCGCCGCGCGAACGACACCAGAACTTGGAGCCCGACCGATGCGATGACGAGCGCAAGTTCACTCAACGCCTTGATCGCAACCGCGATGTGCTCCCATCGCTCGATCCCCGCGGCGAGGCGTTTGCCGTCCGCAGCGGTAAGCTCGTAGGAGCGCGCCTTGCAGTTTATTGTAGGAGATACCCCATTTCCCGCGGATGACGCCCTCGGCATCGCGCCAGTTGCTCACCGCCGCAACGCCCAGAGCTGCCGCGCTTGCGCGATCGTTTTCTTGAGCACATCGGGCGTGAGCGCCTGCTTCGGATCGTCGCCGATGCCCTTGGTCGGTTCGACGTGGGCTTCGATGCAAAGTCCGTCCGCGCCATACGCGACCGCCGCGAGCGCGGCCGCGGGCACATAGGTTGCCTTGCCGACCGAGTGCGATGGATCGACTACGACCGGCGCCCACGTCTTTTCCTTCAGCAGCGGCGTGATGCTCTCGTCGGGATGATTGCGGTAGCCATCGAGCGTCGGCGTCGTGCCGCGCGGGCAGAGAATCACATTCGGGTTGCCGAAGGCCGCGATGTATTCCGCCGCCGAGATGAACTCACTCAGCGGTCCCATGTGAATGCTGCGCTTCAGCAGCACCACATTGTCGCGCTCCGCAATCGCGCGGCCGATGGCGCGCAGCAGCGAGTAGTTGAGCGCGTTACGTGCGCCGACTTGGAGCGTGTGCACGCCGGCATCGAGCGCGAGTTTGATGTGCGCCTCTTCCATCACCTCGGTGTCGACGGGCAGACCGGTGCGGCGCGAGGCCTCCATGAGGATGTCGAGCGACTTCACGTCGCCTTGGAACGAGTAAGGATTGGTGCGCGGTTTCCACACGCCGCCGCGCAGCGCATTGGCCCCCGCCTCTTTCACCGCCGCCGCGGTCTCGTAGAAATAATTCGGGTTCTTCGGATCGATTGTGCAGGCGCCGGCGATCACAAGTAGTTCCTCGCCGAGGGTCACGCCGCCGAGGGTGATCCGGTGACTCGCGAGATCGGACCGTTTGTCCATCAGCTTGAACGGCGACTGAATCCGGTCGATGCGATCGACGTAGGCGAGGCCCTCGAGACGATTGATCATCAGCTCCTCGCGCTCGTCGCCGACGATGGCGTAAATCGTCCGCACCGCGCCGACAATGGGCTGAATCTTGCAGCCAAACTCGGCGACAATGGCGGTGATTTCGGCAAGTTGATCGGGTGTGAGGCGGTTGGATTTCGGAAGGATCATGGCGAAGGGAGCGAACGTTGAAACGCAAAGACGCCGCGACGCAAAGAGCGAAAATAGTCGAAGACAGACAATCCCATCGCGGAAGTGCGGAGGAGCGGAGAAAGACATCTGCACACGCGACTCGGATTCCACACCTCCGCTCTTCCGCGATTCCGCGATTGGCCCGGCTCAGAGGAACCTCGCGAACTCGATCGGCAGTGGCGCGCGCGCGGAAAACGCCTGCTTTCGGCCCTTGAACTCGTAGTCAAACGCAGTCTCCAGCGAATGGAGAAAAAGCCGCTTGGTGCCGGCCAGTTTCGCAAACTCACGGTTGCGCGGAAAGTCGCCGTAAGTCTGGTCACCGACGATGGGCAGGTGACGCTTCGCGCATTGCACGCGAAGCTGGTGGCTGCGGCCGGTGCGCGGTTCGAGTTGCAGCAGCGTGAGCTTGGGCTCTCCCCTCGAATTTTTAATGACGCTCATCGCGCTCTCCGCCGGGATGTGCCCCGCGACCGCCGCCGTGCGAATCTGGCCACCGCGCTTCTCGACGGCGAGTCGGTCGCGCCATATTTCCGCCTTCACGCGGGACTGCCCAAAGACCAGCGCTTGGTAAACTTTACGCACCTGCTTGCGTTTGAAGTGCGCGCGAATCGCCGTCGCCAGCTCCGCACTTTTAGCTGCGAGAATCACCCCGGAAGTCGCGGCATCGAGTCGGTTGAGCAGCCAGAGCCGTTGCGGCGCGGCAGCGGTGCCCCACTCGAAAAATTCCCCGTCAACCACGTAGCGGGCGGTGAGCAGCGCACGGGGTTCGTCCGCCGCTTCGTTGGGATGAGAGAGAACGCCCGCCGGTTTGTTGAAGGCCGCCAGTCCATTCGCATCGCGGCCGATTAGCTCCACTCCCCGGCCCAGGGGCAGTCCCACCCAAAATCCTTCGGCTGCACTCACTGATAGAAAAACGTGAACGTCATTTCCTGCTGCGTGCCGAGCACGGCCTTCATATCGTCGGTCCACGGGCCGTAGGGCGAGCGATCGGTGATCGCGCTCACGCAGGCGCGCGAGCCGGTCTCGCTCGCGTTCGAATCCACGGTTTTGATCGAGGTGATTTTTCCCTCGTCGTTCATGATGAATTTCACCGAGACCGTGCTGCCGCCAGCCGGCATCGCGATCATTTGGAGAATGATGCGTTCCCACTGAATCTGCACGCTGTCGATCATGCGTTGCAGATAGGCGCCATACTGGCTGAATTTTGCATCGATGGCCGTGAGGCCGACGTTGGTCGTGCCGATGCGTTGCTCCGTGAGGATGGCCGGGCGCACCTGCTGCGTCTGGACCACCTGCGGACGCGGACGCGGCTTCCGTGGATCGATGGCGGGCTGCAGCGAGGTGGCGCCTTCAAACGCCTTGGCGTCCTTCACGCCGTCGACTTTTTCCGGGACGTCGCGCGCGTTATCGAGGCGCTTGGCGATGTTGGCGGCGAGGCCGGCGGCGTTTTCGCCCTGAAATTTCTCCGCTCCCGAAAGAGGATTTTGCTCGGCCCGCGGCGCCATGACCGGCGTCTCGGCGACAGGGATATTGACCGCCGGCGGCTCGGGATCGACGCGCTCGACCGGCTGGCTCAAGCGGCCACTCACGATCTGGTTCGATTCCATGTCCTTCTTCCCCTCCATCGCCGGCCGATCGCTTTTGCCGTCGGGCGTCGGCTTTTCCTGGGCGACCTGCTGGTTCTGCGCGGCGAAATTATTCGTTTTGTCCGGCGTGTTCTCCGGAGCTTCGGGATTGGTCTCGACGAACTTCGTGGGATCCGGGGCTTTCTGCGGCTTCTCAAACATCTCGGGGGAAAGCTCGATGTTGAAATTACGGGCCGGGTCAGACGCGCTGGTGGTCAGGCCCGCGTGCCCATAGGAAAGCACCCGTGGTCCAAGGATGAGCAGCAACAGGTGAAACACGACGACCACCGCGATGCCAATCACCGTGGGACGCGATTCCGGGTCTTCCCACAGCCGAGCGTAGAGCTTCCGCCAAGTGGTCGCGGGGGCGGAAGGGGCGATGGTTGGGCTCATGACGGTGGGACTGGACGCGGAAACGCGCCGAAAGTCATGGCAGCAGACCGCAGCGCGTCAAAATTTGTTTCGTTGTTTCCACGGGCAGCCCGATAATGTTCGAGAGCGAACCGCGGTAGCCAGCCACAATCAGGTCGCTGTGGTCTTGGATGCCGTAGCCACCGGCTTTGTCGAGTGTGTGCACTTTTGCCAAGTAGGCCTCGAGGGTGGCCTCGTCGAATTGCTTCATTGTCACCTCGCTCGCGACCCCTTCGTCGATGCGCAGTCCGCTGACCGCGTGGCGAACGGCGAGCCCGGTAAACACCGTGTGGGTGCGCCCACTGAGACGACGAAGCATCGCTCTGGCCTCGACCGCATCGGCCGGTTTGTTGAGTGCCGCACCATCGATGAACACGGTGGTGTCGGCACCGAGGACAAACGCCTCCCGATTCCGCGCGGCCACCCAGTCCGCTTTCAGCGCGGCGTTATGCGCCACCATCACGCGCGGGTCCGTCGTCGTCTCCTCGTGTTCGACTACCTGGGCGACGACCACCTCGAAGCTGACGCCCAACTGTGCGAGCAGCTCGCGCCGGCGCGGTGACGCCGA